>JASJBB010000065.1 GCA_030066735.1 Woeseiaceae bacterium | reverse complement strand
GTCCGTACGAGCCAGGCCGTGACGGCGGAGCAGCCAGCGGTGATAAACCAGAAGAAGAAAAAGCCCAGCGCGTAGCCACTTTGCGAGCCGACTTCGAAACCTACCGCGGCAAACAGCTCCACCGGATCGAACAATGCGAAGAACAGCATCGTTGCGACCGAGGCGGCGAGGAAGGATATCCAGACCACGGTCGCAACGGCCTGCGCGTTACGACTCCATTTCCTCGCGCCCCTGTACTGCTCCTCAACCACCGCGCTGTTTCACAAGCTTACTGCGACAGGCTCTTCACATACGCTGCAAGAATCCGCGTGCGGTTTTCGCCGAGGAACTCGCCGTGCGCCGGCATCTGGCCGTTTCGTCCCTGCTCGATTGCAGTCCGAATCGTGTCGGCATCCGAGCCATACAGCCAGATGTCGTCGGTCAGGTTCGGTGCGCCGACGGCCTGGTTGCCCGTGCCGTCCGGCATGTGGCAGGCCGCGCAGAACGTCGTGAACTGCGCCTGCGCACTCATCGTTCCCGCGTCGGCCTCTACCATGCCCGACAGGCTCTGCACGTAGCGAACCATGTTGTCGACCGCCTCGTCGGACCCGAGGATCTGCGCCCACGGCGTCATGACGGCCATGCGGCCGCTGGTCAGCGTAGCGATGATGGCGTCCTCGCTGTCGCCCCACTGCCAGTCGCCGTCGGTGAGATTCGGGTATCCGGGCGCGCCACGCGCGTCGGAACCGTGGCAGGTCGTGCAATAGCTTGCGAACAGGCTGCCGCCGAGCGCCAGCGCTTCTTCGTCCTGCACCAGCGTATCGAAGTCCATGGCCGAGAATTTCTCGTAGATGGGCGCGTAGCGCTCCTCGGCCCGCTGAACCTCCTGCTCGTACTGGCCTTCCGACGTCCAGCCCGCCGTGCCCTCAAATGCGCCGATGCCGGGATAGACGACCATGTAGCCGACGGCCCATGCAATCGTGATGAAATACAGGTACAGCCACCATTTGGGCGCCGGGTTATTCCACTCCTCGAGATCGCCGTCCCACTTGTGGCCGACGAGATCTTCATCCTCCTTACCCTGCGGTCCCTGCTTGGCAGACCAGGAGACCAGCCAGATGCACCAGATGATGAAAACGATCGTGCCGGCTGCAACGAACCAGGACCAGAATGCAGTCATCAGTTGTTCTCCTGTTCGCTGTTGGTCATGTAGTGATCCTCTTCAAGTGGCAGCGCGGCGCTGGCCTCGAATTCGGCCTTGCGCCTGCTGCTCCAGGCCCAGATCCAGAGCCCGACAAAAGAAAACAGTAAAAGGGCGGTCAGCAGTCCGCGAATGTCGTTGATATCCATGCGAACTACCTTGCCAACCGGCGGTTGGTGCCCAGGCCCTGGAGATAGGCGACGACGGCGTCGAGTTCCGTTTTACCCTCGACCGCCGCCGCGGCCCCGGCAATCTGCTCGTCCGTGTACGGGTCGCCGAGCGTCTTCAGCGCCTTCATCTTGGCCGTGATCAGATCCGGGTCGACCTGGCGTTCCGCCAGCCACGGGTAGCCGGGCATGTTGGACTGCGGCACCAGCGCCCGCGGGTCGATCAGATGCAGGCGATGCCAGTCGTCCGAGTAGCGTCCGCCGACGCGCGCCAGGTCAGGGCCAGTGCGCTTCGAGCCGAACTGGAACGGCCGGTCGTAGACCGTCTCGCCCGCCGTCGTAAACGGCCCGTAACGCTCCGTTTCCGAACGGAACGGCCGGATCATCTGCGAGTGACAGTTGTAGCATCCCTCGCTGACATAGACGTCGCGTCCGGCAAGCCGCAGCGCGGAGTAGGGTGCGATGCCCTCGTCCGGTTCGGTTGCGTCGGCGCTGAGCATCAGCGGGACGATCTCGACCAGGCCACCGATACTGATCACGATGACGATCAGGACCATCATCAGGTTGACGTTTTTTTCAATTTGTTCGTGACGCATTCGCTCGCTCCTTTACGCCGGGTCCATGACGGCGACAGGCACGGGTTTTTCTTTCGCGACCGTCTTGTAGACGTTGTAGGCCATCACGACCATGCCGACGAAGTAGACCAGGCCGCCGAGCAGGCGCATGCCGTAGTACGGGTACTTCGACGCCAGGATTTCGATGAACGCGTAAGTCAGCGTGCCATCGGCATTCACTGCGCGTGACATCAGGCCTTCGCCAATGCCGGCAACCCACATCGATACCGCGTAGAGCACGACGCCGATGGTTGCCGTCCAGAAGTGGAAGTCGATCAGCTTGGTGCTGTACATGCTGTCCTTGTTATACAGGCGCGGCAGCAGGCAATAGATCGAGCCGATCGTCATCATGCCAACCCAGCCGAGGGCGCCCGAGTGCACGTGGCCGATCGTCCATTCCGTGTAGTGCGACAGGGCGTTGACCGTCTTGATCGACATCATCGGGCCCTCGAAGGTCGACATGCCGTAGAAGGACAGGCCGACGATCATGAACTTGATGATCGGGTCCGAACGCAGCTTATGCCATGCACCCGAGAGCGTCATGATGCCGTTGATCATGCCACCCCAGGAGGGCGCCAGCAGGATAATCGAGAACACCATGCCGAGCGTCTGCGCCCAGTCGGGCAGCGACGTGTAGTGCAGGTGATGGGGCCCGGCCCACATGTACACGGCGATCAGCGACCAGAAATGCACCACCGACAGGCGGTACGAGTACACGGGCCTGCCCGCCTGTTTCGGCACGAAGTAGTACATCATGCCGAGGAAGCCGGCCGTCAGGAAGAAGCCGACCGCGTTGTGGCCGTACCACCACTGCATCATCGCATCGATGACGCCGGTGTAGATCTGGTAGGACTTGGTCAGCGTGACCGGAATCGCCAGGTTGTTGAATATGTGCAACACCGCGACCGTGATAATGAACGCACCGTAGAACCAGTTGGCCACGTAGATGTGCTTGATACGGCGCTGGTAAATCGTCCCGAAGAAGACGATGGCGTAGGCGACCCACACTACCGCGATCAGCAGGTCGATCGGCCATTCCAGCTCGGCGTATTCCTTGCTCTGGGTGATGCCGAGCGGCAGCGTGATGGCGGCCAGCACGATGATCAGCTGCCACCCCCAGAACGTGAATGCCGCCAGCTTGCCGAACGCTAGCCGGGCATGGCAGGTGCGCTGGACGACGTAATAAGACGTTCCGAACAGCGCGCAGCCGCCGAATGCGAAGATGACCGCGTTGGTGTGCAGCGGCCGCAGCCGGCTGAACGTGAGATACGGCAGGTCGAAATTCAGCGCCGGCCACATCAGCTGGGCGGCGATGATCAGCCCCACCAGCATGCCAACGATGCCCCAGATCACGGTCATGATCGCAAACTGGCGCACCACCTTATCGTTATAAGAAGCTGTTGTGTCCAATGGGAGGACCCCTGTTGGTTATTGGAGGTATTGCAGACTGCTGGGAGGCTATCAAGCAATCCCTAATATACGTATAGGTAAGGATACGTATGCGCTTGCCAGCTCGCTTGAGATATCAATAGCTTGTCCTCACCACGGTATACTCCCGAACTCCACAATTTCCATGGCCGGCTTAATGGGCACAGACAAACTGCATGCCGAAGAATCGGAAGCTTACTTCCGGGTTCTTATCGAGGCAGCGCCAGACGCGATGATCATCGTCGATGACGACGGTGAGATCGTCATTGTCAATGCCCAGGCGGAAAAAATGTTCGGCTACGATCGCCAGGAGATGCTCGGCAACACGATCGAGATGTTGCTGCCGGAGCGTATCCGTACAACCCACAAGGGTCACCGGCGCAAATTCCGCGAGCAGCCCGAGCTGCGGCCAATGGGTACCGGCATGGAACTGATCGGGCTGCGCAAGGACGGGTCGGAGTTTCCGGTCGAGATCAGCCTGAGTCCCGTGTCGACCGCCAAAGCGTCGTTCGTTTCCAGCGTGATTCGCGATGTGACCAAGCGCAAGCGGATGGAAGAGGAAATCATCCAGGCGCGGCAGGAGGCGCTGCGGGCGAACAAGGCGAACAGCGCGTTCCTCGCAGCCGCCAGCCACGACTTGCGTCAGCCGGTACAGGCGCTGAGCCTGCTGAACGGCGCGCTGCGCCGCACGGTCAAGGACGAGCGCGCCCTCGAGATGATCCAGAGCCAGGAACATTCGCTGACCGCGATGACCAACCTGCTGAACTCGTTGCTGGACATCAGTCGGCTCGATGCCGGCGCCGTGACCCCGGAATTCGAGGACTTCCCGATCCAGCGGCTGATTGACCGCTTGTCGGCCGAGTTCGCGCGTCAGGCGCAGCACAAGGGCCTCGAGTTCGACTCCTGTAACTGCGATGCGATCGTGCGCTCGGACCCGAACCTGCTCGGCGAGATCATCCAGAATCTCGTTGGCAATGCGATTCGCTACACGGATTCGGGCAAGGTCGAACTCTTCTGCTCCCATGGCGACGGGACTTGCCATATCAACGTGCAGGATACGGGCATCGGTATCGGCCAGGACCACCAGGAAGCCATCTTCCGGGAGTTCCACCAGGTCAAGCCCAAGGGCGGCAGCAAGGAGGGTTTCGGTCTCGGGCTGGCGATCGTCAAACGCCTTGCCGACCTGCTGAGTCACGACATTGGCGTCGAGTCGGAAGTCGGCAAGGGTTCGCGCTTCACGGTCAGTATGCCCATGGTCGAATCACCGGGCGATCATGCGGACGATGACGACCCGGCCCACCCGGCGCATGCCACCGATGCCAGCGGCCTGATCATCCTGATCGAAGACGACGTCAACGTGGCGAACGCATGGGGGTTGCTGCTCGAGGCCGAGGGCTACCGGGTCGCGACCGCGGCGTCGGCGACCGAGGCCCGCGCCCTGATCAACCACCTCGACGAGGCGCCGGCGCTGATCGTCTCGGATTTTCACTTGCTGGACGGTTCGACCGGGATCGAGGCCGTGACCCACATCCGCGACCACTACGCGCTCGATATTCCGGCCTTTATCGTCACGGGCGACACGTCGAAAATCGTCAAGGAGGCGCAGACGGTCGAAAACTGCACCTTGCTCAACAAGCCGGTCAATACGGGCAGGCTCCTGTCGGCGGCGAGGGTCGCGACGCGAACGGGCGAAGTGCCGGCCGACTAGGGTCATGCAGGCCGCACCGAGATTGCCGCTGATTGCCTTGCTCGTGCTGGTCGTTGCCGGCTGTTCGGGACCGGCAACTGACGAGGGCGCCGCGAATCCGTCTGCCGCGGGCGTCGACCCCGCGACGGCCCGTGGGCAGAACCTCTACTTCGCGAACTGCGTCGCCTGCCACTTGCCGGCAGGCACCGGTCTCGAGGGCGCGTTTCCGCCGCTGGCCGGTTCGGATTTCCTGGAGGGCGGTCCCGAAAGGGTCATTGCGACAGTGCTCTATGGCAATGAGGGTCCTATCACGGTGAACGGTGTGCAATACAACGGCGTGATGCCCGGGTTCGCCCATCTCACTGACGAAGAGGTCGCCGCCGTTGTCACTTACATACTGGGCTCCTGGGGCAACGACTACCCGGCCGTGCAGCCAGCCGATGTCGCCGGCGTGCGCGCTCCCGCGCAATAGCACGCCGAGTCCCGAATTCGTGCAATGAACCCGAAATCGCTGCTGGAACGCCGCCTGGCGTCCATGGGTTCCGCCTACCGGCTGTTCTACGACGAACCGGTGCACCTGGTGCGCGGAGAAGGCGCCTGGCTCTTCGACGCCGACGGCCGGCGTTACCTCGACATGTACAACAACGTGCCGCATGTTGGCCATTGCCATCCACGGGTGGTGGCGGCTATCTGCGACCAGGCACGACAACTCAATTCGCATACGCGTTACCTGCACGACAATGTCGTGCGGCTCGCCGAGAGGCTCACGGCGAAGATGCCCGCGGCGCTCGATACGGCCATGTTCTGCTGCACCGGCAGCGAGGCCAACGAACTGGCGCTCAGGATAGCGCGGCGCGTGACGGGCGCGACCGGCATCGTCGTGGTTGACTACGCCTATCATGGCAACACGCAGGCGACCTACGAGATATCCACGGACACGATTCCGCCCGAGGAGGTGCCGCCCTGGGTTGCAACCGTTCCGGCTCCGGATACCTATCGCGGTCCTCATCGAGGCGAGAGTGCCGGCGAACGTTACGCAGCGCATGTCGCCGAAGCCATCGATAAGCTGCAACGCCGGGGCGTCAAGACTGCCGCGTTCGTCATCGACACGATCGTCTCGAGCAGCGGTGTCGTGGCGCCGCCGCCGGGCTACCTGGCACGCGTTGCGGACATCGTGCGCCGCGCCGGGGGACTGTTCGTCGCCGACGAGGTGCAGCCGGGCTTTGGCAGGACGGGCAAAAACTTCTGGGGGTTCGAAGCCGGCCGGTTCGAGCCGGATATCGTTACGATGGGCAAGCCGATGGGCAACGGGCACCCGCTCTCGGCCGTGGTCACCCGGCGCGAGATCGTGGACGCGTTCGCCGGGCACGGCCGTTACTTCAATACCTTTGGCGGCAACCCGGTCTCTTGCGCAGCCGGTCTCGCCGTGCTCGACGTCATTGCGGAGGAGGGGCTGCAGCAGAACGCGCTGGAGGTCGGGGCGTACCTGGCCGACGGCCTGTGGCGCCTGGCCGACTCCCATGAGTGCATTGGCGATGTTCGCGGTACGGGCCTGTTCCTCGCAGTCGAACTGGTCGCGGATCGGGAGACGAAGACTCCGGCGACCGACCTGGCTGACAAGGTGGTGAACGGGTTGCGCAGCCGCGGTGTCCTGACAGGGTCTATCGGCCCGGCAGACAATATCCTGAAGTTGCGTAGTCCACTCGTCCTGTCAAAGGACGATGCGGACTACTTTCTCGACACGCTCGGCGAGGTGCTGCCCTTGCTGCCCTAGGCGGCTTCGTGCGTCTTCGACTCGACGGGCGTCTGGAACCAGTCAGGCTTGATGATCAGCAGGTCGCAGGGCAAATGCTCGAGCGTGCGTTCTGCCGTCGCCCCGATGAAAAGCCGCTTCCAGCGGTTGCGTGCGACCGCGCCCATGACAACGACGTCGGCCTTCAGGTTTTCCGCTATGGCCGGCAGTTCCTCGTGCGTCAGGCCGGCGACAAGGTGGGCGTGTTCCTCATCCAGCCCGTGGAAGGTGGTGATTTCGTTGAATCGCTTCTCGTGGTCTTCGTGCATCTGCTGCTCGATCTCGTCAAACGGCAGCGAGACCGGAATGTAAGCATTGGCGGTCGCTGTTGCGACAGCGATGCGCGGATCGTAGGAATGAAACGCGTGCACGACGCCTGACACACGCTCGCCGATCAGCTTGCTGAGTTGCAGGATCTCATCGTCGAGCGCCGCGGGTTTGTCGTGCTGGTGCATCGGGTCGATGGCGGCAACGATGACCGGCGGATCAGCCAGCTCGTGCGGTTTGACCAGCCACAGCGGCACCGGGCAGGTGCGAATCAGGTTCCAGTCCGTGTTGGTCAGCAGCGCCCGCGTCACGGCTGAATGGTGGTGTGTGTCCTTGACGACGACATCCGCGCCGGAGGCGATGGCCTGGCGCACGATGCCTTCGTAGAGAGGATGGTCCCAGGTTGCCGTCGTTGTTACGACGACGCCGTCCTGGCGAATGGGCTCGGCCAGTTCCTCGAGGTGTTTCTCCTGGTTGGCGATGACCTCACTGCGCGCTTTTTCCAGTGATGGCGAATCGAACAGCCGGTCGCCGCTCAGGTATTCATTGTAGTAACAGACGAGTAGCTCGAGTTCCGCTCCGCAACTCTTTGCCAGCCAGGCCGCACGACGTAGCCCGGGCTGATCTTCTACCGTCGGATCGATGACCGACAGAATCTTGGAAATCTTTTCCATGATGCACCCTGTAGAGACTAGGCTCTGCTCCCCTTCAGTTGAGAGATTAGACTTGCCAAATCTGGCGTGCCATAAGACCTGATGCCTAGCCGGTCGTGGAATTTACTTACTGCATGGTAAGTGGATTTACTAATTTCAACCGCAACCGTTGAGTGATTACATTTAACGCAAGTGCTGATGCGAGATGCGGTTATGCAGGAAGACATCTACGCCGCGCAACGCGAGCGGCTGGAAACAAAGAAAGCGGAGCTGAGCGCCCGGCTCGACCGCGTTACCGCAAACCTGCGGCGCGGGAACGATCCCGATTCGAAAGAGCGTGCAAAAGAACTCGAAGACAGCGAGGTGGTCGACGCGCTCGGCAACGAAGCCCGCGTGGAGATCTCCAAGATTACCGAGGCGCTGCGGCGCATGGACAATGACGAGTACGGCATCTGCGACGAGTGTGGCGCCAGTATCGACCCCGGGCGCCTCGAAGCGCACCCTTACGCAAGGAAGTGCATAGACTGCGCACGCTTTGACGAGCACCGCAGGGCGCATTCCTGAAATACGGTTAGCCGGACCTCTCGACGGGAGGCGGGCTCCTAGGCGGTCATGTGCATCTTGACGAGATCCGCCAGGGACCTCGCCTGCATCTTCTCCATCACTCGCGCACGATGAATCTCGACCGTGCGCTGACTGACTCCGAGCTCGTAGGCAATTACCTTGTTGGGCTTGCCCGTCACGACAAGGTCAAACACTTCACGTTCGCGATTGGTCAGGCGGTCGAGTCTTTCCGCCACCTCGGCATGTTTCTGCTGCTCCTCGCGGCGCTCGGCGTCGGTCTTCAGGGCTTCGCGAATCCGGTCCAGCAGGTCCTGGTCGCGGAACGGTTTCTGGATGAAATCGACCGCGCCTTTCTGCATGGCATCGACGGCCATCGGCACGTCGCCATGGCCCGTGATGAAAATGATCGGCAGCGTGCTCTCACGCTTGATCAGTTCTTCCTGTAATTCGAGCCCGCCGAGTCCCGGCATGCGGATGTCGAGGACGAGGCAGCCCGCCCGATGGTCGTCAACGCTCTCGAGAAATTCGTCGCCCGAGGAGTAAATTTCGTGTTCGATATTGACCGAATCCATCAGTGCCTGCATGGCAAACCGGATGGCCGGATCGTCGTCCACGATGAAAACAGTAGGCTGTTCCTGCTGATTCTGAGTCATCAGTTCCTGCTTGGAGTCAGTTTGGAGCAAATTGGACCAGAATGGCCGCAATAATGCGAGTTTCGGGGCCCTGAAACCGTGCAAAACCGGGAAATTTTTCTAGTCCAGGCGTTTGGAGAACCTGAGCGCGGCGGCCGTCATGGCCACGACGGCGAAGGCGCCCAAATAGACCAGTTCGCCCACCATTTCGCCGAGGCCCGCTTCGCGCAGCATGATGCCGCGCGTCAGGCGGATGAAATGCGTAATCGGCAGGACTTCGCCGATCCAGCGGGCAGCCTCGGGCATCCCGTCGAACGGAAATACGAAGCCGGAAAGCAGGATTGACGGCAGCATCATGAAGAACGTCAGCTGGATCGCCTGGAACTGCGATTTTACCGCGGTCGAAAAGAACAGCCCCAGCGCGAGATTGGCCGCAATATAGACACACCCCGCCAGGTACAGGTCAACGATGCTGCCGCGGACCGGCACGGCGAAGAGCAGCTTGCCCACGGTCAGGATCACGGCGAGCTGCACGAGACCGAGGAAAATATAGGGCAGGACCTTGCCGACCATGAGCTCGGCAGAGGTCACGGGGGTGTTGATGAGTAACTCGAGATTGCCGCGTTCACGTTCGCGCACCACTGCAACGGCCGTGAACATCATCATCGTCATCATCAGAATGACACCGATCAGGCCCGGGATGATGTTGACCGGCGTGCGCCGTTCGGGGTTGTAGTAGGCCCGGACCTCGATGAGCTCTGTGGGTTGCCGCTGAACTGCCGTATCGAAACCCAAGGGCAGATTGCGCAGCGCATCGGCGATGCCGGCGATGGTCGGGTCGGAGCCATCGACCAGGATGTGGACCGCGGCCCGCGTCTCATCGGCGACGCGGCGGTCGAAGTCGGGCGGAATGGCGATGCCGACGGATACCTCGCCACTGCGCAGCAGATCCTCGAGCTGCGCCACAGTGTTGACGCGCTCGCGAATGTCCGTCACCTGGGTCGCGTTGAGCTGTGCGACGAAGTCGTGCGACAGGTGGGTGTTCGCCTCGTCGGCCACGGCCGTGCGCAAATTGCGCACATCGGTATTGATGGCGTAGCCGAACAGGATGATCTGCATCAGCGGAATGCCGAAGATCATCGCGAACGTCAGGCGGTCGCGCCGCATCTGGCGGACCTCCTTGCGGGTGACGGCCATCAGGCGCGACAGCGATTTCATTCGGCACGCTCCTCGGGGCCCAGCGTCACCGCTACGAAGACGTCCTCGAGCGAAGCGCCGGAGAGGCGGGTGTCGGCCGAGATCCCATGGTCTGCGAGGACCGCCTGCACCTGGTCCAGCGCATCGGGAATGGTCTCCGGAATCAGCACGCGCAGGCGAATGCCGAGCTGCGTCACGCTGGCAACGGCGGGCATGGTGCTGATTGCCGTCTGCGCATGGTAGGGGTCGTCGGCAAGCACCTCGATGATGTTCATGCCCGTGCTGCGCTGCAGATCCCCGGGTGCCCCGTCGGCGACCTTGGCGCCATGGTCGAGAATCGCAAGGCGATGGCAGCGCTCGGCCTCGTCCATGTAATGCGTGGAGACCAGGATCGTGGTGCCGGCCTGCGCGAGCCGGAACAGGTTTGCCCAGAAATCGCGGCGGCTCTGCGGGTCGACGGCGCTGGTCGGCTCGTCGAGCAGGAGCAGCTCGGGCTTGTGAATGACGGCGCAGCCCAGCGCAAGGCGCTGCTTCTGGCCACCGCTCATGGTTCCCGCAAACTGGCCGCGTTGCTCGACGAGATCGTAATGCTCGAGGACTTCATCGATCCGCGCGGCGCGCCGGCTGGCCGGAATGGAATAGATTTCGGCGATGAACTGCAGATTTTCGAATACCGTCATGTCCCCGAACAGCGAGAACTTCTGCGTCATGTAACCGATGCGGGGCTTCAGGTTGCCGGAGTCGCCCGGGACGTCCACGCCGAGCACGCTGGCGCTGCCTTCGGACGGCGTCAGCAGGCCACAGAGCATGCGGATGGTCGTCGACTTGCCCGACCCGTTCGGACCGAGAAAGCCGTAGATCGATGCGCGCGGCACATCGAGGTCGAGCCGGTCGACCGCGCGCAGGCTGCCGAAGTCCTTGCTCAGACCGCGCGCCCGAATCGCCAGTTCTGCATTCACTCGCCGGCGCCCGTGCCGAGATCAACTTCGACCGGGACGCCGTCCGGGAGGCGCTCGCGGTCTTCGGCAATGTCGATCTTGGCGAGATAGGTCAGGTGGCCCCGGTCGCGCTCGGTCAACGCGTAGTAAGGCGTGAAAGCGGCCTCTGCCGCGACCCAGCGCACGCGCCCCGGGATGGGTTCGTCGAGTCCGTCGACGTGGATGGTCGCTGATCGTCCCGGCGTCACGTGAACGCGCAGCTGCTCGGGCACATAAACGCGAGCGAAAACCTGTTCACCACCGAGCAACACCATGACGGCCTGGCCGGGGTTCGGTCGCTCGCCCAGCTCGAACAGCCGGCTGTCGGCAATACCATCGACGGGCGCCTTGATAGCGTGGCGCTCGACATCGACCGCGAGCAGGTCCCTCCGGGCGGCGGCTTGCCTGACGGCGTATTCCGCCTGCGCCAGTTCCTCCACCGTTGTCCCGGTCAAAAGTTCCTGCAGCTGCGCGCGGCGCAGCCTGTCGTTGGCGACGGCCGTGTCGAGAGCTGCCCTCGCACGGTCGAGAAGCTCGTCGGACGCCAGGTCCTTCGCATGAATGTCGCTCACCCGCGCAAAGTCGGCGCGCCTGAACGCCAGGTCGTCGCGGGCGCCGTCTACCGCCGCGCGTGCGGCATCTATCTGCTCGCTGCGCGGCCCACGAACCAGTTCGTCAAGGCGCGCCTGGGCCTGCCCGAGTGCAGCCTCGGCCTCGGCGAGCCTGGCCAGGGCGCGCGTCGGGTCCTGGCGCAGCAACACCTGGCCGGCAGTGACCCGATCGCCCTCGGCTACGAGCAGCTCAACGATCGGTTCCGCGAACTCGGCGACCATTTCTACGCGGTCCGAGGCCAGTTCCCCGACCACGCGGCCGGCATCGTCACCCGATTCGCAACCACCCAGGAAGGCGGCCGCTACGGTCGCGAGCACGGCGTAAAGCGACTTCATGCGATTTCTCCTTTCATGTGGCCCAGCAACAGGTCGACCTGGGCCTCGATCAGTTTGTCCGTGTCAGGTGACTGTTTCTCGAACAGCAGCCGGAAGATGACAGAGAACACGACCGGCATGACAAACAGGTGCGGAAATTCGTCAACGACGCTGGGCCGAAACTCGCCGTTCTCGACCCCGCGCTCGACGACCTTGCCGAGCGCGCCCAGCCCGCGCGAAATGACATTGTCCCAGTAGAACTGCAGCAGGTCGGGGTGCTTCGGGCCCTCGGCAATCATCAGCCTGACGAGGATGCTTACCGGCGACCCGGGCAGCGTCCTGGCGAAATCCAGGAGCGGGCCGCGCAGGAACTCCTCGCTCGTCATCTCGTTGCTGTCGACTACGGCGGTCAGCTCGTCGATCTTCGGCACGACAAAGCTGCGGATAACGGCCTTGAACAGTTCTTCCTTGGTCTTGAAGTACAGGTAAAGCAGGCCCTTGCTGACACCAGCCCGCTTTGCGACCTCTTCGACGCGCGTCGCCGCATAGCCTTTTTCGGCAAACGCGTGCAATGCGGCTGCGGTGATTTCCTGGGGCCGGTCTTCCTTGCGGCGGCGAAAGCGCGGTTCCGGCATGACGCGGGTACCTTACTGACTATCTGGTCAGTAAGTATATTTTAATGACCCATGGGTCAGCAAGTGAATTGCGTCACATTCGTTCATAATGCGCCCCCATGTTCACCTACATCGATCCCACGGTCCGCGAGCGCCTCGAAGCGGCGGGCAAGCTTTTCCGAATCCCGCGTGCCAGCGGCGGCACGATCAGCGTGCTTGGCCCGATCCCGATGCCGCTGCACATGGGGCCGGAGCACGTCGACGTGCAGTGGTACGCGACGGTTCGCAACACCGAGCTGACGCGACTCGAGGACCTCGCCGCGGAACTGCGCGCCAAGCACGGCGAGCGCTCTTTCGCCGAACTGGCGTCCTCGATGGCCGTCAACAGCGTGCTCGTCATCGGCGACAGCAACGCCTGGACGAACCCGCTGGTGCGTGTACATTCGAGTTGCCTGACCGGGGACGTATTCGGATCGGAACGCTGCGAATGCGGCCCGCAGCTGCACTCGGCGATCGAGCTGATCGATAGTGACGAGCAGGGCGGCCTGCTGATCTACATGGCGGGCCATGAAGGGCGTGGCATCGGACTCTGGGCCAAGGCCGCGACCTACCTGTTGCAGGACGGCGGTGAAGACACCTACCAGGCGAACCGCTCGCTCGGTCTGCCCGACGATTCGCGCGACTTCAGCGACGCCGCGGACCTGATTCGCCATTTCCGGGGTGAGGGCGCGTTTCGGCTATTGACCAACAACCCCAAGAAGGTCACCGATCTGGAGGCGGCAGGCCTCGAGGGCATTACACCGGTCAAGCACATATTCGGCGTCACCGACGCCAATCGCCGTTACCTGTCAGCGAAACAGGGCTGGGGGCACAGGATCGACGACGAGGATATCGTCAGCTAGACAGCGCCGCGTCGCGCCTCGAGTTGCCTGCGAATCTCGTGGGCCTTCTCTTCCGAGATCGGGTAGGTGGCTACTGCCCAGATCGCAAGGGCCGATGCGATGGCCGGTATGAAGGCGTCGCACAGGCGCATCAGGCGGATCGCCTCCGGCGTCTGGTTGCTGCCGAGCTCGACGTCGAAACCCGTCCAGACGAGCAGCAGTCCGCCGCCGAAAATGGCGACCGACTGGCCGAGCTTGACGACCCACCAGAAGATCGAGCCGTACATGCCCTCGCGCCGCTCGTGCGTCTCGAGCTCGTCGGCGTCCACGACGTCGCAGACCATCGACCCCATCAACGTGAACAGGCCGGCAAGGCCGAACGCCATCAGGGGTGCCGGCACCAGGACCATCCAGGGATTGTCGGGTGTGTAGACGAACCACTTCAGCGTATAGCCGACGATCGAGATGCCGGTCGACACGTAAAAGGCCCGGCGCTTGCCGATTTTGGTCGCCATGTAGGTGACGATGCTGATGGCAAAAAGCGCCGAGATGCCCTGCAGCAGGCCGGCATGACCGAAGAATACCGAACCCATCTCCTGGTTGCCCCCCATCACGTAGTAAATGATTACGTAGGGCTGGAACGCGGCGATCAGGATGAAGCCGTTGAAAACGAGAAATGTCGCGATGCACAGCTTCAGGAACGGCTTGAACTTCAGCGTGGTGCCGAAGCCACGCAGGAAGTCCATGATCACATCGCCAACGCCGCCCTTGCTCTTCTCATTTTCCGAACTTGCGACGTCCTTGAAGCGCTCGCTCAGGAAAATGGCGGGCAGGACGCCGAGACCGATCGCCACTGCGCCGATGATCATGGCCAGGTAACTGGCCCCGCTGACCACGTCGCCAAATATCGGCAGGTACATGATGGCCAGGAAGTAGGGCGAGACCATGTAGGCAATGCTGCCGATGAAGTTCTGCACGCCCATGAGCCGGGTACGCTCGTGGTAGTCGGGCGTCAGCTCGTAGCCCAGCGCCACCCACGGCGTGGCGTAGATCGTGTAGGCCACGAAGAAGATCAGCGACCCGACCAGGAAATAGGTGAAGTAGAAGCTCTCGCTCTTGCCCTCGGGCAATTGCCACAGCATGGCGAAAATGATTCCCACCGCGATAGCGCCGACGAACATATAAGGGCGGCGCCGGCCCCAGCGCGACCGGGTGTTGTCGGAGATGTACCCCATCAACGGGTCGGTGATCGCGTCGAGCAGCCGCGGCAGCGCGCCGAGCAGGCCGACCAGCGCCGGGCTCATGCCCAGGCCAAGATTGAGCACGATCATCATGCCGCCAATGGCGGCCGCCAGCATGTTGTTGACGAATGCACCGAGGCCGTAGACGACCTTCAGCAGGAAAGGAATTCGATCTTCGGGCGCCGTAGTGTGGTGAGTGGCTTCTGTCATTGTTGTTATCTGCCTTGCTCGTCGACACGATACACGAAACGCGAAAGCGTGTCGCAAATTGACAGCGCTGTCAAATGTTGTTAAGAAACAAAGTCGCCCGCATCGACGCCCGGACGGGAGAACAACATTGACGAGCGGCACCTCCGGAACGACTAACATTGTTGCCTGCCTGGCCCTGGTATTCACACTCTTTATGAATTCTTCCGTCGCCAATCCAACTCGCGCAGAAACCGACGTCGAGCAGCGCGTTTCCGACTTGCTCGCGCAGATGACGCTGGCCGAGAAGATAGGGCAGATGGCCCAGGTCAACGTCGGCGACAGTTACATCCACGACTATCTTGCGGAAGGCGTCCGTGGCGGACGCGTTGGCTCCGTACTCAATGTCGTCGACCCCGACATCGTCAACGAGTTGCAGCGCATCGCGGTCGAGGAGAGCCGGCTGGGCATTCCGCTGTTGGTGGGACGCGACGTGATTCACGGTTTCAAGACGGTCATGCCGATACCGCTCGGGCAGGCGGCAACCTGGAACCCCGACATGGTGCGGGAGGGCGCGCACGTTGCAGCGTACGAAGCCGCGACGACCGGCGTGAACTGGACCTTTGCGCCAATGATCGACATTTCCCGGGATCCGCGTTGGGGACGCATCGCCGAGAGCCTGGGCGAGGACCCGCACCTTGCGAGCGTCCTCGGCGCCGCGATGGTGCAGGGTTACCAGGGCGACGACCTGGCGGCGATCGGGACCATTGCCGCCACGGCCAAGCATTTCGCGGGTTACGGCGCCTCCGAAAGCGGCCGCGACTACTCGACCACCAACATCCCCGAGAACGAGCTGCGCAATGTCTACCTGCCGCCTTTCCGCGCCGCCATTGAAGCGGGCGTCGCGTCGCTGATGACGTCGTTCAGCGATCTCGACGGGGTGCCCGCGACCGCCAACGAGTTTCTGCTGCGGCAGGTTCTTCGTGATGAATGGGATTTCGACGGTCTCGTGGTCAGCGACTGGGATTCGATTCGGCAACTGCAGATTCACGGATTGACGGCCAACGATCGCGAATCCGCTGTCGAAGCAATACGAGCGGGCGTCGACATGGAGATGCATGGCGACGCCTACCTCAATCACCTCGAGTCGCTGATAGAGGACGGCAAGATCGACGCGGACTTCGTCGACCAGGCGGCGGGCAACATCCTGCGAGTCAAATTCCGGCTCGGACTGTTCGAGCGGCCGTACACGGACCGCGCGATACTGCCGCCCATCGGCAGCGAGCATGCCCTCGCGACTGCGCGGCGCGCGGCATTGCAAAGCGTCGTCATGCTCACGAACGAGCATCACGTCCTGCCGCTCGATGCGGGCAGCCTCGAGTCGATTGCGCTCATCGGTCCGCTTGCCGATGCGCCTTATGAGCAGCTCGGAACCTGGATCTTCGACGGTGATCCCAGCATGAGCGTGACGCCACGGCAGGCTATCGAGAGTCTCGTCGGAGACGACATCGAAGTCAGCTACGTGCGCGCCATGAAAACGTCCCGTACGCGGACGACCGACGGATTCGCGGCAGCGGTCGCTGCGGCCGGGGACGCCGACGCCGTCGTCCTGTTCCTGGGCGAAGAATCGATTCTCTCCGGCGAGGCGCATTCACGCGCGGATATCAGCCTGCCCGGCGCCCAGGCGGAACTGGTGCGGCAAATTCGGGCGACGGGCAAACCCGTCGTTGCCGTTATTCAGGCGGGCCGGCCGCTGACGTTGACCAACATCGTCGACAACGTCGATGCAATCCTGTTTGCCTGGCATCCGGGCACGATGGGCGGCCCTGCGATCGCCGACCTGCTGTTCGGCATCGCGTCGCCGTCCGGCAAGCTGCCCGCGACGTTCCCGCGCATGGTCGGGCAGGTGCCGATCTACTACAACCAGAAGAACACGGGCAAGCCGCCCACGCCGGATACGATCGCGCATATCGACGACATCGATCCGCATGCGCCGCAGCTGTCGCTCGGCATGACCGCGTTCCATCTCGACGCGGGCTACACGCCGCTGTTCCCGTTCGGTCATGGGCTGTCGTACGCTTCGTTCGAGTACGAGAACCTGCGGCTGAGCACAACGGAGCTGAACCTGGGCGAGTCGCTGACCGTCTCGGTGGAGCTGTTGAACACCAGCCCTATAGCCGCCCACGAAGTGGTCCAGCTGTACGTTCGCGACCTGGTCGGCAACGTCACGCGGCCCGTGAAAGAGCTCAAGGGCTTTCGCAGAATCTACCTGGAACCGGAAGAACGCGTCACGGTCGAGTTCGAACTGCATACCGACGACCTCGCCTTCTACGGGCGCGACATGCGGCTCATCACCGAGCCCGGCGAGTTCCACGTCTGGGTCGGTTCGAGTTCCGAGACCGACCTGATGACCGGGTTCCGGATCGTCGGCCCCGATTAGCCCTTTGCGGAGGTGATCATGAAACCAATGGCTGGCATCGCGCTGCTGTTGCTGGCCGCCGCCGGCATCGCCCAGGAACAGGATGCGGGGCCGGGCTTTTCCCAGCCGCCCGACGCCTTGATCGACGGCGAGGTCATGGCCCTGGCGTACTCGGGATTTCGCGAGGGGCAGCACCCTGACCGCGGCGCCGGAGCCGTCAACCCGAGTGCAGAGGAGGTTCTCGAGGACCTGAACATACTTGCCGATCACGGCTTCGGCCTGGTTCGGCTGTATGACGCCGGCGACAACTCGGCGATGACCCTCGAACTGATTCGCGAACACGACCTGCCGATAAAGGTACTGCTCGGCATCTGGCTGCGCGCCGAGGTCAGTAACCATGAAAACTGCCCGTGGCTCGACGAGCCCATCCCGCAGGCGGCGCTGGCGCTCAACAAGGTGGCCAACGCGCTCGAGATCGAGCGCGGCATCGAACTGGCGCAGGAGTACCGTGACATCGTTGCAGCCGTCAATGTCGGCAACGAGGCCCTGGTCATCTGGAACGACCACATGGTCCCGCTCGATCGGGTGATCGGGTATGTGCGCGATGTCAAAGCTGCCATTGAGCAGCCCGTGACCGTGGCCGACAACTACGAGTGGTGGATAGAGGATGGTGCGCCGCTTGCTGCGGAAGTCGACTTCCTCGGCATTCACACTTACCCGGCGTGGGAACAAAAGACGATCGACGAGGCGCTGAATTACACGATCGAAAACATGGAGCGCGTGCAGACCGCATTGCCGGGCAAGCCCATGGCGATCCTCGAGGCCGGTTGGGCGACGACGGCGTCCGAATTCGGTGACCGCGCCAGCGAAGCGGCGCAGGAACGTTATTACAACGAGATCACAGCCTGGGCGACCGGGACCAACACCACCGTGTTTTTCTTCGAGGCGTTCGACGAGCCCTGGAAGGGCAATCCCGACAACCCGATGGGTGCCGAGAAACACTGGGGCCTGTGGTTCGTAGACCGGTCGCCCAAGCAGGTGATGCAGAGATAGGCGCATGCCGGCCAGGCCCAAAACGTCGCTCCGCGGGCTGCGCACATTTTGCGTGGCCGCGCGCCACGAGAGTTTTACGCAGGCCGCCGACGAGCTCTTCATCACCGCGTCCGCGGTGAGTCACCAGGTCAAGGGCCTCGAGCAGGAGCTGGACGTGCAACTGTTCGTGCGCGGCAGCCGCGAGCTGAAACTCACGGAAACCGGCAAGGCGTTTTTCGACGAAGTCGAGCCCCTTATCGAGCGACTCGATGCGATTGCCGGCAGCTATCGCAAGGACGGCCCGTCGCGGTCCATCCGCATTTCGGTGCAGCCGTTTTTTGCCAGTGAGTACTTCGTACCCCGGCTCAGCGAGTTCACGGCCGAGCACCCCAATATCGACATCCAGGTGGGAACGAGCGACGAGTCGTCGGAAAAGCACCCGGCCGACGTCGATCTGTCGGTTCGGTTGTTCAAGTCGCCGCCCGAAAACCTCGCGTCACACCTGCTGTTTCCGCTGCGGATGGTGCCAACGGGATCACCGGACTTTAAGAAGAACATGGTGGTCAGGAAGAAAAAAATCGTCACCGAGTTTCCGTTGATCGTGCACGAAACACGACCCAAAGCCTGGAAGCGCTGGTCGAAGGATTCCGGTATTGCGTTACCGAAAGACAGCAAGGTGACGCGGCTGGATTCCATGATCGCCGTCGTCCGCGCCGCCGAACGCGGGATCGGCGCGGCGCTGGTCCCGGTGCCGCTGGCCGACCAGTGGTTCAAGCAGGGCAGCATCGTGCGGCTGTTCAGGAACGAGTTCGTTGCCGATGTGAGCTATTACCTGGTTTACAGGAAAGAGCGGGCAGGGGACCCGGACGTCTGCCTGCTGCGCGACTGGATATTGCAGAAGTTCGCGGATTCCACCTGAGAAATTTTTGTCCCAGGGCTGACTTTTTTTCGTTTGTGGTACTGACCCGGTGAGCCTACATTGCACACATCGACCAGCCGTGGGGGGCTGCTGGGCCTTATCGACTTCGCTTGGGAGATAAGACCATGAGTAACAAACGACACTTTTTTCGCGACAGGTTCACGTTCGGCCTTCGCGGCATGACCGCAACGGCGTCATTTTTCATAACGCCGGTGATTGCTGACGACCGTATTAACAAGGCCTGGGACGAAAAACTGGGCCGCGCCGAGCCCGGCACGGAGGAATCCGTTACGGATCAAGACATTCCGCCAGCGCCGCTCGGCCAATCCTGGTCAAGAACAACGGGCTAATTGTAAGGACTTGTAACAATACGCAATATCCGAAATTGACAGCGCTGTCATTGTTTGATACTTATCCCTTTCGGCACGGGGGCATGGTCCCCCGCCAGCTCCGTACTGAGGGGGATAACAAGAATGAAGCTTCGTTCGCAGGGAGCCTTTCGCTTCGCGCTGCCCATAGTTGCCTTACTGTTCGCCGCGGCCTGCTCCGACAGTGACCGTCCCGCAAGACTCTCCGAAGTAGATCCCGGGCCACGGGTCTTTGACCGTCCGCCTCTAATGCCCATGCCGGGCCTCACGCTGTTTGATAACGAGCCCGTGCGGCCCGGGGGTCCGATGACCCTCGTCTGGAGCGACGAGTTCGACGGCGCGGCGCTGGACCCCGACGTCTGGCTCTTCCAGATCGGTGACGGCACCGCCGAAGGCATTCCGGGCTGGGGCAACAACGAGCTGCAGTATTACCAGGCAGACAACGCGCAGCTGGTCGACGGCAAGCTCGTCATCGAAGCCAGGGAAGAGTTCGTCAATGGTTTCAACTACACGTCTGCGCGTATCACGACCCAGGACCGCATGGCATTCCGTTATGGCCGCATCGAAGCGAGCATCCGGTTGCCCGGAGGCCAGGGCATCTGGCCCGCATTCTGGCTGCTGTCCCAGGACAGCCCCTATGGCTCCTGGGCGGCGACCGGCGAGATCGACGTCATGGAGGCGACCAACCTCGGCGTCAATGGCGAGAACAAGATCTTCGGCACCATTCACTTTGGTGGCGTGTTCCCGGAAAACACCTTCACCGGCGTGAAGCAGGAAGTGCCCGGCGATGCGCAGGCCGAGTTCCATGAATACGCGTTCGAGTGGGATCCCGCCGAGATGCGCTGGTACATCGACGGTGTCATGTACCGGATGGAGAACAGCTGGTTCTCCACCAATGCTCCGTATCCGGCGCCATTCGACCAGGCCTTCCACATCCTGCTTAACGTCGCTGTCGGCGGCAATCTGCCCGGTGCGCCGGACGCCAACACCGTGTTTCCTGTGACGATGGAAGTGGACTACGTCCGGGTTTATTCGGGCGGGTAACCGGCCTTTCGACCAGCGACCTCGCGCGGGGGCCGTCCACCGTGCCGACCGACTTCAGAACTAGAAGAAAAAATGCTAGTTAATTTAAACAGTTATACAGAGACCGAACTCATGCATGCATCAGCTTCCAGGCGCCTGTCACGCATTCTTACGTTCATTATTCCCGCCATTTTCCTGGCAGGTTGCTTCGGTGAAGGCGACGGGCAGGATCGCACCTTCAACAGCCCGGCGCCGCCCGAGCCGCCTATTCCGCCAGGCTTCTGCGATCCGATCAATTTCGAGCCGCAGTGCCCGGCGGATACGTTCACGAACTTCGAAGGCGGCGTAATAACGGTCGTGAATGTCGCGGACCTGCCCGAAGAAGTAGCTATGGGCAATAACAGCCTGGCCGTGGGCCGCATGCTCAAGTTCCGGGCCGAGTCCGGGGCAACGTTCGGCGGCAGCACGATCAACCTGACCGTAACGTTTACAGGTGTGCAGCCTGGCAGCTCCTGGACGATGAGAGTCTATGCGACGCGCGAGGTCCGGGTGTTGCTGCAGCCCGAACCGGCCGGTCCCGGATCCGGTACCGAAGTGACGCATGGCGGCACGGGCTGGGAGACGCTGACGTTCCCGATGCCGACATTGCAGGGCACTGTCAGCGGCATGACGTTGATCTTCGACAACGGTGTGCTCGGCGATAGTGCGGGAGACCCGGACAACTGGACTTTCTATTTTGATGACATAACCCTCGTGCCGCCGGATGGCGGTGGCGGACCCGGACCGTCGGATCCGTTCTCGACGATCACGTTTGACGACCCCACGGTTCCCTATGGTCTGAACGGTTTCGGTGGGGCCGAAGACTCGACGATCGTTGCGGACCCGGACGATGCGGGCAATAACGTCGTGCAGGTTAATCGGTCCGACGCTGCGGAGGCCTTCGCGGGCACCATCGTATCGACCAGGGCCGGCGAAACCGTGGGCATCATACCGCTCGACGCGGCAAACACGACGATGACCGCGCGCGTGCGCGGGCCAGCGGCAGGCGTGCAGGTTCGGCTGAAGATCGAGAACTCCGCTGACCCGACCATATCCGTCGAGACCGAGGCGACGACCACGGTCGTCGATGGCTGGGAAACGCTGACGTTCGACTTTGCCAACAACGTCGAATTCACGCCGGCCTTCGACCCGGCGGCGACCTATGACAGGGTCGTGTTCTTCTACAATTTCGGTGCGGACGGCGCTACCGCAGGCGCGCAGACCTATTTCTTCGACGACATCGACGTCGCAGGTGGTAGCGGGCCACCAGCCCCACCGCCATTCTCGAGAATCACATTCAACGACCCGGCGATCACCTATGCGCTGCGCGGCTTCGGCGGCGCCGAGGACTCGACCTTGCAGGCCGATCCGGACGACGCCGGCAACACCGTCGTCCAGGTCAACCGCTCGGATGCCGCGGAGACCTTCGCGGGCACCGTGGTGTCGACCGGGGCCAACGAGTCTGTCGGCGTCATCCCGCTCGACGCGATGAACACGACGATGAGCGTGCGCGTGAGATCGCCGGCGGCCGGAATCACGGTCCGCCTGAAGATCGAGAATTCGGCCAATGACACGATCTCGGTCGAAACCGAGGCCGTGACGACGGTTGCCGATGGCTGGGAAACGCTGACCTTCGACTTCGCCAACGAGGCGGCGGGCACGCCGGCCTTCGATCCGGCGGCGAGCTACGACAAGGTTGTGATCTTCTTCAACTTCGGCGTCGACGGCGCGACTGCCGGCGCACAGACGTTCTATTTCGATGACATTGACGTCGGCGGCGGTGGCGGTGGATCCGCGTTCCCCACGATCGATTTTAACGATCCGGCCATCACCTACGCATTGCGTGGCTTCGGCGGAGCCGAGGACTCGACGGTTGTGGTCGATCCCACCGATGCGTCGAACATGGTCGTGCAGGTCAATCGTTCGGACGCCGCGGAGACATTTGCCGGCACCGTCGTGTCGACGGGGCCGAACGAGACCGTGACGGTCATTCCGCTCGATGCGATGAATACGCAGATGTCGGTGCGGGTCTGGTCGCCGGCGGCCGGGATAACCGTTCGCCTGAAGATCGAGAACTCGGCAGATCCGGCTGTATCGGTGGAGACCGAGGCGGTTACGACCGTTGCTGGCGCCTGGGAAACGCTGACCTTCAACTTCCTGAACGAAGTACCGGGAACGCCGGCGTTCGACCCGGCAGCGACGTACGACAAGATCGTGATCTTCTTCAACTTCGGTGTCGACGGTGCGACCGCGGGTGCACAGACGTTCTACTTCGACGACATCATGTTCGTGCCCGGTAACGGCGGCGGTGGCGGACCCGGTCCGTCGTTCTCAACGATCACGTTCGACGACCCGGCCGTAACCTACACTTTGCGCGGGTTCGGCGGTGCGGAGGGCTCTTTCGTGACCAACGATCCGGCCGGCGGCACGAACATGGTCGTGCAGGTTGACCGGTCGGGCGCGGCGGAGACTTTCGCCGGCACCGTGGTGTCGACCGGCCCGAACGAGACGATCGAGGTGATTCCGCTCGATGCGATGAACACCGAGATGAACGTGCGGGTGTACTCGGCGGCCACCGGTGTCCAGGTTCGACTGAAGATCGAAAACTCGGCCGACCCGGCCGTGTCCGTGGAGACCGAGGCGACGACGACCACGTCCGGCGCCTGGGAGACGCTGACGTTCGACTTCGCCAACGAGGCAGCGGGCACACCGGTCTTTGACCCGGCGGCGACCTACGACAAGATCGTGATCTTCTTCAACTTCGGGGTCGACGGTGCGACTGCCGGTGCGCAGACGTATTACTTCGACGACATCGCCTTCGGCCCGGGTGGCGGCGGTGGCGGAGGCGGCAGCAGCAGCCTCGTCAACGGCGATTTCGAAGCCGGCCTGGACGGCTGGACGCAAACCCTGGTGGATGATGTCGGCGGCGGTCTCGGATCCATAAACGCTGACAACAGCGGCCAGGGTGGTCGGGCCGGCACTGTTGCGAGGCTGGTTGTAAGCGGATCCGTGGCATCGTTCAATGACGCCGTCATAAGCCAGGAAGGCCTGGCGCAGGGTACGGTAATGGCTGGCGATACGATTACCGTCACTTTCGATCTGTACGGAACCGTGACCCAGCCTGGCGCTGCTACGTTTGTCGAAGTGATATTCCTGGATGCCAATGGCCAGGATGTCGGAGGCCGGGATTTCCTCAACTCGGATCCAACCCCGTATACGGCGACAACGACCTGGACTCCGTATTCGGGCACGGTTACCGCGGGAACAGCCTTCGGCGGTGGCAGCTTCGACGTTAGCGGTGGTGTAGTTCTGTCATTGAAAGTCTCCTGCGGCCCGGTCGACGGCTGCGCGCAGGACGTCTCCTTCGACAACGTCACTTTCACGATCAACTAGCGTCGGGAGCGGATGAAGACAATGCAATTTACCGACGTATCCAAAGACAATAATTTACAAACCAGAGTGATCGCTATGGCGGGTATAAGCTTCTTTAAGAGCATCAGAAAAGTCATCGGCCTCGCGGCGGCTGTCGTCGTCCTCAGCGCTCCATTTGCCGGCCAGGTGCATGCGGCCGACTTTGTGACCACTGTCAAGGACGACAGCGGCTGGAAGCTGCAGGTCAACGGCGAGGACTTCTACATCAAGGGCGTCGTCTGGAGCTACTCGCCACGGGGCAAGAACTACAGTTACAACCTCTGGGCCGAGTCCGACGACTTCATTCGCAAGGTGCTCGACTACGAGTTCGGCATGATGGCGGCTGCGGGCATCAACGCGAACCGCAGCTTCACGGTTATTCCGCCGGAGTGGGTCGAGTACATCTACCGCGAGCACGGCATCATGAGCGTGATCAACCCGCTCATGGGCCGTTACGGCGCCTCGATCGGCGGCAAGTGGGTACCGTTCACCGATTATTCCGACGAGTTGACCCGCGCGACGCTGAAAACTGAAGTCCTGGAGGTTATCGAGAAATACAAGAACACGCCCGGAGTGCTGATGTTCGCGCTGGGCAACGAGAGCAACTACGGCCTGTCGTGGTCGAGCTTCGAGATCGAGAACCTGCCTGAAGGCGAACAGAACACGGCCAAGGCACGGTATCTCTACAGCCTGTTCGCGGAGGTTATCGAGGCCGGGCAGAAAATCGCACCGAATCACCCGTTCACGATCGTCAACGGCGATATCCAGTACATCGACCTGATTGCGGAATACCTGGCCGACATGCCGATCCTCGGCACCAACGTTTACCGCGGCAAGAGTTTTACCAGCCTGTGGCGCGACGTTGACGAGAAACTCGACATGCCCATCGTGTTCTTCGAGTTTGGCAGCGACGCATTCAATGCGCGCGAAATGGAAGAAGACCAGGTGGCGCAGGCCGAGATCCTGAAAGCGCAATGGCAGGAGATGTACAACAAGGCCGCCGGTAACGGCGAGGAAGGCAACGCGATCGGCGGTTTCGTGTTCGAATGGCGCGACGAGTGGTGGAAATACCTGCAGACCGAGAACCTGGATGTCCAGGACACCAATGCCTCGTGGTCCAACCAGGCCTACCTGTTCGACTGGGCTGAAGGCGAGAACAACATGAACGAGGAGTGGTTTGGCATTACCGCCCTCGGCACGAAGAACGCTGATGGCGTATACACGGCTCGCCAGAGAATGGCCTACGACGTGCTGGCAGAGATCTGGCATATGGATCCCTACACGTACAAGAAAGCCGCCTTCAACCAGGAGATCAACGATCTCGACATGGATCTATACGCCCTGAAGGGCGAGGTCCGGCAGCTGAAGGCCGAGAGCAAGGAACAGAAGTCGCGTCTGCGCTTCGAGGGCGGCAGCCTGATCGGTGAACTCGTCGTCAAGGGCGAAGAGGAGAGCATCCGGATAGACGGCGAAAATGCCCTCGAGTTTGAGAACGGACAGATGGTGTTCCTCGACATCGGCTTCAACCCGAACCAGAAGATCGAAGGCCAGATGTCGATCAACATCCTCGGCAACGTCGCCAACAAGGAGCCGCTCGAGATCGCTTACGGGCGTCGCGCGCTACCGGTCGACCTCGTCGTCGAGCGGGATCCTCTTCCGGAAGAAGCAGAATTTCTGCCCCCGGACGCCAGAGTCACGGACGTGGTCTCTTTTGACGATCGCGAGCGTATCGAAATCTACGATTTCAACGCCAAGTACGAGGGCGATGAGTGGGATATCGAGGCTTTCTATCACACGCCGCGCTATCACTGGATGAACGAAGGTGATTTCTTCGGGCTGGTTCGCGAGACGACCGACATGGCTGGCCAGGACATCTGGAACGCCAAGGCGCCTTCGGGCGTTGAATTCGCGGGCAAGGAAGGCTGGGGCGACGGCCTGAAGGTCCTTGCGGGCGACGAGGTGTTCTGGGGCGCCAACCCGAAAGTCATACTCAAGTACAGCTGGAACTGGGGCAGGACCCAGTTCACGTTCATGCACGACGAGGACATTGCGCGCCGCGGAGACTCGGCGTCGGCAACGCAGGCGACGGAGATTCAGACCCGTCGCACAACGCTGTACGCCAAACGAGATTTTGCGGCTGGCTGGACTCTCGAAGTCGGCGGTATCTTTGCCAGTAACGAGAAGATCGACGATACGTTTACACGTTATGAGGACGGCACGATCTACCTCGACCAGATCAAGGACGAAGACACGCTCGGAGCGCGCGTCAAGCTGACGTTCCCGGTGTTCGGCCACCGGACGTGGATTGGCGGTCATTACGCCGGCCTGGTTGCCGACGGAGGTGACGTGCTGAGGGAGTTCGGGATAATGGATCCGACCATGATCCCGTACTCGCAGTGGGGCAACAAGATGGAGTTTGATGCCGGCATGAACATTACGTTCGGCAATATCATGCTCACGCCGCGGGTCATGTATCGCGAGAACCTGGTCGATGCAAACCCGTCCATTCCGGCCGAGATCAATCCGAATCCGAACCTCGGCGAGCTGTTCCCGGGTATCGGACCGCGTAACCGCGACGACGACCCGTTTGCCGTTCTCGACAATCGCGAGGCGCGATCCGCCGAGATATTCCTGACCTACGATCCCACCGGAGAGACGTTCTTCTACGAATGGGACAACGACTACAAGGAAGACGCAAAATTCGCGTTCAACCTGGGCGGCAACTACACGGAATATCCGACCGCGACTGACTCGTTCCAGTTCTTCTCGCTGCTGAGTAACAGCAACGCTGCTTTTGGCACGGGGTTGCCGTCGGAGAACGTCTGGTCGGCCAGCAGCCGGATGGTTTTCAATCCCACGCAACGCAACAAGTACATCGTGCAACTCAAGGGCGGCTTCCAGCAGTCGTCCGGTAACGCAGAAGGCGGATCGCGGGAGTTCTACGAGCTGCACGGCAAGGTGATATTGCGCAACAAGCACGTCATCGAGGGCTACTTCAAGAAAGACGCGTGGGGACCCTATGATTTCCACCGGCAGTTCAACGTCGTTTTCCCGGAGCAGTTCAAACTCGACTACTCGGTCATCCTGGACGGCAGCGGTTTCCAGCCAAGGGAGACGCGCGGCACCGGAACAAGGGTCGGCATACGAACACTCTACCGGGGATATGATCCGGAAGATGAAATGACGTTCGGCGAGTCCCAGGAGGGCCTGAGCGACTACCAGTTCATGACGGTCTTTTACGTTGAGTACGTGTTCTAGGTCGCAGCGACGCGCGCCAGAGGAATCAGAATTATGAAAACTGCATATCAATTAGTGTTGCTGGCCTTCGCGGCTCTTGTTGTTACTGGCTGTAGCGAACGGGATTCCAATGACGGGGAAGTCATCGACAACATCCTGTTGCCGACCGACGTCGTCCTGAATCTGTTCTGCCCGGACGTTGGCATCAACGACGAGACATGTGTCCTGGCTGACCCGGAGAACCCGTTTTCCGTTACGGCCATACCGGAACCCGACCAGGTGCCCGAAGATGACGACGGGAATCCGCTGCTTGACGACAAGTTCGCCCTTGCCGCCGCCCTGCCGCAGGGGCCAACTGGCGCGAAAGCGCGCTTCTATCTCTGGGCAACGGCGCTTGCACGGCGCCAGACGGGCGAGAATCAGTGGTACACGGCCCGGGCGCTGCATGAGCTGTACGACGCCAACAGCAACCTGATCTTCGAAGACGAGTTGATCAAGGAGCACGCCAAGCGGGCGTATCGATCCGTGCTCGACAATTTCTTCGGACAGGTGACGTTCTTCAATGTCTTTGGCGAGGTGATTCCGGTCCAGCTGAACGAGCAGACTGCGCGGGACGTCATCTATGGACCTCCGGAGGGCTTCCGTCCGCTCGTGAGTTCGGTGCTGGAAGGCCTTGCCCTGATCGGCGAGTGGGGTTACACCTACAACGAGCAGAACGACACGCTTTCCAAGAACCAGTAAGCCATCGCCACGCGTCGATACATAGCGAATCTGCTTGCAGGACTGGCGATGATGCCTGCTGCCGCTGCCGCGGAGGCGATCCCCGTCGAGGTTCGCCAGTCCGAATCGGGCTGGCAGCTGCTGCGCGGCGGCGAGCCGTTTTTCATTCGTGGTGCGGGCGGCGACGGCCCGCTCGGCGAGCTGGCCGCCGCTGGCGCCAATTCGATCCGCACCTGGGGTGGTGACGCTGGCGCCTTGCTCGACGATGCACACGCGCTCGGCATGACGGTTACGGTGGGCATCTGGCTCGGCCACGAGCGCCACGGCTTCGACTACAGCGACAATGCGCAGGTGGCCGCGCAGCTCGAGCAGGCCCGCGAAACGGTGCTCAAGTACAAAGATCATCCGGCGTTGCTCATGTGGGGCGTGGGCAACGAGGCGGAGGGCTTCGGCAACGCCGATAACCCTGCCGTCTGGAAAGCGATCAACGACGTGGCGGCAATGGTCAAGGAACTGGACCCGCATCACCCAACGATGACCGTGACGGCATTCGTGCACGGTGAGCGCATCGATTTTCTGCATAACAAGAGCCCGGCCATCGACATTCACGGCGTCAACGCCTATGGCGGCGCCCAGGCCGTGCCGCAGTTCTTGCGCGACGGCGGCGCCAGCAAGCCCTTCGTGCTGACCGAGTTCGGTCCCTTGGGCCCCTGGGAAATGCCCAAGACCGACTGGGGCGCGCCGTACGAGCAGACCAGCACCGCGAAGGCCGACTTCTACCGCGAGAGCTATGAGAAGAGCATCGAGGCGGCGCCCGGCATGGCGCTGGGCGCCTACGCATTCCTGTGGGGCGACAAGGTAGAAGCTACCGAGACCTGGTTCGGAATGCTGCTCGCCGACGGTTCGCAGACGGGCGCTGTCGATGCGATGACCGAGATCTGGTCGGGCAGTCCGCCAAAAGACCTTGCGCCGACCGTCGAGCCTATCGAGATTGCCGGCCCCGCCCAGCTCGAGCCCGGCCAGCTCGTGGATGTTTCCACGGCCCTCGGGGACCCCGAAGGCGGAGACCTGCGGGTCAGATGGACCCTGCGTGCCGATTCCGGCGACTACCTGACCGGCGGTGACTATCGTCCGCCCATGCCTGACATCGATGGCGCCATTGTCGAGGGCCGTGCAGACGGCGCGCGGGTGCGCATGCCGGACGACCCCGGCGCCTACCGGCTGTTCGTCTATGCCTGGGACCAGGGCGGCAAAGCGGCCACGGCCAACGTGCCGCTACTCGTCAAGGGCGAGGTCCGTCCCCCAATGCCGTTTCCGGTATACACAGACAGCTTCGACAACATGCCCTGGGTGCCCTCCGGCTTCATGGGCAATACCGACGCCCTGTCACTGGACGGCGCCAATGCCGAGAATCCGGCCATGGGCGATGCGTCCATCAAGATTCGATACGCGGGGCGGTACGGCTGGGCCGGGATTGCCTGGCAGCATCCCCCGAACAACTGGGGCGATCAGGACGGCGGCTTCAACGTGGAGGGTGCGACGGCGCTGGAGTTCCTGATGCGCGGCGCGGAGGGCGGCGAGACGGTCAGCTTCGGTGTCGGCCTGACAGGGAAGGGTAAGGATTTTCCGGATTCCTCGAAGACCGAGATCAAGGATGTCGTGCTGACCGACCAGTGGCAGCGCTACGTCGTTCCTTTGCAGGGCAAGGACCTGTCGAGTATCAAGACCGGGTTCTTCATCAGCATCACCGGTGACAGGAAGCCCGTGACGCTCTATCTCGACACGATTCGCTTCATCAGCGGCGACTGAATCAGTCCGTCTCGAGCTCCGGGTAAAGCTCGCGCATGACCAGCTTCGGTTTGCGCTCGACGTTAAACAGGCCCCAGTGTTTCTCGGGTTCCATGGGATCTGGGGATCCCTTCCACGGCTCGTCGAAGGCCTCGAACACGAACGTCAGGATCTTTTCTTCGGTTGTCCACTCGAGTAGCTGTTTGTAGTAGCTGTCCTGGAGTTCCTCGGAGGCATTGTGGGGATCGATGCCACGGCCGTTGGCCGCGGTCGTCCAGCCGGCCTCGGTGATGATCACCGGTTTACCGGGGTAGTGGTCGACGACCGAGTGGTAGTTCTGCTTGGTGAACTCCAGGGCATCATGGATCGACCGGTACTCCCAGGCCGGGTAGGTGTGGACGGCGATGAAGTCTAGCTCCTCGGCCAGCGGTTCCAGCTTGTACGTCCAAGGCACGTAGTTTTCGCAGAACGTCACGGGTTGCTTGATGGACTTCTTGACCTCCCGCACGTACTCGACCAGGTTGTCGACCGGAACCATGTGATCGGTCCACTCGACGCTGGCTTCGTTGCCCACCGACACCATGAACACGATGTCGTCGAAGGCATTGGAGAGGTCGATCAGGCGGTGCACTTCCTCGTTGTTCGCGCGCCGGTTGGCGTCGAGGACCTCGTCGCTGTACTCGGCCCCCCACGGGCAGTGCGGGTTGCTCATCTCGGCCGCCATGTCCAGGCCCAGCATGATCTTGAACTTCAGCCCCTCGTTGCGGATGACCTTGAGCACGGTCTCGGCATGCGGGCTGCAGTCGTACAGGCGCAGGTACTCCCAGTTCTTCGCGAGAATCAGCAGATCCTCGCGAACCTGGTCGTACGACGGGTAGGTCCGGCTTTGCGGGCTCTGGCCGTCGCGGTAGCCGGAATAGCAGATCGCATTGCCGTGGTCGAGGCCCAGCGCGCTCATCGCGCAGACCCGCCCATTGATCTTCTCAGACATACTTGAGATTTCCGTCCTTGTCCCACAGACCCCAGTACGCGCCGACGTCGCCTTCGGCATCCACTTTCCAGGTTTCGTCGAACGAGGAGAAATAGAACACCTCGATGCCGTCTTCCTCGGCCCACTGGCAGGTGTCGACGAAGTACTTGATCGCGTTCTCCAGCGACGGCACTGCGCCGTCGGTCGGCGTCCCGATGTTGGGCCAGCCGGTCTCGGAAACGATCACGGGCTTGCCGCCCCCCGCACGCTGCGCCCGGCGGTACATCTCCTTCATGTACAGCAGGGCGTGTTCCGCAGGGCATCCTTCCCAGAACGGGTAGCAGTTGGCGAGAATGACGTCGCAGGCTGCGGTAATTCGCGGGTGCACTTCGAATTCGAAATAGGCGTCGACGTAACCCACCGGGATGCTGCCGGAGACGCCGGTGCGCGCCCGTTCGATGTAGTCGATCAATTCGTCCTCGCTGAGATCCCCGCGCAGCAATACCTCGTTGCCCACGCCAAGGATGTCGGCATGTCCGGCCTTCGCGATCTCGATCGCGTTGGCCAGTTCGATTTCGTTTTGCTTCTTGTTGTCGTCGAGCCAGACTCCAACCATCGTCTTGAGGCCGTTCTCTTTCGCGATGGCGGGAATCAGTTCGTTGCCTTCGCTGCAGGAGAAGGTGCGTATCCAGTTAACGTAGGGCTGGATGAAAGCCAGCCGCTCGCGAATCTGGTCGGCGCCAATCTGTGTACCCGGGCCCTGTCCCTCCACGTAGGGGCTGAACGAGATGCCGTGAATACCGTTTTCCAGGATCTCGCGCACCAGTTTGCGCAGGTCGATTTCCGACATGCCGGCGATATCGATGCCGGCCAAAGACAACTTTCTTTGGTAGAGATACGACATGAAAAGTCCTTCAGTCTGCGAACAAGTCGTCGCGGTTGATAGTTACATGGAGCGCCCGGATGGTTCCCGTGCGGCCGAACAGGGCGGCGCTGTCTTCCGCCGAAAGCGCCAGCTGGTCCGACGTGCGCACGCCGTCTTCGCCCGTGATCGTCAGCGACGGGGAATCGGAATTGCCGAGCGTATAAACCACGGGTACCTGGCACCAGGTGAACGCGAGCCCGCCCGCGGGAACGGTCATGTTCTGCCAGTTCCCGTCGACGTCGAGATAGCAGAACTCCCTGGGCTCGTTGATGAATTCCCTCGCCCGGAGGAGTGCGGGCCGGATCCTGACGATGCCGTCGTCGACGCGAATGCCGAGCTCGCCGAATCGCGTCAGCACTTCTTCCTTGACCTGGCCGGTCATGCCGGGCTGACGGGCGCCGCTGTGTTTCGGCGTATGTGAGTAGGGGTCGGTCGGGAACGCCCCGTATTCGGCAGGAGTCTTGTTGAAGCCGATACCGCCGCGCACCCGGTAGTAGAGCTCGCCCAGGCGCTGCAGGGCCGCCTCGTCGGCACCGTTGTCGATGGCGGCGAAGAAATTCTCCTCGATGGCCAGCAGCAGCTTGGAGACCATGTGCCAGTAAATGCAGCCCAGTCCCTCGAATCCGAACATCGTGCCGGAGCGGCCCGTGAAGTCCTGGTGATTGAAGACGCGCTCGAACAGTGCGTGCAGCGGGCGGCGCGCTGCATCCACTGACTCGCCGTAGGTCGCCGACAGTGCATCCAGCTGTTCGTGCAGGTCGCCGACGTTGGCGAAGTTGGCATTGAACCGGTAATGGCCGTCTCCATCCTGCAGCACAATGCTGCTGTCGTTCGCTTCGAGCATGCTCCGCAGCAGCGGGATCTGTGCGACCTCGTCTTCCGGGATGCGGTTCTTGGCCAGGAATCCCGGGAGTTCCCGGTCCGGGTACAGCATGAACGACTTCTGGTCGTCCCTGTAGACGTTGCTGGCGAACAGTGCGTCGAGCACGCTGACGGCCTCGTCCGCGGAGATCGCGCCGGCGCTCAGGGCCGCGACCTGGCCCTCGAGCATCGTGTACAGCGTGCCGGTATCGAGGATTTCGTCGCGAACGTGCAGCGTGTTGTAGGCGTGGTACATGCCGTCGTCACGGACATTGTTGCCGATGCTGTGATCGATCGCGGCAAGGGCGTCGTCGAGCATCCCGTTAACGGCCGCCAGCGGCTGCTCGACTGTTCCCGAGAACGACTCACTCTCGTAGATGGCTTTCCGGTGGCGGCATGCCGCGGCGCCGAGTTCGCCGAGCAGTTCGTAGGTCTGCGACGCCTCGAGCGGCGCTCCGCCGAGTTCACCGCGCACCCGGCTCAGGGCGGCGGCCGTGTCTGCCAGCCAGTCGCCGACTTCGCCCGACAGGGCAAACGTACCCGATTCCTGCTCCAGCAACTGCTGCAGGAAACGCACGTAACGGCGCATGTAGTAAAGCGTCACCATTGACAGGCCCTGGCCGACCAGGGCGTTGTTGGCGTCGTTCCATTCGGGGCGCTGGGTGTTCATCCAGATGCCGCCGTCAACGACGAGGTTGCCGAGCTTGGCCAGCAGCGGCACGAGAAGTTTCTCGAGCAGGTTGACCTGGTATACGTTGCCTTCGGCATCCAGGATCAGCTTGCCGTCCGAGCCGATCTGGGCGACGCGTTGCTCGATACGTGCCGCGGAGTCCTCGTCATAGTCGACCGTGTTCTTCGGGTCCTTGAGCAGGGCCTCGAAGGGCCGAATGCGGTACGGAACGTTGGCGTAGGTGAACAACGGCTCGCGCAGCAGCTCCCGCAGCCGGGCCGGATGGAAGCTGCTCGACAGCTCGAGC
>JASJBB010000164.1 GCA_030066735.1 Woeseiaceae bacterium | reverse complement strand
ACGACAGGTTGGCCTCACGATTGGCCATCCAGCGGCCGCCCGGGTCCGGGTACTCGCGGTCCTTGACCGACACGTCGTTGATCGTCGACATGCGGGCACGCACCAGCGGCACGAACTCGGGGGGCTCGATGCCGGCAGCACGATAGATGCCCGCAACCGAGTCGCGTTCCTGCGGCTGGATGTTGATCATGAAGTGGTTGGGCGCGTCCGCGTCGAGCGTCTGCCGCCACCCGTCGAGCAGATCGGTGCGGACAATCGTGAGCAGCAGCAGCACGGTCAGACCCAGGCCGAACGCCACAACCTGGACCGCGCTGTCGCGGCCGCGCCGGGCGACGTTCGCCAGCCCGTAACGCCACGCAACGCCCACGCCGGACCGGAACCGCCCCATCGCCGCCACGAGCCCGCGGCCGACGAAATACAGGGCCGCAGCGATGACGACAATGCCGCCCAGCAGGATAACGAGCATCTGCGCATCGCCGACGGCGCGGTACAGCAGGGCCGCAACGGCCGACAGTGACAGGCCGCCAACGAGGATTCGCGAGGGCGCCGGCGGCATGGCGTCGTGCCGCAGCACGCGCAGCGGCGGCGTGTCCTTGAGCTGCAGGAGCGACGGCAAGGCGAAACCCATGAGGAGCACGATGGCGCTGCCCGATGCCAGGAGCACGGGTTTCAGGCCCGGGTCGGGCAGGTCGCCCTGGATCAGGTCGGCGAGGACGATCGTGAGTGCACTCTCGGCGAGGAAGCCGCCGACGCTGCCCACGATAACGCCGATGAAACCGAGCGCGAGAAGCTGCAGCACGGATACGGTGATCACGAAGTCCTGCGTTGCGCCGAGGCTCTTCATCAGTGCCACGGTATCCATGCGCCGGTGAGCAAAACGCCGCGCCGACATCGCGATCGCAACGGCGCTCAGGAGCAGGCTGATGACCGCGGTCAGCGACAGGAAACGCTGCGCACGATCGGCGGCGGCATAGGCGCGCTCGCTGGACTCCTCGGCGCTGCGCGTGCGTATTTCCTCCGGCAGTCGATCCGCAATCGCGGTATTGAACTCACTGACGGCGTCATCGGCGCCAGCGACGAGCAATGCGTAGCCGACGCGGCTTCCTTCCGCGATCAGCCCACTCGTCGGTACGTCTGCAATGTTCATTACGAACGATGGCGCCAGCGACGCAAAGCCGATGGACTGGTCGGGCCGGTAGGTCAGCACGGCATCGACGCGAAGATCGAGTTCGCCGATCGCAAGCGTGTCGCCAACGCTGGCATCGAGCCGGGCGAGAAGCGCGGCATCGGCCCAGACTTCGCCGGGCGCCGGGACCGTATCCACTTCGCGCTGCTCGGTGAACAGGCCCTCGGAAATCCGCATGGCACCGCGCAGGGGATAGGCGTCGTCCACGGCCTTGAGACTGGCCAGCGCACTTCCGTCTGCGCCAAAGACGACGGTCGGAAAGGACAGGGTGTCGGACGTCGCGAGTGCGAATTCAGCGGCCAGCTCGCGCCACTCATCGGGGATCGGTTCAGCGGAACGCAGCCTAAGATCCGCTGCCAGCACCTCGTTCGCCTGCCGTGCAACGGCCTTGCCGATGCGGTCGGTCAGGAAGCCGACCGCGGTCAGCGCCGCAACGGCCAGGCTGACGGCAGCAAGCAGCACGAGCACCTCGCCGGAACGAAGCTCGCGGCCGAAACTGCGTATCGCGAAGCGCAGTGCGCTCATGCAGCGGCCCTGACGTCGCTGACCAGCTTGCCGGCATCGAGGCTCAACACCCGGTCGCAGCGAGCGGCCAGGTCGCTGTCGTGGGTCACGAGCACGAGCGTGGTCGACGAGCTCCTGTTCAGGTCGAACATGAGCTGCATGATCTTCTCGCCCGTGCGGCTGTCGAGGTTGCCGGTCGGCTCGTCGGCGAACAGGACCGCAGGCTCGGTCGCAAACGCTCGCGCGACGGCCACGCGTTGTTTCTCGCCACCCGACAACTGGGCCGGGTAGTGGGACCAGCGCTCGGCCAGGCCGACCTTGTCGATGATGCCGCGGGATGCATCGCGGGCATTATCGACGCCAGCCAGTTCGAGCGGCAGCATGACGTTCTCGAGGGCGTTCAGTGACGGCACGAGGTGGAAAGACTGGAAGACGAAACCGACGCTGTCGGCACGTACGCGGGCGCGGCCATCCTCGTCGAGCTTGCCGAGATCCTTGCCATCCAGGATGACGTGGCCACGGGTCGGCACGTCGAGTCCGGCGAGAAGCGACAAGAGCGTCGACTTGCCGGCGCCGGACGCACCGACAATGGCGATGGACTCGCCCGGCGCGACGTTGAAACTGACGTCGTCGAGAATGGTCAGAGACCCTTCAGGACTGCTAACCTGCTTGGTGAGGTTGAAAGCCGCGAGCACCGCGGCGTCATTGGACGACGAATTACCCATGCGCTCTATCAAGTCCCTTGTTTTGCTGTTGATCGTGGTCGTACTGGCCGGCGTGGCGCTGCCCCGCGAGGCTGGAGCCGACAAAGCACCCGTTATCGTCGTGCTCGGCGACAGCCTGTCGGCTGGCTACGGCATAGACGTAGACCTGTCCTGGACCGCATTGTTGCAAGCCCGCCTCGCCGAGCAAGGTTACGAACATCACGTAGTCAACGCCAGCATTAGCGGCGAGACCACCGAGGGCGGAGCAACCCGAATCGACGATATCGTTGCGCGCCTCGAACCTGCGGTCGTCGTGATCGAACTCGGCGGCAACGACGGCCTGCGTGGCTTTCCGCCGTCCCGCACCCGTGAAAATCTGACCCGGATCATCGAGACGTCCCAATCGGCCGGCGCGGCGGTCGGCCTCCTCGGCATCCGCATACCGACGAACTACGGGCCGCGCTACATCCGGGCATTCGAAGGCACCTTTCGTGACGTCGCAACGGCGCATGACATCCCCTGGATCGAGTTCTTCATGGACGGCGTCGCACTCGACGACGAGCTCATGCAGGCCGACGGCATACATCCCAACGCCGCTGCGCAGCCCAGGCTGCTCGACAACGCCTGGCCCGTCATCGAAGCGGCCATCGAGACTACGAACTAGGCCCGTGTCGTAGTCTGACGGATGCGCTATTCTTCCGTCTGTTTCATTTGGTAACGCTTTGACTTAAAGCGGGAAAAGGGGGCTCCTTGGACGACAAAGTCTGGCTCAAGTCCTACCAGCCAGGGGTACCGGCCGAGGTACCGGAACCACCGTTTCGATCACTGCGGGACCTCATTGAAAACAGCTTCAGGGAATACCCGGACCAGCCGGCTTTCACCTGCATGGGCACGACGCTGTCCTACCGCGATCTCGACGCCCAGTCCGCGAGATTTGCCGCCTACCTGCAGCAGTCCGCGGGCCTCACGCGCGGCGAACGCGTGGCTATCATGCTGCCGAACACGCTCCAGTATCCGATCGCAATGTGCGGCGCCTTCCGCGCCGGGCTCACGGTCGTCAATGTCAATCCGCTATACACGGCGCGCGAACTGAAGCACCAGCTCCAGGACTCGGGCGCACGGGTCATCGTCATCCTCGAGAACTTCGCCAGCATTCTCGAGGAGGTCATCGCAGACACCGACGTCGAGCATGTCATTGTCACGGGCGTCGGCGACATGCTGCGCCCGCCGAAGGGCTGGGTCGTGAACTTCGTCCTGCGCAGGATCAGGAAGGAAGTACCGCCTTTCTCGCTGCCCGGCCACCTTCGCTTCCGGCGAGCACTCAAGCTCGGTGACGGCGAGGCGATCAAGCCCGTGGAACTCGGCTACGCCGATATCGCCTTCCTGCAGTACACCGGGGGGACCACCGGTGTCTCGAAGGGCGCAATGCTGTCGCACCGGAACATGGTCTTCAACGTGCAGCAAACGATGGTCTGGCAGGGGGACGTCTACCAGGGCGTGGAGCCCGTCGTTGCCATCACGGCGCTGCCGCTCTACCACATCTTCTCGCTGCAGACGAATTGCCTCACGGTCATGGCACAGGGCGGCCTGAACGTGCTGATTACGAACCCGCGCGACATGACGGGCTTCGTCAAGGAACTCAATAGGCAGAAGTTCAACATGATTACCGGCGTCAACACGCTGTTCGCCGGCCTGCTGAATACGCCCGGCTTCGCGGCTGTCGACTTCGGCCATCTGCGGACCGCGGTCGGCGGCGGCATGGCCGTGCAGCCCGCGGTGGCGGAGGAGTGGAAGCGCGTCACGGGCGTGGATATCCACCAGGGCTATGGGCTGACCGAGACCTCGCCCGTGGCCACATCGAACCCGATCGACTCCGAGTTCACGGGCTCGGTCGGCCTGCCGATGCCGTCGACCGACATCATGATTGCGGACGACGACGGCAATCCTCTGCCGATCGGCGAGATTGGCGAAATCTGCATTCGCGGGCCCCAGGTCATGGAAGGCTACTGGCAGCGCCCGGCCGAAACCGCCAAGGTCATGCTGCCGGGCGGCTGGCTCAGGACCGGCGACGTCGGACGTATGGATGAGGGAGGCTTCGTCTACATCGAGGATCGCAAGAAAGACATGATCCTCGTCTCGGGCTTCAACGTATATCCGAACGAGGTCGAGAACGTCGTCGTCGAGATGGACGGCATCCTCGAGGCGGCCGCCATTGGAATTCCCGACGAACGGTCCGGCGAGATCGTCAAGGTCTTCGCCGTCAGGACGGACACCGCGGTCACCGAGCAGATGGTGCTCGACTACTGCAAGGACCAGCTGACCGGCTACAAGCGACCGAAACAGGTCGAGTTCCGCGACGAGTTGCCGAAGACCAATGTCGGCAAGATCCTGCGCCGGGAATTGCGGGACGAAGAGCTCAAGGAGCTCGGGCGGGAATCGGCGGCCTGAACCTGCCGCAGGAGGTCGGGGCTCAAGAGCCCCTCCTACAGGATCATCTGCTCGATACTGCACCGTAGGAGGCGCTCTTCAAGCGCCGACCGGATCCCTCTCGTTTAATCGTGATACTGCGGTGACAGCTCGTGCACCGCATCGACCAGCACACCGAGATGCTCGGGATCGATATCCGGCGTGATCCCGTGACCCAGGTTGAATACGTGTCCCGGACCACGCCCGTAACTTGCGAGCGTGTCGGCGACACCCTGGCGGATGACGTCGGGGCTCTCCCTGAGCGTCGCCGGATTGAGGTTGCCCTGCAGGGCGACGCGGTCCTCGACATACTCGCGTGCGGTCGCCAGGTCTGTCGTCCAGTCGACACCGAGAGCATCGCAACCGGAATCGGCCAGGTCGCGAAGCAGCGGGCCGGCGCCTTTCGTAAACAGGATGACCGGGATGCGGCGCCCGTCCTTCTCGCGCGTCAGCCCGTCGACGATCTTTTGCATCGAGGCCAGCGAGAAGCGGCGGAAATCATCCGGCTCCAGTGCCGAACCCCAGGTGTCGAATACCTGCACGGCCTGGGCACCCGCGTCGATCTGCGCGTTGAGGTACTCGATCGTCGTGTCGGCGACGATGTCCATCAGGTGATCCAGCACCTCGGGCGCTTCGGCCGCGAGCCGCTTGATCGTCGGGAACTCCCGGCTCGAGCCGCCCTCGACCATGTAGGTGCCGACCGTGAACGGACTGCCCGCGAA
>JASJBB010000163.1 GCA_030066735.1 Woeseiaceae bacterium | reverse complement strand
CTGCTGGACCAGGTGTCAGATACGTTTAACAACAGCATAAGGCCTGCCTACCAGGGTTTAAGCGCCAAGCTGCAGTCACTGTTGTCAAGTGCGCCTGCACAAATCGGGGTAGAGCAGTATCCGGACGGCGCCGCTTATTACGATTTCACGCTAAGACACCACACGACGACCGACCTGACGCCTGCCGAGATTCACCAGCTCGGCCTTGATGAACTGGTACGCATTCGTGCCGAGATGCAGGACATCTTTGTCAACGAACTCGGTTACGACCCGAACCTGACGTTGCCGGAGTATTTCACCCTTGTCAGCCAGGATGGCGGCATCATCCCGGCGGCGAACGTACAGTCGACGTACGAAGCGATCATCGACCAGGCGAGAATGGATGTTGGCGATGCGTTCGACATTTTCCCGACGTCCGATGTCGTCGTAATCGGCGTTCCGTTTGGCGGCTACTATATTGGCCCATCGGCCGACGGCACTCGCCCGGGCGCCTTCTATGCGGGCACCCAGAACAGCGAGCCCTGGTACCAGATGCGCTCACTTGCGTATCACGAAGCGATCCCGGGGCATCACACGCAGATCGCGATTGCGGTCGACCAGCAGCAGCCTGTCTACCGTGCCGTGCAGCGGTCTACCGGTTTTATCGAAGGCTGGGCACTTTATGCCGAACGCCTGGCCTGGGAGCTGGGCTGGCACGACGACCCGTATTCGAACCTGGGGCGTCTGCAGTATGAAGCGTTGCGCGCCTCGCGCCTCGTCATGGATACGGGCATCCACGCAATGGGCTGGTCATTCGACCAGGCCGTGCAGTTCAATGTCGACAATATCGGTGCAACGACAGGTTCTTCGCAGGGAGCCGCGGCTCGCTACAGCGTATGGCCGGGGCAGGCGACGGCCTACATGGTCGGCATGCTGCAGATTCTCGACGAGCGGCAACGCGCCATGGACACGCTTGGCGCTGACTTTGACCTGAAGGACTTTCACCGCGCCTTGCTGGTTAATGGGTCGGTACCGCTCGTCTACCTCGACGAAATAGTGGACCGTTACATCGCGGCCGCGCAGGCCGGCAACTAGCCTTCCTCGCGCCCCTCGCGATGGCGCTTGTGCCGGCGCTCACCGTCCTGGTGCGCATTGCGCCTGCGTTCCTGCATCTCGGCGCGGTGTTGCGCGCGTTCCTCCGGCGTCATTGCCTTGCGGTGCGCTTCCCGAACGGCCGCGCGCTGCTCGGGCGGCAGCTTGCGAACCGCTTCGCGGCGCGCCTCCCGGGCCTGCTGCCGCTGTTCGGCGGTGACCTGCTGTCGTTCGCGCTCGCCCTCGGGCGCGCTGCTGTCGTCCGCGACGGCGGGGCTGGCAAGTAGCAATGCGCCTGCGGCAATAAGGACAGTTCGTGTGGCGGGTGTCATGGTTCGCTCCTTGTTGTGTCTTGTCGTTTATTCAACGCGCCGGCGATGAACCGGTTGACACCAAGCGAACGCCAGTCAGTCGGACAATACGTAGATTTTCCACAGGTCCTTGTGGCTCATTTGCATGAACGGTTTCATGGCCAGGATGCCGGTAGCGCCGATGCTGTCCTCGAGGTATCGCAACTCCTCGAGCTTGCCCCGCGTCTCCTCGCCAACCGGGCTGTCGAACCCGGACTCGCGCATCATCAGCAGGCCCTTCGCGCGTATCGACAGCTCGGTGTGCAGCCGCAGGTAGCAGAGCAGGTCCGCGACGATCGGGCCTGCGAACTTTTCCTTGAGCGAGTGCAGGTAGAGCCCCACCCGCGATGTCGAGAATTCGCCGGAATTGATCAACTCGAGCAGCTCGGTGTCGGCGTCGAAGCCCATGCCCAGCCAGTCCGCGACGGCTCGCTCGCTGCGATCGAATACGGCGACCAGCAGCAGCGGCAGTGTGAGCAATACGGCGAGCGTGTTGACGACGGGCGCGAAGAAGAAATGGTTGTACACGGAATGCGCGACGATGGCGACGATCAGGCCCGGAATATATGCCGCGTGGCCGATGGTCGGGTTCCTGCCAATGATCGCGTGCGAGGTGACGGCGAAAATCGCGGTCGCGCCGCCATGCATCAGCGCCGTGCCAAAGCCACGCACAATCCAGGTGCCGAGCTGCGTTTCGGGCACGATGCGCAGGAAGTACAGGTTCTCGAGAATCGCGAAACCGGTGCCGACGGCGAATCCGAGGATTGCGGCATCGACGAGGAATCCGATGCGGTTGAAGCGCAGCATGATGACAATGACGAGCGCTTTGAGGGTCTCCTCGAAGGCGGGCGCGATGTAGCGCGTATAGGTCGTGAAGTCGATGCCGGCAATATCCAGCCAGAACAGGCTGACCGGGTAGCTGAGAGCCGCCGCGCCGCATCCCAGCGCGATCGCGGCGAGTACCCGGCGTATCGGCACGAGTTTGTAGCTGTCGAGGTAGACGAGCGCGGCGAGAAAGCAGCACACGGGCAACAGCCCGAGCAGCAGGTGAATAACGAGATCGGCCGTCACATTATCTTCAGCGAAATCATGAACTCGTCGTCCTCGAAGTCTCCCTTGCCGTAACCTTTCGCGTAGCCGACCGACAAGGTCATGGTAAGCCGCGACAGGAACTCGATGTGCAAGTCGACCTGCGCGCCGATGTTCTGCGCTTCGAACCGCAGCGCAGAGTCGTCGAGGTTGGTCGTGATGCTGCTCGCGAAAATGGCAGGCCTCAGGTGGGCCAGGTAAAACCTGGCGGTGCCCGCTCGCTCGAACCGGATCGGCGGCAGGTTCCACTCGATCATGCCACGGTAGAAGTTGCGGCCGGGAATCGCGTTGAGCTCGAAGCCCGGGAATGCATACCACTCGCGGTAACGCTGAATCTCCCCGCGGTCGACGTAGTTGTTACCGAATCCGCCGAAGAAGAAATTGGCAAACTCGTCGTCCTGATCACCGAACGCCGCCCCGGCCGCGTTGCGGAACCAGATGGACGAGTTCCTTATCGGTAGCGCGAAACCGAAATCGAGATTGCCGGCAAGTTTCGGAATGGTGTCGCTGTCGACATAGTTGAACAACGTAGCGACATTCCACTGGATGCCTTTTTCCTCGGTAACCGAGCCGAGCGACTTTCTCGCGTGTGAGTAGCCAAGGCGCGCGTCGAATGTCGTCAGCTTGCTGATCGATGCCGGGATGTCCTGGTAGCGCGGCAGCGCGTCGATATCGTTGTAATGATTGAGCTCGGTTTCGAATTCGAGCCGGCGGGGCTCGTCGAAAATCAGGGTCTTCTCGTAGCCAGCGTAGTATCGGTATCCCTTGCGGCTTTGCTTCGTCGGACCGAAAAGGTCGTAGAAATCAGCACGGTTCAGGCTCGCGCCGAGCCGCCAGGAACCCGACAGTGGCGAATTCCGGATGACCGCATGGCGGTAATCGATCTGGACGTTCGGCCGCTCGTCCGACGGAAGGTCGCCGTCCAGGCTGTAGGCCGCGCCGATGCTCAGCATCCGGAGGCGGATCGGGTCCGTGAAGTTCATCTTGAGGCCGAGGGAAACCGAGTCCTTGTAACCCAGGATCGTCGGGTGAATAGATTCGAAACCCATGTGCTTGATGGGCTGGTAGGGACCCTGGTTGACGATGCGCGATTCGGCAGGAACGTCATCGGCCGGATCCGTTTGCCACTCCTTGAGCTGCGGGTATTTCTTGACGATCTGCGTGCCGAGAAAACTGACAGCGCTGACGTCCTCGAGCGGCGTTGCCTTGATTCTCGCCGGCTTCAGGCCGGCGCCGGTGTAACGGAAAACGATCAGCTCCTCGTTGTTGACGGGAATGGGCCGAAAGAAGCCCACCTCGGCATTGCTGACCGCTTCGAGTTCGCCCGATTCGAGTTCGTAACGAAAAATATTCGAGACACCGGTGTAGAAAGAGCTGCCGAACAGGAACCGGCCATCGGGCGAGAAGACGAAGCCCTCGGGAGTGGCAAGGCCGAAATCAAACTCGTGGCGGGGTGCGATGTCGCCGGCGAGCAGGTCTTCAATTGCGAACACCCGGAGCGCCTGTGATCCGTCGACGCTGCCGATCGAACTCGACAACAGGCTGCTGTCCGGGGAGATGTCCATGTTGTACACGATGGTGCCGTACGGGAAAGAATGTACGAGGAACCATTCTTCGTAGGGGTACGGGATTCGAACGAGGCTCGCGAATCCGTTGAGGTGGCGAACACCCCAGATGGAGCGATCCGCTTCGTTGAATACGAGCTCGCCGATACGCGCATCGTGCAGCAGCATGCGGGCTTTCCCGGTTTCGAGATCGACAGCCATCAGGTCCCGGTAGGCCTTGTTGTCCGCGGTATAGAAGACCGTGCCGGACGCCCGGTCGTAGGCGACGGAACTGACGCTGTACAGGCTGGGCACCTTGATATCCTCGAGATGGTTCATCTCTCCGGTGTCCAGCGAAAACTCGCCAATGTGTGCAACCGTGCCCGGGTATTGCACGCCGGCGATCAGGCTGTTGCGATCCGCATCGAAGAAAGCTCGCGACGTCGAGCCCCAGGCTACATCGGACAGGTCTTCGTACTCCGTAATCGGGAACTGGCGAATCGCCTCGAGATTCCTGAGCTGGTGCCCGCGCTCAAACTCAATCCAGTCCTGCCAGGCGTCGTCGAGCGGCAGGCCGAAAACCCGTTCGAACTCGGCGCGGTACGAGCGCCGGCTGTCCGCCGTGCGCCTGATCCACTCGACCAGTTGCTCCGGCGAATACGTGTACGCGACGTAGCTCACGAAACGCCCGCCGTAGAGGTAGGCATTGGCCATGTGCTGGAAGTCGATCCTCACGCCCTCGGAAGCGAGGCCAAGCGGGTCGTAGAAGTGTGTTCCATCGCGCACCTTGGCGCGAAACATCATCTCGTCGTAGCCGCCCTGCGCACGTCCCAGGCCGCCGGCCAGCCAGGTCTCCAGGAAGACGGCGATGCCCTCGTGATACCAGCGCGGCGCCAGGTCCCGCGGCGCCGTCAGGTACTTGTACAGCATCGTCTCGGGATGCTCGTCGGTAGTAAGGACTTTGCCGCCGAACAGGCCGCGATAGCCGAGATCTTTCGGGGCCGCCGCATCCAGCGCCGCGATGTGAACCAATTCGTGGTTCATCAGTGTGTACAGGCGCTCGGCCGGCGCAGACGTTTCGAACGTCGGCGTTACAGGAGCGACATCCAGGGTAACCAGGTTGCTCGGAACGGCACCGGCTCCCCCGTTTCCATAGTCCTTGAAGTCTACGAGCAGGACCGTGGTCTTCTCCGTCGGTTCGTAGCCGAGGATGCTCTTCTGGCGATCGAGGGAACTGTGAAACGTCTGGATTGCGCGGGGTACGAGGTAGGTCTGGTTCGGGTCGAAGTACACCAGCCGCAGGTCTTCCGTCTCTACCAGGCTGAGGCCCTGTGAGCCAGCCGCCGAAGCTGCTCCGAGTAGAGCGGCGGCTACCACGGAGCGACCGAACTTCGATACTGGCATGTCACACACCTCCCCTAAGTGTGTAAACGCAAAGGATATTGCGGCATCCATTGCCGCAATATCCCCGGGTTTTTATTTTTTTGTCAGCTGCCTACTGAATTCCGCCTGCCAGCGCGTCAGCGAAAGCTGCGCTTGCGGCCAGCTCGGCAAAGCTCGCGT
>JASJBB010000066.1 GCA_030066735.1 Woeseiaceae bacterium | reverse complement strand
AACTGTTCGAACTTGTTGTCGCCGTCCTGGATCTCGATGTCGCCGACCTTGCGATCGAGCAATTCGAAGAAGCTATCGAGGCTGTCCTCGTGCCATGCCAGCTTGAACTGCGACCAGCCGAGCTTGTACAGCGACTGCTCGTAAAATCTGCCCGACGGGCCATACGCGACCACGTCCTGGTAGGCCAGCTCGGCATCGTTGTAACGCTTGCGCAGGAACAGCATCTCACCGCGACGGAACTGCGCCTCGTCGATCAGCGGTGTGTCCGGGAAACGCGCCACGAGTTCGTTGAGAATATCGAGCGCCTCGTCAGTCCGGCCGCCAATTTCGTAGGCCCGCGCCAGCTGATAGAGCACGGTGTCGTTGCGGCGATAGTCAGGATAGGCCTCGAGCAGCTGCTGGTAGAGCTGCACGGCATTGTTGAAGCTGGCGTGATTCAATGTGTCGAGATTCGCAGCAAGCTGCTCGGCCTCGGTAGCGTCCAGCTCGAGGTCGCCAAGGCGTCGCATTGCCTCTGCGCGCAGCTCCGGGTCATCGGACGAGAGTTCGAGGAACGAGCGGTACTGATCGCGAGCGCGGTCCGTGCTGCCGGCGATGACATTACCCTTGCGGATTTCGACTTCCTGGTCTTCGAGGCTCGCGATCGTGTCGCGCTTTTTGACCTCGTCAGCCTGCCCGTAGGCCGCTACGGAGCACAGGAGCACCAATGTGAGCAATCGCGCCATCATTCGCCCGCTGCTCCTCCCGACGCCGCCACGTCGTAAATGGCCGCAAGCGCGAAACGCGCCTGTACGGTGTAAACGTCGAGCCGCTGCTTCTGCGCCTGCAGTTCACCGATCGCAATTGCCTGCAGGAACGCGCGCTGGTTGCCCATCGCCTCGGCGACCTGCAGCTGCATGTTGTCGATCTTCGGGCCGAGCCCGTAGACCCGGCTGCTGAAGTCGTCGAACCGCAGCACTTCGTTTGCCATCGTGTCGTCGATCTGCCGCCGCGCGCGCTGCGCTTCGACAAGGGACTCGCCGGTCTGGCGAACATCGCGGCGTGCTCGCCACAGCCGGTCCTGGAAAGACTTTTCCAGTTCCCATTGCATGACGCCCTGCAGCAGATCGACCTTGTCGCGCACCTCGTCGGCTTCGGGAATACCAGCAGCCAGCGCCGGATGGGCCGCATACTCCGCAATCTCGTTCCAGTTCTCGAACTCGCGTTTGTTGGCGAAGGCCAGCCAGTCGGACTCGCGCTCGATCCGATCGAGCTCCGAGTCGAATTCGAACTTGCGCTGCACCAGGTCGTCGATGTCCGCGCGCGCCAGCGCATCTTCCACGCGCGGCAGGCGCTCGTCGTAGGCTTTCTTGCGCGTCTCGAGCATGTTCGCGAAGACGTCGATGCTGCCCTGCCAGCTCTCGAGATTGCGGTTCAGGTAGTGCAGGTCGCGGTAATTCTTGAGGCCTTCCTGGAATTCGTGCGACGCCAGCAGCAGGTAAAGGTAACGCGCCTCGGGGCCCTCGGGCAGCTCTTCCAGGCGCCAGTACCAGCCCGTGGTGCCGAGCGGATCCTGTTCAATGAAAAAATCGAAGATCACACCGGACTCGACGAGGCCGATCATGCGGTCGAGGCGGTTGGTTTCTTCGTAGAATGCCTCGATCGCATTGAGATAGTGATCGGCCGCCTGGCTGACTGCGTCGAGCTTCGCCAACGCGTAGGGGATCGCCAGCATCGACTCCTGCACGGCCGGGTCCAGGAGGTCGCGTCCGCGCAGCTCCATCCAGGGCACGAGCGCGCGCCGGTAGTTCTGCACTTCGGCATCCGCCCAGCCAATGCCGAGCAGCGCCTTGTTCGAAAACGGGCCTTCGAGCCGCACCCGCCGCAACGGTTCTTTCGCTGCCTGCGGCTGGCCCTCCTGCAGCATCGCATAGCCCAGCGCCAGGTTGGCCCTGTCACGCAGCGACGTCAGTTCTTCGTTGTAGGGGTCGATATCGCCCAGCTCGCTGAGGATCTCGCGCGACGCCTCGACGTTGCCGCTGCGCACCAGCGCGACACCGAGATTGAACTTCGCGTAGCGGGACCACTCGGTCTTGCCTTTCCAGTTGCCGAGCAGCTCGATGGCGCGGTCGTACTGGCCGCTGTTGATGAAGATCTGCGACTGCAAAATCTGCGCTTCCCGCCAGAGATTCTTCGGCAGGTCTTCGCTCAGGTTGGACAGCGCTCCCTGGGCCTTTTCGAGATAGCCGCGCTGCATCCAGATCTTGGCGAGAAAAAACCAGGTGCGATCACGGATTTCCTGGTCGACGCTTTCGGCGAGCAGGCGTTCGAAGATCTCCGCGGCCTCGAGGTGGTGGCCGTAGGACAGGTACAGCCCGCCGAGCAACAGCTCGGCCTGCTGCTCGTGCTCCGTCAGCTGGTTCTGCTTCTGCGCGGCCAGCAGCCGCACGATCGCCGGGAAATAGTCATCCTGATAGAAGTAGAACAGGACCTCGCCGTACTGCGGGTCCTCGACGACAATCGGCTCGGGATCGTTCTTCCCCGCTTGTGCCGGGTTCACCGCGCCCAGGACGAGCAGGCACAGCGCGGCAAAGTTGGACCAGCGCCCGAGCAACGATCACTCCCATTCCTTGATGACGAACTCTGGCTGCTGCTTCTTTTCCCGGTCCGTAATCTCGAGTTCGATGTATTTCGCGCCGATGCCCTTGTCGAACGTCAGCGTTGCGCCGCGGCGATAGTCGCGAACGTTGGGGCCTTTGCCGACGAACGTCGCGATCAATTCGTGATCGCCGGTCTTCAGGTTGGCCATGTGTACGCGGTGCACGCCACCCCGCACGAGCGCATCGGCCTCGCGCTCCGTGTACAGGTAGTTGGTGACTTCCTTGCCGTCGATCTTGAGACTGACCGAATCGAGGTCGAAGTACTCACCGACGTCCATCGAAATGAAGAAGGCAACCTGGGAGTTCGCCGGGAACAGCAACTCTTCCTCGAGCAGGAACAGGTCCCTGTTGAGGTCCAGCACCTCTTTCTTGAGCGACTGTACGTCCTCGTCAAGGCTGCGGAACTGCTGGCGTTGCGCCTCTTCGAAGCCGGTCTCGGCGGAATCTTCCGCGACCACGGTTCCGGCGCCTGTCACCAACAGGCCAGTCAGTAGAGTGATCAAAATTCGGTTCATCACCATCTTTCTCCTCTCGATCGCAGTGACCCGGTCACTCCCTCAGCAGTGAGCGAATCTGGTCGAGGTACTTGTCTTCGTAGCCGGGCTTGTAGCCGAGATGTACGTAACGGACGGTGCCCTCGCGGTCGATCAGCACCGTTACCGGCATCGCGTCGACTTCATAGAGCTTGCTGACTTCCTTGCTGGAATCGAACAGCACCGGGAACGAGACGCCGAGTTCCGACACCATGTCCATGGCCTTCGAGGAATTGTCGTCAATGTTCACGCCGAGCAGGCTGAAACCGACCCGGCCATAGCGTGAGTAAAGTTCGTCGAGCAGCGGCATTTCCTGGCGGCAGGGACCGCACCAGGTTGCCCAGAAGTTGACCATCACCACGTCGCCGCGAAACTCCGAAAGGCGCAGGTTTTCACCGGTCGAGCTTTTGAGCGCGAAGTCGGGAGCGGACTGTCCTGCGAGGTCTCCGGAAGACGCCAGGCTGGTGGCGGCAAAGGCGCAGAATACGAGACCCAGTAAAGTGCTTTTCATCTTCATCATCTCAATCCTTGTCAATTCATCCAGGCACGTTCCGTGTCCCGGTGCGGCAATACCAGAGGATGAATGGTGACAGGAGGGGCTACGGCTGGGAGTGACTGATGTCACAAATGGCTCGACTGGGATGAACATAATCGGCCTGCCAATCCGGCCGCCTTTCCCTGGGCCCCGCGCCGCTCCTGCACCTTACTTCGACCAGCATGCCGCGTTAGCGCGGCAGATTACGTTAAATAATAGTTGTTCCAGCTTGTTCCGGGACGTCGCCAGTGCCGCGCCACGGCCGCCGCCGGGACGCCAATCCAGACCAGCAACGGAAACTCTATGATAGAGCTATCTAGCTGAATTTAAAGTGAATATCCGTCTCCATTCGGCGACAGATCGATTGTTTTTTTGCGACAGATAATCGTCGTGGCGAGACCGGAAGGCGACGCAATCTCCTGATTGCGCTGCCAAACTTCAGGGTTTGCCTTGCGAAGCCCGAGCCGGGCGCGGCGTGACTGCCCGTATCGGCCGCGGCTATTCGGGCGACTGCAGGCCGTCCGAGTAGAAGATGCGCCCCTGTGCGTCGATCACGATGCTCTCGTAGTCCGGCAGGGTGGCGATCAGGCGCAGGCCCTGGTCGACGCCCAGGACGAAGACCGAGGTCGACAGCGCGTCGGTGATGACCGCATCCGGGCCGAAGACCGTCGCGCTGTGCACGCCGCCGGCCGGCTCGCCGGTGCTCGGCTGGATAATGTGGTGGTAGCGAGTGTCGCCTTCGACGAAATAGCGTTCGTAGTCACCCGACGTCGAAATGGCCTCATCCTCGAGCGGCACCGAAATCGCGACTTCCGCCTCGTTGCGCGGATCGCGAATGCCGACCATCCACGGCTGGCCGCGCCGGTCTCCGAGCAGGCGCGAGTCGCCGCCCGCCGTAACGATGCCGTTCTGCACGCCATGCTTGCGCAGGACATTCACGCCGCGCTCCACGACGTAGCCTTTCGCGATACCGCCCAGGTTGATGCGCACCCCCTGCTCCCGGAACGCAACCGTGCCCGACGCCTGGTCGAGTTCGACAAAGCGAAAATCGATCAGCTCGCGCTCGGCCGCCACTGTTGCATCGTCGGGACGCTGTCGATTGCGGAAGTCGTAATGCTGGCCGACGCTGTCGTAGGTAATGTCGAAGGCGCCGCGGGTCAGCACCGAAATATCGTGCGATCGCTGCAGCAGCCGGAACAGCTCGTCGCCCGCGACCACGGGTTCGGTTGCCGCCTGGCGGTTGATCTCGGAGATCCTGCTGTCTTCCTTGTAGGTGCTCATCAGGCGATCGATGCGGGACGCCTCGGCAAACACCTCGTCGACGATCTCCTTGCCGACGGTTTCGTCCTCGTGCCAGAGCAGGACGCTGACCTCGGTGCCCATCAGCGGGCGCGCATCGCCAACCCATTCCGCGCGAGCCGGCATTGAAATCACAAAAAATGCCACCATTGCTAGAGAAAGCGTAGTGTGGACGCTATGCTCTCCGGATTGACCTTTCGAGAAGGAGCGGGACCGTGACTTCATTCCTGGTATTCCTGGCAATACTCGCTGCGATTGTGTTCTGGGGCATCGGTATTTACAACCGTCTCATTAACGAACGCAACCGCGTCAAGAACGCTTTCGCCCAGATCGACGTACAGCTGACCCGGCGATACGACCTGATTCCCGGCCTCGTCGAAGCCGTCAAAGGCTACATGAAGCACGAGCGGGAGACCCTCGAGTCGGTAATCAAGGCTCGCAACGCGGCCGCCTCCAGCCTGGAAACCGCCAAGGCCGACCCCGCAAACGCGCAGGCGATCAAGGAGCTGGGGCAGTCCGAGGGCGCCCTGGCGAGCGCGCTTGGCCGGCTGTTCGCGCTCTCCGAGGCATACCCGGACCTCAAGGCCAACGAGAACATGATGCAGTTCCAGGAGGAACTGACGAGCACCGAGAACAAGGTCGCATTTTCGCGCCAGGCCTTCAATGACGCGGTGTTGCAGTACAACAACTCTGCGCAAAACTTCCCGAACAACGTTATTGCCGGGTTCTTCAGTTTCGAGCCGGCGAGCTTCCTCGAGGTTGAGTCCGAGGAAGTGCGCGAGGCGCCCGAAGTATCGTTTACCTGATCTTCCGCATTCGCTGAACGCCCGCAGCGCCGTTGAACTTTTTTGACGCACAGGACAAGGCGCGCCGCAGCTCGCGGCGCCTTGTCCTGGTTTACCTGCTGGCGACCGCGTCAATCGTGGCCGGCGTCACGCTGATCGTTGCGCTGGCGTCGTATTCGTTCACGAGCCTGAACCAGGGCATGACCTTCGGCGCATTCCTGGCCAATTATTCGGGAATGCTCGCGCTCTTTGCCCTGCTCATGATCCTTGTCATCGTCGGCGCGACGGCGTTCAAGACCGCGACACTGTCGTCTGGCGGCGGCCGGGTCGCGGAATCGCTCGGCGCCACCCAGATCCCGCCCGATATCAAGGACCCCAAGCTGCAGCGGCTGCGCAACGTCGTGGAGGAAATGGCCATTGCGTCCGGCGTGCCGGTACCCGACATCTATGTGCTCGAGCACGAAAACGGCATCAACGCGTTTGCGGCCGGCTACGAAACCGGCGACGCCGCGGTCGCCGTAACCCGCGGCGCGCTGGAGATCCTCGATCGCCAGGAACTGCAGGGCGTCATCGCGCACGAATTCAGCCATATCCTGAACGGCGACATGCGGCTCAACATACGGCTCATGGGCGTGCTGTTCGGCATCATGGTGCTCGCGCTGGTAGGCCGCACGATCCTGCGCGGCAGCAGGTGGGGCGCATTCTCCAGCCGCCGCGGCAACAGCGCCCCCGTCATTCTCGCGGCGGGCGCCGGGCTCGTGATCCTGGGCTGGATCGGCATCTTTTTCGCCCGCATCATCAAGGCCAGCGTTTCGCGGCAGCGGGAATACCTCGCCGATGCCTCGGCCGTGCAGTTCACGCGGCAGACCGACGGTATTGCCAACGCCCTCAAGAAGATCGGGGGTTACTCCGACGGCTCCCATTTCCAGGCGGCCGACCCCGAGGAGGTCAGCCACATGCTCTTCGGCACCGGCTCCCGGCTCAGCGGCATGTTCGCCACGCACCCGCCGCTGACCGAACGCATCCAGGCGCTGGACCCGGGTTTCAAGGCCAGCGATTACCCCGTGGTGGACCGGCTGACCTATCGAGCCGTCGCCAATGAACCGCAGGTCGCCGGCTTCAACGACGGCATGACGACGGCCATGGCGACCGGAACGACAACCGACCTGACCGAGACGATCGCGGAGATGGTCGGCGACCCGGAGCAGGAGCACATCGCCTATGCAACGGGCCTGCGCCGATCGGTGCCCGAAAAACTCTACGACGCCGCGCACTCGCAGGAGCTCGCATTCCTGCTTGCAGTCGCGTTGATTCTCGACCGCAGCGGACGAACCCGTGACCGGCAACTGGGCATCGCGACCGAACGGCTGGGTGTCGAGCGTGTGCGCATCATTCGTGAGTACTTCGAGGCGATCGAGGAAGCCGGCGCCGAGTATCGCCTGCCCCTGCTGGATATCGCTTTTCCCGCACTGAAGCGGCGGCCCGACGCCGAGCTGAACTACCTGCTGGACCTGGCGAACCGGCTGATCGAGGTCGACGGCGACATCGACCTTTACGAGTACTGCTACTACCGCATTCTCGTCGGCAACCTGCGGCAGTCCATGCGGCCGTCTGCGCGAAATAAACGCACGAGCGACCGGCGGCGCTCGGTCCGCGACGCCGCCGTCGAGCTGCTGCGGATCGTTGCCCATTGCGGCCACGACAACGAGGACGAACGCAAGCGAGCTTTCGCGGCTGGCCTGGCCACCTTCGGCAAGTGGGGCAGCAAGTATGCCTTCGAGCCGGCTTACGCATTTTCTGTCCCGGCGCTCGACAGGAGCCTCGAGACACTGCTGGCGCTGAACGGTGACGGCAAGCGCATGCTGCTCGAGGCCATTACCGCGTCCGTCATGTCCGACAAGAGGCTCAGCATCAGCGAGACGGAGTTGATACGCGCCATTTGCGCCAGCCTCGATTGCCCTTTGCCACCGATCCTCACCGAGGAGCACGCTGGCTGATTTCACGCTGAGCAGGGCGCCGAATTCGCGTATCATGGAACTCTCGCTGGCACAGCCATTCTATTTATCCATGAGCGAATTGATGAGCGATATTGCACGCAGGTCCACCGTGCTTCTGTTGGCGTTTTTGCTGGCCATTCCGGCGGCGGCGGCCACTCGGGAGGAACGCCGCGTCGCCGACGCTGCGGACGTTCTCGACCAGTTACTGCGCATTCCCGAACGCTCGATCCCGCCGGCCCTGCTATCGCGCGCGTATGCGGTCGCAGTTGTTCCCAACGTCGTCAAGATCGGCTTCGGCGTCGGCGCGCGCCGCGGCCGCGGCATCCTGGTCGTGCGCCAGGACGACAGTTCCTGGAGCAACCCGGCCTTCATCACGATGACCGGTGGCAGCATCGGCTGGCAGGTCGGTGCGCAGTCGACCGACGTCATCCTGGTGTTCCGAACCCGCAAGGGTGTCGAGCGCATCACGAACGGCCAGTTCACGCTCGGGGCCGACGCTTCGGTCGCGGCCGGTCCCGTGGGCCGCCACACCAGCGTCGCGACCGACATCCGTTTCCAGGCCGAGGTCGTCTCTTACTCGCGCAGCCGCGGGCTGTTTGCAGGCGTTGCCTTCGAGGGCGCCGGAATCACGATGGACCGCAAAGCCAATGTGGCGTTTTATGGCTCGACCACCATGACGCCCGAGAAGATATTCGCGAGTTCGCCCAATATCGCCCCGAACATCGCCAACGAGTTCGTCCAGATCCTGACCGCGCAGACCGCGCGGCTCCCGACGCAGCCGGGCATGAGCGCCGGCACGACGTCCATGCCGGACGATCCGGAATCGGCCAGCGTCCGTACGTTCGGGGTTCCCGACCCGGACGAGGAACCTTACAACCCGAATTACTAGGCGGCCGCGACAGTGGAACGAGCACTGGCAGAATTGCAGCGCCTGGTCGAACTGATCGGCCCGAACCTCTACCTGCAGGCGCTGGTTATTGCCGTCGTCTTTATCGGGATCGGCAAGCTTGCCGACTGGCTCGTTTCCCGCGCCATCGGCAAGCTGGCCAGCCGCTCGAAGACCGACGTCGACGACCGCCTGGTGGCGTTGCTGCACCGCCCCATCTTCATGTCGTTCGTGTTGCTCGGCCTCGGACTCGCGGCGCAGCGAATCAACCTGCCCGCCGGCGCGGCATACATCACGCTCGGCGCCCTGAAGACGATCGCGATCGTCATCTGGTACAACATGCTGCGCCAGCTGACCGACGTGCTGGCGCAGACGGCGCGACGCAACCGCAGCAACAAGCTCGTCAAGACCGGCATGATGGCGCTGGTCCAGAACGTGGCGAAGGTCGTGCTGGCCGCCCTGGCCATCTACTTCGTATTCCTCGCGTGGGACATCAATGTCACGGCGTGGGTCGCCTCCGCCGGTATCGTCGGCCTTGCGCTCAGCTTCGCGGCGCGCGATACCTTGTCGAACCTGTTCGCCGGCGTGTCGATCATCGTCGACGCGCCGTACAAGACCGGGGACTACATCATCCTCGAGTCGGGCGAACGCGGAGTCGTGACCCATATCGGACTGCGCAGTACGCGCCTGCTGACGCGCGACGACATCGAGGTCACGATCCCGAACGGCGTCATCGGCAACAGTACGATTATCAACGAGGCCGGCGGGCCGTCAGAGAAGCACCGCATCCGCATAGCGGTCGGCGTCGCCTATGGCTCGGACATGGACCACGTGATTGCCACGCTGGAGCAAGTTGCCGCCGATCACGACGAGATCTGCACCAGCCCGGCACCGCGGGTTCGGTTTCGCAATTTCGGGGATTCGAGTCTCGATTTCGAACTGCTGTGCTGGATCAATCGGCCCGTGGATCGCGGCCGGTTGCGGCACGAACTCGGCGTCAACGTTTACAAGGCCTTCATGAACTCGGGCATACAGATTCCGTTTCCGCAGCGCGATCTGCACGTCCACACCCTGCCTGACGGCATACAGGGCAGCGCAGACTAGTTGCCGGAATCTTCGCTGCGGCGACGCAGCTCTTCGCGCACGGCATCGAGGTCGGCGGGCGGTTCGGCCTCCACGACCGGGGCATTGCCGCCGTCGCTGGCAGGTGCCTCTTCCGGCGCAACTGCAGGCGGCGCGCTCGGTGCGCTTGCAGGTGGTGTTCTCGGCGCAGTGGCAGGCGGTGTTCTCGGCGCAGTGGCAGGCGGCGTTTCCGGCGCGGCCGGCAGAACGGCGCCCGGCGCATTCACGGCGGTTTCGTCGCCTCCGCCGGCTTCTTCCTCGGCGGGCGGCAGCTCGCCGAACTGCGCCAGGTAGGCGGCTTCACGGCGCCGCTTTTCGGCTTCCTCGGCCCGGCGCCGCGCCTCGGCAGCGGCCTGTTGGGTGCGGCGCAGCGCCGCGCGCTTCGCGGCCGACTCCGCCTCGAACGCGTCTCTGCGCTCGCGATCCTTGCGCGCTTCGATGATGGATACGGCCTGGCGGGCATTGACGCACTCGGCCTCGTAGCGCGTCTCGGAACGGTTCGCGGCACAACGCACCACGGCCGCCTCCAGTGCGATAGGATCGGCGAGATAGTCCTGGACGGACGGCGGCGGTATCTCCTCGGCGCAACCGGAGAGCGCTGCCGCTCCGCACAAGAACAATGTAATGCGTAGCTTCATTCGGCTATTGCCAGCCCTGTTTTTGGCTAAATGGTATATATTTCAGCATCCTGCAACAGCGGATCTTAGCACCGCTGTCAATATGTGAAATTGCTGGAGTTCGCACTTTTGGGCACAAGGAATCCGCGCGCTTGAACGAACCAGGCCAGTTTTCATTACTTGCGCAGCGCCGTTTCGCGCCGTTCTTCGGCACCCAGTTCCTCGGCGCGCTCAATGACAACGTCTTTCGTAACGGCCTGGTTATCCTGATCACGTTCCAGGGTGTCGTCGTTCTGAACATGAACCACAGCCAGCTGGCCAACGTCGCCGGTGCGCTGTTCATCCTGCCTTATTTTCTGCTGTCGGCGACGGCCGGCCAGATCGCAGACAAGTACGAGAAGTCCATGCTGATGCGGCGCATCAAGCTGCTCGAAATCGTGCTGATGTCGATCGCCGCCCTCGCCCTGCTGACCCAGGCCTACGCGACCCTGCTCGGCGTGCTTTTTCTCATGGGCTGCCAGTCGACGCTGTTCGGGCCGGTCAAATACGCCTACCTGCCGCAACAACTCGCGACCGAGGAACTGGTTGGTGGCAATGCGCTGGTCGAGGCCGGCACCTATGTCGCGATCATTCTCGGACTCATCATCGGTGGCATGGCCGTCGACGTCGACCCGACCAAGCACACGCTGCTGGCAGCGCTGCTCGTCGGTTTCGCGGTACTCGGATACATCGTGAGCCGGCAGGTGCCAATCACGCCCGCGGTCGACCCGAACCTCAGTATCAGCCTCAATGCCTGGCGGGAAACCTGGCGCATCATCGGATTCGCCCGGGAGGACCGCACGGTTTTCCTGTCGATCCTCGGCATATCCTGGTTCTGGTTCTTCGGCACCGTGATGACGTTGCAGATCCCCGCGTACACGCTTGACATTCTCATCGGCAACGAGGCGATCAGCGTGGTCCTGCTCGTGGCCTTCGCCGTGGGCGTCGGCATCGGCTCGCTGCTCTGCGAACGCATGTCCGGCCGCCGCATCGAACTGGGGCTGGTGCCGTTCGGGTCTATTGGGCTGAGCCTGTTCGCCATTCACCTGTACTTCGCGCAGCCGATGCCGGCCGCCGTCGCAGCGCCCGACGTCGCCACTTTCCTGCAGCGCCCGGGCAGCTGGAAGATTCTCGCCGACCTGGCGCTGCTGGGCGCCTTCGGTGCGTTCTACAGCGTCCCTCTGTATGCGCTCATACAGAGGCGCTCCAGGCGGGAACACCTGTCGCGCATCATCGCTGCGAACAACATCATCAACGCGATCTTCATGGTCATCGCCTCGATCATGGCGATCGCGCTGCTCCAGCTCGGCTTCTCGATTCCCGAGTTGTTTCTTGTCGTTGCCGGCCTCAACGCCGCGGTCGCGGTCTACATCTATTCGCTGCTGCCCGAGTTCATGATGCGTTTCCTGGCGTGGATACTGATCAACCTGCTCTACCGGCTGCGACCGACCGGCATCGAGAATGTGCCCCGCCACGGCCCGGCGATTGTGGTCTGTAACCACGTCAGCTACATGGACCCCATCCTGCTGACGGGCTGCATCCGCCGGCGCATGCGTTTCGTCATGTACTACCGGATCTTCCAGATGCCGCTGCTGCGGTTCTTCTTCGAGCACATGCGGGCCATTCCGATTGCCGGCAAGATGGAAGACGAACAACTCATGAACGAGGCGTTCGAACGCGTTGACGAAGAGCTGGCCGCCGGCAACGTGGTCTGCATATTCCCGGAGGGCGGCATTACCCGCGACGGCGAGATCCAGCGGTTCAGGCCGGGCATCGAACGGATCATCGCGACGCGTCCCGTACCGGTCGTTCCGGTATCGCTCGGCAATCTCTGGGGCAGCTGGTTCAGCCGGCGCAAAGGGGGCGGTTTGCGCATGATCCCGGGGCGGTTGTTGCAGCGAGTTACCGTGCGCGTGGGCAAGCCGGTCCCCGCGAAAGAAGTCTCGGCCGCAGGCCTGGAATTACTCGTCCGTACCTTGCGCGGGGACGAACGCTAGCCTGCGGCGCCATTCGTCGAACAACTGGTCCTTGTTGCCAAACAGACCCTGCGCGTGTGCCGCCGAGAAGCTGAGTTCCGCCAGCCGCGGATAACCGTCCGCCGCCACGGGCAGGTAGAAACGATTGCCGAGTGCAGCCGCCTGGTCCACCCGCGCATCTCCGAACACCATGCGTGCGTTCGCCAGCGCTTTTGGCGCCAGGACCGCATCAAGCCAGATCAGCCCGCTACCCGACGAACCGGCACGGTGGACCCAGTTCGGGGTTCGGAACAGCACCCGCAGTCCACCCGGGGTAAAGGCGACTTCGTCTACGTCACCGGGCAGCCGTAACGTCGCGGCGCCGATCCTGCCGTCCTCGAGATTGAACTGCTGCGCGAGATTGGAATTGTCGACGAGTACCAGGAAACGCGATCGCGGCGCCGCCTCCAGCCAGCGAATTCCGCTTTCGCCCTGCCACAGAACCTGGGTCGTCCAGTTGCCGGTAGCATCGCGCCCGACGGCGCGCAGGGCCCCGGACTCGCTGCCGAGATAAAGCCGGCCGTTATCGGCGAAGCTCATCGAGCTGTGACGCTCGCCCAGGTCGAAGCGTGCAAGCTGTTCGCCGCTATCCGTCGCGAGGATTCTCACGCTGGCGGCATCCAGGACAGCGATCCGTTCGCCGCCCGGTTCGAACGCAAGATGTTCGACCGCGAAACCGTCAATGTCGGCAATGAACGGCTGTGGCAGCCCGTCAGCGAGATTCCAGACCCGCAGCGTGTTGTCGTCGGCGACGCTGGCGGCCAGCCGGCCGTCGGCACTAACCGCAACGCGCCGTACTTCTGCACGATGCCCGAAGAAACTGAGTTCCTGGGCCCGCTGCAGCAATCCGTCCCTGCCAGCATCGGCAGGGACGATGTGGACGTTACCGTTCTGGTCTCCAATGATGATGCGCGACGCGTCCGGGGTGGCGACAGCAACGGAATCGCCCGATGGCGTCCAGATCGTGCGCGCATACTCCGTGAGCTGGGACTCGTCCAGGTCAGGCAGGTTCGGCACCTGCCAGAACCTCACGCCTGCAGCGACGCTGCCCGTGACGACGAGTTGCTCGTCGGCGCTGAAACCGATCAGGCCGGCGACACCCGCCGGTGTGCTGGCCCCGAGCGGCGGGCCGAGCAGCCTGCCCCGCGCCGTGTCGTACACCTGGAAGCCGCGCTCCGCGCGGCCGACGAGCGCCCTCGCGCCGGAACTCGAGAACCGCAGTTGCCAGTTGCCGGCCGCGAATTCTTCCAGCCAGGGCCTGCCCGGCGCGTCGATGCGCCACAGCGAAACGCCTGCAGAGCCGAAGACCGCCCCCAGCACCTCGCCGCCGGAGGCCAGGCTGATGGTGCTCGGCTGCGCCTCGAGGTCGATTTGCACGATCAACTCGCCGGTACGAAGATCCCACACGCGCACGGCCCGGTCGTAATCCGCGATGGCCACTCGCTGGCCGGTTGCGTCCAGCGATACGAGGGCGGGCGCACCGGCAACGTCGAGTCGAGCCACGACGTCGCCACTCTCTAGCGACCACAGCTCGAACGTGGTGTCGATGTCGCTGCGCCGCTGTACGAAGAGATGTGTCCGGTCGGACGTCAGCACCGACGTCGAACTGGCCGCGCCGACCGCCAGCGTGGAAGCACGGCGCCCCGTCGCCGTATCCCACAGGTGCACCACGTCCTGGGTCGCGGTGACGAGGTATCTCGCTCCCGCGCTGAGGCCGATCAGTTGTTCGAGTTCGTTAACGGCGACGGCGCGCACAGGGGTCGCGAACGCCAGGTCCCATACCCGGGCGCTGTCGCTTTGCATCGCACGTGCGACTGCATGGCGGCCGTCCTCGCTGACCCAGAGATTGTCTGTTTCACGCTCCACCGGGTCCGAGATATTGAGACCGCGCTGGAAATCCTCGACCAGCCCCTGAGCATTGAGATTCAGGTTCCAGCCGACGAGACGACCTGCAACACCGAGTTCCTCGTCGCGAACACTCAGACTCCAGGTGCCCGCAAGAGGCTCGCCGATCAGGTCGCGGAGCTGGGACGCGGGAATGCGCAGTTCCTCGTTGGCGGAAGCACGGTCCACGGCGGGGTCGATCTCCACGGCGCGGCCTGACGGCGCGATGACCTTGATACGCAGGTCCGTCGCCCGTGCGTGGCTGATGTTGACGGTCAGGCCGGCCCGCGTCACGGTGCCCTCCCGATCGACAATCACCCGCCTGACCAGAGGCGTCACTTCGAGCGCAGTGAGCGTCCAGCCCTCGCGTGGCAGCAAGCCACCGGCGTCGAGAGACCACTGCGAGACCTGCGCCGCATCGATCAGCGTGAGCAGCCGGTTCTCCGGATCGAAAACCAGCTCGCCGCTCTCGGCGCCGGATAGGCTGGCGCGCAACAGCGGATAATCGTCGGCAACCAGCATCGCCGCGTGGCTGCGGCGCTGCGGCGTGGATAGCACCAGGGACTGGATGGACGCCAGGAGCGCATCGTCACGCCGCTCTTCGCGTCTCGCTTCGCGCGCCCTCGCGTCCCAGAAACCCGCCAGCAGTTCCTCGGGCAGCCGGCCCGCGTCCGGCAAGGTACTGGCGAGTTCTGCGACAGCGCCGATCTCGGCGCCGGATTGGGCCGTCTCCGCCCGCTGTTGCAGGAATGCCCGGAACAGGTTTTCGGCCGCGTCTGCATGACCCGGGAACGAACTCAGGTTGGCATAGGCATCCGCGGCGTACTGCAGCTCAACCGTGTCTGAAGTGAGTACCTCGATGTATGACCGCGGCAGAAGCTGCGTATACCAGAATGGCAGCGCCACGATCGCCAGCAGGATGGCTGCCGCGATCGCTGGTGTCCGCCAGTGCGCGGGCAGGTTCTCGTTTGCCCAGCGCGCCGTGAACACGGCGGCATAAAGTCGGTTGCGAACCGCGAGATTGCCGTCCTCGTCGATGATCACGAGGCCGATGGCGATCAGCCGCCGATGCAGCGGCGAGCCGAGGTCGGCCGGCACGTCGAGGCCCTTGCGGATGCGGCCATAGACGTTGAGCAGCGCTTCGCGCCGCTTGTCATTGACCACCTGGCGGTGGATATGGCTCATGTTGGGTTCGTTGTGCAGCGCGGAACGGCCCGCCAGCTGCCGGGTCGCGAGACGATCGACATCTTCGACGACATCGCCGCCCATCTCGTCCCGCGAGATCGCGCGGGCCAGTTTCTGCGACAGGTACGGCTGCCCGGCTGTCCAGAAGTACACGCGATCCAGCGCCAGGGCGGCCTTATCGGCCGGCAGGTTCAGTTCCGTCGCAAACAGGTCGAGATCGGGGCGCGTGAAGTCCGCAAGCGCCACGGCCTGCGTAATGTTGAACGGCGACAGCTCGGGCTCGTCGATCAGGTTCAGGGGGTCGCATTCGCCCAGCAGGACGAACGTCAACCGCGAGAACTCGGGATCCGTCGCGCGCGCGTTGTGGGCGGCACGAATACTGCCGAGCAGCTGGTCCGCGAACGGCAGGTCCTCGATGCACTGGATTTCATCCACGAAAACGATCACGCGTTCGTGCACGTTGCGCAGCAGGATCTCCGAGTAGAACTCGACGAGTCGCTGGCGGTTGCTCAGTATCGACTTGTCCTGCCACCAGGTCTGCAGGTCAACGCGGATCCGCAGCTGGCGCAGCAGCCTGTAGGCCACGCTGTAGTACCAGCGGCCGGCGTCGGTCCCGGCATCGCGCACGCCGATTTGTTCGAGATCGAGGATGGCGACCTTGAAGCCGTTGTTCTCGAGGCGCGCCGCCGTGGCCGCGATCAGGCTGGACTTGCCACTGCGATCGGGCGCGATGACGTGGGCGTAGCGGCCCGATACGGCGGTCTCGTAAAGCACGTCGTCGGCTCCACGGCGGACGTAGCCGGCGCGCACGGCGTGCAATGGCGAACCTACACTGAAGAACTCGCCCGTCGCATCGAGCCCGGCGCGTTCGCCACCGGGCGACTGTTGGTCCGTATGATCCGCCATCGTCGTATTCTCCCACAATGACCGGGCACGGGCCCCCAAAACAGGACCTGTTTGGCAAAATCCGCCTGCTCGCAATCCGGTATACTGCCGCGCCATGGACTACTGCCATCAACACAACCTCGTCGATCCCAGCCAGGCGGGCGCGGATCGCCCGTGGGGCATCCGGGTAACGCTGCCGCCGGCCGACACCTTGCGCAAGGTACTCGGCGACGAGTGGGAGAAACTCCACTGGTATGCCACGGAAGCCGAGCGGGACGCAGCGTTCGAGCAGATGGCGATCCGTCACGGCTACTACCGCAAGACGGACAACCCGACCCAGGTTCTCGAAAAAATCGTCCGCTAGAACTACCAGCGGCGCGGCGCGCCGAAAAACAGGTAGTAATTGCTGCGCCCGCCTTCCGCGAAACCCACTCCCGTGTAGACCGGCCCGATAGGCGTATCGAATCCGGCGAACAGGCCACCATTGACCAGCGCCGAGCTAAAGCTGATGTCGCCGCGATCGCTCCAGGTATTGCCCGTTTCGAGGGATGCGCCGAGGTAGATCGGCACGTTGAGAAGGCCTCCGGTCGAATCGCTCACCCGCCGGTAGTAGACGAGACGCGCCAGGGCGGCGTGTGGCCCGCTGATCTCGGCGCGCTCGAGGCCCGACAGGCGCAGGAAGCCGCCCAGTGTGAACAGGTCCTGGATCGCGTCCTGCGAGTCCAGCGTCGTCGCATACAACGCGCCGAATTCGAAGCTGTTCTTGCCGCGACTCCAGGTATTCTCGAATTCCGCCTCGATCGTGTCGTAGCGGGCATCGGCGCCGAGCCCCGGCAGCGAGACGTTCCAGCGCAGGTCCGCCCGTACGCCGCTGCGCGGAAACTGGGCGTTGTCCTGGGTATCGAAACGCAGCCGCGCGAGTACACCGCCGGTATCGAAATCGATGTTCGGCAAGGTCGGGGCCCCGACCTTTACTCGAGCATTGCCGAAACCGCGGTACGCGCCGATACGAAACTCGCCGACCGACCCGATCTCCGCGCCAAGGTCGAGGAACGCGGTCGACTCCGAGATCCGGTAGCGCGCGATTGCGTCCTCGCCGTCGAAGGTGTTCAGGTTACGTTGCCGCAGATCGATGCGCGGCGCCACGAAAGGCGGGGAACCGGCTCGAAACGGCTGGTAAAACTCCGAGATCAGGTGCGGGTCGGTACCGAGCTGCAGGTCAGTCTGCCACTCGGCCCCCTGGGAGTTGATGCCGATCCTGCGCAAGCGGGTGCCGATATTGAACGAGCTCGATCCCTCGAAGTCGTTCTCCAGCGACACGGCGAACTTCAGGATGTTGGGGCCGTAGCTCTTGCTGCGGGCGTTGAAGACCACGCCGGTAGCCCCGTCCTCCTCCACCAGCCGGTAGCTCACCTGCTCGTGCAGGTTCAGGCCATAGAGATCCTGCGCGGCGGAAGACAGCTGCGCAGCATCCACGCGGTCGCCTGGCGAGACGTCCAGGTGCGATTCGAGCATGCGCGCGGAGACAGGCCCGTCGTCCTCGACGCGAACGAACGCCAGTTCCGTGGCGATCGGTGGCGGATCGTCGCGCCGCGCGAGGTGCTCCGCGAACGCAGCCTCGTCGAGCGCCAGTTCGCCCAGCCGCCCGGCAACCGCCAGCGCGGCCTGCCGGCCGGGTTCGATGGTCTCGGGCGTGCGCTCGAAGGCGCCCGAGTCGAAAGTACCGAGCGCCGGCCGGATCAGTATGTCGTCGTCACCGAGGTGCTCGATCTGCCGCAGGGTTTCGCGCCGCATCAGGATCGTGATCATCTGTTCCGTGATCCTGACCGCCGAGTCGAGCTCGTCGGCCGGGTACAGCGGGAACTCGACGTCGACGGCGATGATGATATCGACATCCATGGAGCGCATGACGTCGATCGGCAGGTTGGAGGCGATGCCGCCATCGACGAACAGGTGGCCGTCGATCTCGGCGGGCGCGAACACCGCCGGCACCGACATGCTGGCCCGGATCGCCTGCGCGAGGTCCCCCTCCCGCAGTACGTGGGCATCACCGGTCTCGACATTGGTTGCGATCGCCCGGAATGGAATCGGCAAGTCGTCGAAATCGTCGATGTGCGAAACGTCGATCGTCAGCTCCCGCAACAACAGGGACAGGCGCTGCCCTTCGACGGCGCCCATTGGCAACTCGACCCCCTGGCGGCTCACGCCGAGCTCGGCCGTGATCGGGTAGTGCTCGTCGTCGAGCTTGCGACGGAAACTCAGGTGCTCGCGCGAAGGCGTGTCGCGCATCGAAGCGACCCAGTCAAGCGTCGTTACGAGCTCTTCAAGCTCCTCGGGGGTCTTGCCGATGGCATATAGCCCGCCGACGATGGCGCCCATGCTGGTGCCGGCGATCGCGTCGATCGGCACCCGCTGGCGCTCCAGCTCCTGGAGTACACCGATGTGGGCGGCACCGCGTGCTCCGCCGCCGCCGAGCACAAGACCGATTTTCGGGCGCTCGGCGTTCGCCGCAGCGGTAGCCAGCAGGCAGACGACAGCCAGGAAACGGCAGGCACCGCTGAGAATGGAATGTTGATGCATGGCTAAAGCCCGGGACGCGAAAACGTCTGCCGATTATAATGGCGCGCTCGTGGGGAGATGCATGCCTTTACCGTTGAAATATGCCGCCGCCGCAGTGGCGGCCGCCTGCCTGCTGGCGCCTGCCATGGCGTTGCCCGAGGACGTGATCGAAGAACTCGTCGTGACCAGCCAGCGGCGCGAACAGCCGCGCCTGCTGCATGCGGGCAATATCGACCGGCTCGATGCCGGGTTGATGGATGCAGTCAGGCACCACCACATGCACGAGCTGCTGTCGCGCGTGTCCGGCGTCTGGCTGAGCCGCGGCAGCGGCCAGGAGCACTTGACGGCGATCCGTTCGCCCGTCCTGACCGGGGCGGGTTCCTGCGGCGCGTTCCTGTTTCTCGAAGACGGCATCCCGATCCGCCCCGCCGGGTTTTGCAACGTCAATGGGCTGCTCGAGGCCAATACCGAGCAGGCGCGGTCCATCGAAGTCATTCGCGGCCCGGCAAACGCGCTGTATGGATCGAACGCCCTGCACGGCATCACCAATGTCCTGATGCCCATGCCCGGCCCGGGCCGCAGCCCGAGCGCCTCGCTCGAGATCGGCGCCAACGATTTCTACCGCGTCAACGTCGCCGCGCCGTTCGCGGACGACTCGCCCTGGTTCGCATCGCTGGTGTATGCCGACGACGGCGGGTTCCGCGACGACGCCGGGTACCAGCAGGCCAAGTTGCACTCCAAGCTGCGGTTGGATGCCGGCGGCGGCGACGTGGTGCTGGGCTTCACGGCGACCGACCTCGACCAGGAGACGGCGGGGTTCATTCTCGGCGAGGATGCCTACAAGGATTCCGCCATCAATCGCAGCAACCCGAATCCCGAGGCGTTTCGCAAAGCGTCGGCGCAGCGCCTGTACGGCATCTGGAGCACTGCGACCGAACGATTCGATGTCGACGTACGACCGTTCCTGCGCCACTCGGACATGGAATTCCTGCAGCACTTCCTGCCCGGTCAGCCGCTCGAGGAAAACGGCCATATCAGCGCCGGCGCGCTGGCGACTTTCGCATTTGAAGGTGACGATTACCGCACGATTCTCGGCTTCGACGTCGAGTGGGCCGACATGTTCCTGAAACAGTCGCAGGACGGTCCGACCGTCGGTTCGCCGTTCCTCGTCGAGACCCGCCCCGAGGGCAAGCACTACGACTACGAAGTGACCTCGACCAACGTGGCGGTCTATGCACAGACCGACTGGGCGGTCGACGAGCGCTTTTCGATAGCCGCCGGACTGCGCCTCGACTACATCGCTTACGACTACGACAACCGCATGCTCGACGGGAATACGCGCGACGACGGGACTGAATGCGGCTTTGGCGGTTGCCTGTACTCGCGGCCGGCCGATCGCAGCGACAGTTTCACGAACCTGGCGCCCAAGGTCACGCTCAGCTATCGCTTCAGCGACACGGTCAGCGGCTATGGCAGCCTGTCGCGCGGTTTCCGCGCGCCGCAGGCGACCGAGCTGTACCGGTTGCAGAGCGGGCAGGAAGTCGCAGACCTGAAATCCGAACGTATCGATGCTTTCGAAATCGGCGTCCGCAGAATCACCGGCAGCCTGTCGCTCGACGCCGCCTACTTTGCAATGAACAAACGCGGCAGCGTGTACCGCGATGCCGACGGCTTTAACGTGACGGGTGCCGCTAGTGCGCACCGTGGCGTTGAGGTCGCGATCAACTGGCAGTTTGCCGAGACATGGTCACTGGCGCTCAACGCCACGTACGCCCGGCATACGTACGACTTCGACGTCGTCGCGTCGCGCGGTGAGACATTCGTGTCGGGGCGCGACGTAGATACCGCGCCGCGCTGGCTCGGCAGTCTCGAACTGCGCTTTGATCCGACCCCGCGCATCGACGCGGCGTTACAGCTGACCTCGATCGGCAAGTACTACCTCGACGCCGAGAACAACTTCGATTATCCGGGGCATACGATCGGCAATCTGCGCGCAGGCATTTCGCTCACCCGGACACTTGACCTGATACTGCGGCTGAACAACGTCACGGACCGCGATATTGCCGACCGCGCCGACTACGCGTTCGGCAACTACCGCTATTTCCCGGGGCGCGGGCGCGAGCTGTTCGCCGAGATCCGTTACACGCCGTAGGAGCCCGCCTCCCCTCACGGGGGCCCTGGCCAGCGGCCGATTCAGACTTGCAGAGAATCGCTGTATTCCTGCAGCGCCTGCAGCTGTGCCTCTCGCTCTTCGTCGCTCCAGCCCAGTTCTTTCGCCGCCGCCGCGGCGACGCGCGCGTACATCGGCCGCCCCTGGTCCGCGTCGAGCCCGATCATCAGGCGGCGGTGCACGATGTCCGTCAGCGTCCTGGCCATTTCGTCCCGGATCGCGAACACCGTCTCGGCCTCGACGAGCGGCAATTGCTCCCCGGTGGCCAGGTCGAGCACCCCGGCAGCGCGGCCGCCGTAGATGCGCAGCAGCCTGTCGGACTCGGCGGGCGTGACGACGTCCGACGCGTCGAGCGCGGCCGCGGCCTCCGCCCGGCCGAATGCTCCGGGCAGCTCGAGGTCCTGGGTGCGGCAAGCCGGCAACTTGCGCCCGAGGGGCTTCGCGAGTTTGTCCACCGCCTGCTCGGCAAGGTTGCGGTAGGTCGTCAGCTTGCCGCCGATGATCGAAAACAGGCCCCTGGCGATTTTCCGGTTTGCCCGAATGATGTGCTTGCGCGTGATAGAACCCTCGGGGCCCTTTTTTCGCCGTGGCAGGGGCCACACGCCCGAGTAAGCGTAGTGGATGCTCCGCCTCGTGAGCTGCGCGGCCGGAAACACGCGGTTGGTTTCGTCGAGCAGGTAGTCGACCTCGGCGTCACTGGCGCGCACATGGTTGAGGTCGCCGTCGTAGCGGATGTCGGTCGTGCCGATCAGGTACAGGCCGTTCCAGGGAATGATGAAAAACGGCCGGCCGTCAGCCGCTGCCTCGACGTAGTAGGCGTCTTGCGGTGCGCCGTCGAAGCCACTGACGACGATGTGGCTGCCCTTGGTGCCGCCAATGAACTGCGTTTGCGCGCCGTCGGCAGTCGCGAGCACCTCGTCGACCCAGGGTCCGCCGGCATTGACGACAACACGCGCGTCGCAGGCCTGGCTTGCTCCCGTAATCCGGTCAGTGAACTCGAGGCCTCTCACGGCGCCGTCCTCGATGACGATCCTGTCAACACGATTGTGGGTGCGCACGTCGGCGCCGGCCGTGCGCGCCGCGAGCAGGATCTCGAGGACCCAGCGCTCGGCGAACTCGACCTGCGCGTCGTAATACCGGGCCATCGCGCGCAGGCCTTCATGTTGCAGGCCGGGCTCGGCGTCGATGGCTTTCTGCCGCCCCAGCATGTCGTGCCCCGGCACGGTCTTGCCGACCGACAGCAGGTCATAGAGGATCATGCCGAGCCGGATCAGCAACGGTCCGCGCCGCGCCGACGCGTACACGGGGATATTGATGCGCAGCGGCTGGATGAGGTGCGGCGCCAGACGCCGCAACGTAATGCGCTCGCGCAGCGATTCGAAGACCAGCGGAAACTCCGCGTATTCCAGGTAGCGCAGGCCGCCGTGAATGAGCCGGCTGGAAATCGCGGAGGTGGCGCTGCAAAGATCGTCCTGGTCGAGCACGATGACCTTGAGCCCTCGCAGCGCCGCGTCCAGTGCAATGCCGGCGCCATTGATGCCGGCGCCTATGACCGCCACGTCGTAGCTGGCGCGATCGTCCTGCATCAGGGCCGGGTCTGGCCGGAGCCCCGGACGACGTACTTGTAGCTCGTCAGTTGGTCGGCGCCAACGGGTCCGCGCGCGTGAATGCGGCCCGTGGCAATGCCGATCTCGGCGCCCATGCCGAACTCGCCGCCGTCGGCAAACTGGGTCGAGGCGTTCTGCAACACGATGGCGCTGTCCACCGCTTCGAAGAAACGCCTGGCCGCAGCGTCATCGGCTGTGACGATGCTTTCCGTGTGGCCCGACCCGTAGTCGGCGATGTGGGCGATCGCCTGTTCGATACCGTCGACGACACGGATCGAGATGATCGCGTCGAGATACTCGGTGGACCAGTCTTCCTCGCTGGCCGCGACCGCCTCGGGCAGGAGTTCGCGGACCTCCGCGTCGCCGCGCATCTCGCAACCGGCCTCGATGAGCGCTGTGGCCACGGGCGGTAGCAGACGCTCTGCCGACGCGCGGTCGACCAGCACCGTCTCGCAAGCGCCGCAGATGCCGGTGCGCCGCATCTTGGCATTGAGAACGATATCGCGCGCCATATCAGTATCCGCCTGCTCGTGCAGGTAGACGTGGCATATGCCCTCGAGGTGGCCGATAACCGGAACTCGCGCCTCGTCCTGCACCCGCTTGATCAGGCTCTTGCCGCCACGCGGCACCACGACGTCGAGCCACTCTCCCATCGACGACAACAGGAAACCCACCGCGGCGCGGTCCGTGGTCGGCACCATCTGCACCGCGTCCGCATCGATGTCCGCGGCCACCAGACCCTCGCGCAGGCACTGGTAAATCGCCTGGCTCGAGTGAAAACTCTCGGAGCCCCCGCGCAGGATCGCGGCATTGCCCGACTTCAGGCACAGCGCGGCCGCGTCGGCCGTTACGTTCGGCCGGCTCTCGTAGATGATGCCGATAACGCCCAGCGGGACGCTGACACGCTGGATGACCAGCCCGTTCGGCCGGTCCCACTCGGCCAGGACCTTGCCAAGCGGGTCTCCCAGGCCGGCCACCGTCTCGATGCCGGCGGCCATGGCCTCCACGCGATCGTCGTCGAGCAGCAATCGGTCGAGCATGGCGTTGCTCAACCCACGCTCGCCACCTTCACTCATGTCGACCTGGTTGGCGGCCAGTATCTCACCGCGGCGGCGGCGAATCGCGCCGGCCGCGGCCGTCAGCGCGGCATTGCGGGCGTCGTTGTCGGCGAGCGCAAGCGCGCGGGCCGCCCGGCGCGCACTTCTGCCGATGGCGGTCATTGTCTCTTCAATCATTGTCGAACAGTACCAGATCGTCGCGATGAACCATGACCGAACTGCCGCGGTACCCGAGGCGTTGCTCGATGTGCTCGGACTGGCAGCCTGCCAGTTGCCGGGCCTCCTCGTCGGAGTACTCGGCCAGGCCCCGGCCCAGCTCCCTGCCCGACCCATCGACGAGCGTCACGACATCGCCGCGGCGAAACGCCCCGACGACCTCGGCCATGCCCACGGGCAGCAGGCTCTTGCCCGCTTGCAATGCCTGCACGGCGCCTTCGTCGAGCCTGAGCTCACCGCGCACATCGAGGACGCCTGCAAGCCACTGTTTGCGGGCGGCTGCCGGCGTGCCCTCGGCTCGAAACACCGTGCAGGTGCCACCACTGGCCAGCACGGCCAGCGGATGGTCGACCTTGCCGCTCGCGATGATCGTCGAGCAGCCGGCGTGGGTCGCGATACGCGCGGCCTGCACCTTGGTGGCCATGCCGCCGCTGCCGATATCGGAGCGGGTTTCTCCCGCCACCGCGAGGATGTCTTCGCCAATGCGGCGCACTTCGGCGATGTGCTCCGCGTTGGCATCCTTGCTCGGGTCAGCCGTGTAGAGGCCGTCGACGTCGGACAGCAGCACCAGTCCGTCGGCCATGACGAGCTGGGCGACGCGCGCGGCCAGGCGGTCGTTGTCGCCGTAGCGGATCTCTTCGGTTGCGACCGTGTCATTCTCGTTGATGACCGGAACGACCCGGTTCTCGAGCAGCTTCGCCAGCGTGCCGCGGGCGTTCAGGAAGCGGCGTCGGTTCTCGGTGTCTTCGGGGGTGAGCAATACCTGCGCCGCCGCGATGTCGTGCCGTCCGAGCGCTTCCTGCCACGCGTGCACGAGCTGCACCTGCCCTGCCGCAGCCGCCGCCTGCAGGTCCTCGAGCCGCGACCTGCGCCGGTTGATGCCGAGCACCGAGCTGCCAATCGCAATTGCGCCCGACGAGACGATCAGCACTTCGTGCCCGGCGTGCTGCAACCGCGCGATATCCTCGGCCAGCCCTTCGAGCCAGCCGCGATTCACCGCGTCGTCAGCGCCGATCAACAGGGATGACCCCACCTTGATGACGAGGCGGCGATAGTCGGACAGCTCGAGCGCAGACATGGATTACCCGGAGAGGTGATGGTACGCGTCAAACGACGACAGCGTGACCTCTCCTTTCGACACGGCGACACTGCCGCTGCGGGCCACGGCCGAGAGTTCGCCGACGCCGGCAGCATCGGCAACGAAGTCGTCGATCTCGCCGACCCGGCCGGTCAGCTGAATCGTGCAACTCACCTGCGAGTCGTCGAGAATCTCGGCGCCGTGCTTTTTCGCGAAGGCCAGCGCCTTGGCCATCCCGCCCGTGGCCAGTTTCAGCTTGACGATGCACAGCTCGCGCTCGAAGTGCTCGCCGAGCGTCATGTCGTGGATGTTGACGACATCGACGAGCTTGGCGAGCTGCGTATTGAGCTGACCGATCGCCGCGTCGGATCCTGAAATGACCAGCGTGACGCGCGACACGGTCGGGTCGTCGGTCGGCGCGACGTTGAGCGAATCGATGTTGTACCCGCGCGAAGAGAACATGCCGGTCATGCGCGTCAGCGCGCCGACCTCATTTTGCAGTAGCACTGAAATTGCGTGTCGCATTCCCGGAGTATTGCAATGCACCACGAATTAGTAAACACTCGCTGAAAAATCCGTCACTTACGGCGTTTTGGACGCGACGATGAACGAGCAGGCGACATCCACGACGGCGAGCGATCATCCGCTCGCGGGCAAGGCCATGACCGGCGCCGATATCGTTGTGCAGGTACTGGCCGACGAAGGCGTCGACACGATCTTCGGCTACAGTGGCGGCGCCATCCTGCCCACCTACGACGCGGTCTTCCGCTACAACGACACCCACCAGGACGAGAACGGCGAAGCGCCGATGCCGCTCATCGTGCCGGCCAACGAACAGGGCGCAGGGTTCATGGCGTCCGGTTACGCCAGGGCCAGCGGCAAGGTCGGTGTTGTCATGGTCACGTCGGGCCCCGGGGCGACCAACACGGTCACGCCGGTGCGTGACTGCATGGCGGACTCGGTCCCGATCGTCGTAATTTGCGGCCAGGTGCCGCGCGCCGCGATCGGTACCGACGCGTTCCAGGAGGCGCCGGTGATGGCGATCATGGGCTCAGTCGCCAAGCACGTGTTTCTCGTCACCGATCCGGAGCAACTCGAGGCCACGATGCGCAGCGCATTCGAGCTCGCGCGCTCCGGGCGCCCGGGTCCCGTCGTCATCGATATCCCGAAGGACGTGCAGAACTGGGAGGGCGAGTTCAGGGGCGCGGGCGCTTTGTCGCTGCCCGGCTACGAGCGCCGCCTCGAATCCGTTCGCGAGAATCGACTCACGGATCACGCGTGCGAGCGTTTTTTCAAAATGCTGGCGCAGTCGGAGCGGCCGCTGATCTATGCCGGCGGCGGCGTCATCAACGCCAATGCGACCAAGCCGCTGCGCCGCTTTGCCAATGAATACGATATTCCGGGCACGACCACCTTGATGGCATTGGGCGTCGGCAATACCCAGCATCCCATGGCATTGCACATGCTCGGCATGCATGGGCTCGCCTCCGCGAACTACGCCGTCGAGGACTGTGATTTCCTGATTGCCGTTGGCGCACGATTTGATGATCGTGTTGCGGGCGACCCCGAAGCATTTGCGGGCGGCGCGAAAAACATTGCTCAGTTTGACGTCGACATTGCCGAGATCGGCAAGGTCAAACGCGTCGACTGGCACCATGTCGGCGTGCTGGATCGCGATCTGACGGCTCTGCTTGATTACGGCAGGCGAATCGGATTCCGGAAAGACTACTCGGCCTGGCACGAGCACATCGCACATCTCAAGAAAGAGTACTGCCTCAATTACGATCGCGACAGCGACCTGATTCAGCCGTATGCCGTAATCGAAGAGATCAACAAGCACACCAGGGGCGAAGCGATCATCTCGACGGGCGTCGGCCAGCACCAGATGTGGGCGGCGCAGTACTTCGACTATGCGGTACCGAGGCTGTGGCTGACCTCGGGCAGCATGGGCACGATGGGCTTCGGCCTGCCGGCCGCCATCGGCGCCCAGTTCGCGCAGCCGGACCGCGTCGTCATCGACATTGACGGCGACGCCAGCATTCGCATGAATATCGGCGAACTCGAGACCGCCACAACCTACAAGCTGCCCGTCAAGGTCGTCGTACTCAACAACTATGGCGACGGGATGGTGCGGCAGTGGCAGAAGCTCTACTACGACAGCCGAATGTCAGCGTCGGACAAGTCGCTGCACAGTAAGGACTTCGTCAAGACGGCGCAGGCCGATGGTTTCGAATTCGCGCGCAAGCTGGACAAGCCTGCCGACATCGAGTCGACGGTCGCCGAGTTCATGGCGTTCGAGGGCCCCGCGTTTCTCGAGGTCATCATCGACCCCGACGCCGGCGTCTACCCGATGGTCGGGCCCGGACTAAGCTACGACAAGATGATCACGGGCGAGCACATCAAGAGCCGTGAAAAGCCCTCGGACGAGTCGCCCGGACCCAGCGAGATGTTTTAGTTGTCCTCAATAGCAGCGACCACCTGCATTACGGTCTGGTTCGTTGGCATGCCGCAATCGTTGTGCAGGAAATCGATCAGCGACTCGTAAAGGGTCAGCTGGTGGTCGAAAAACAGGGTGACATAGAAGTGATCGGCGCCCTCGAGCCACACCATCTTGTGTTCCTTTTCGTGCTTCTCCAGCTCATCGACGTAAAGGCGCGCCTGTTTGGGCAGCACTCGTGAATCCACGTCACCGTGGATTAGCAGGATAGGCACATTGACCTTGGGCACTTCGTCAACAGGCTGGACTGCACCGCGCTCGTAGACCTCATCCCAGACCTTGCCGGTTCCGCGCGGCGTCGTGCCACGGAATCCGTCGATCGCCGCCTGCACATAACTTGTCACTGCGGCGCCTGCGATCGTGCACTGGTAAATCTGCGGCGTACGCGATGCCGCGACCAGCGCGGCATAGCCGCCGTAGGACCAGCCGTACATCGCCAGGCGATCCGGGTCGGCAATGCCCTCCTCGACCAGGTGCAGCACGGCATCATCTTTGTCGTCCTGCATCATGCGCCCGGCCTCGCTGCCTTTGAGGAATGCGCTCGTGAAGTGTTCATAGCCGTAGCCATGCGACATGCGGAACTGCGGCTGCACGACCAGGTAGCCGTTGTTGGCCAGCATCTGCGCCCACTCGTCGTACAGTACGATTTCGCGAACATGCGGCCCGCCGTGTGGCATCACGACCGTAGGATACGGTGGTTCGCCCTTAGGAATCGTCATGAACGAAGTCAGCTTCTTGCCGTCGCGCGCCTCGTACTCGAAGAACTCGACGTCGGCCAGTTCCTCGCTGTCCAGGAGCGGCGACCTGCTACCCACGGCTTTGAACTCGCCGTTGTGCAGCAGGTAGTAAGTGCCCGGATCGCGCGGACCCTGGTTCATTGCGACCAGCGACTCGCCGTCGCGGGAGCGCGACGTAATCGACACGTAATGCGAGTTGGGTATCAGGCCCTCCAGCTGCCTGAAAGTCGCGCCTTCGATCTCGTCGAAATACTCGAAGTGGAAATTGTCCTTGAAATAACTGACGGCCGTGACGGTCTGCGGGTATTTCCAGGTGTTGCTGTGCATTCGAACCCCGTATACATCGACATCCGAGCGGCGGTACAGCAGCTCGTCGAACTGCCCCGACTTCGTGTTGTAGGACCACAGCCCCATCTTGTCATCGCCATTGAACGACTTGAGCAACACATTGCCCGGTACGGCGGGGTCGAAACCGACAGAGTCTTCCATCCAGATCTCGAAGTTATCCTCGTCGGCCCGCCAGACATCGCGCCATTCCTTCTCGCCCGGGTCGCGGTAGTACATGATGTACTCACCGTCGTCGACATCGAAGCCACGCGCAACGCGAGGATGGCCTTCTGCGTCAAACGCGACCTGCGCAACCGACCATTTGCCGCGCATCAGTAGCTTCTTGGTGCCACGCTTCAGGTCCATCTCGTAGTAGGCGCGCGGGCGGTATGCGTCGTCGAGTTTGAACGGATTATCCGCATCCGGTTGCTCGGAGATGATGATCTTGTTCGGCACATTCACGAGGATGTTCTCGACACGGGGCCTTACCGCGTCAAAGTCCTCGAATGTCTCTTCGTCCACGTTCAGGATCGCGACGCGGTAATCGTAGACACTGTCCTCCTGACCCTTGACCATCTTGCGCGTTTTCTGCCGCAGCGTCATTACGATGTGTTCGTCGCTCGCCCAATAGTAGGAGAAAATCTCCATCGGGTCGGAGTCGACGACGAAGGCATCTGCATCCATGTCGTCGGCGTCGTAGACGTGCAGCACGGGGTTGCCCTCACGCGACATGATCTTGAGCATGGCGACGCGCTCGCCGTCTGGCGAGACGGTCACATTGTTGGTCACTTCGCGCAGGGCGAAGTACTCGAGCGGATAGGGTTTCGCGACAGCAGTGTTACAAAACCCCATCAACAAGGAAAACAAGATCAGTACGAAGCCGGTTCTCATACGTTTAAACCCCACTCAGGATCAATTCAAAAAAACTGTCGGAACTTGGACAAAAAAACAGCCCGCAAGATCCCTCTTGCGGGCTGTCGATTTTAGCAAAAACCGCCGACGTTTCTTACTGGAAACGCGCCGCCACGTTCAGGAAGTACGAGCGGCCGTTCAGGTCGTAACCGGCGCCGAACGGAATATTCCAGCCGGAGAACACCACGCGGCTATCAACCTTGGGCGGCGCAACGTCGGTGACGTTGCGAATGCCGACACCGAACGTCCATGTGTCGCCAAGGTAGTAGAACGACGTGTCGTGGCGGAAGTAGTTGTCCGCCTCGCCCACGGGCCTGCACTGCACGTCAGCGTCGGGGTCCGGGCCGAAACCGAGACTCCAGCCGCCACAGGTATTTGTAGTCGGGTAGGAATCAAAGTCGTTGGCCGCGCGAATATCCGGGTCCTGGCGAACCGAGCCGATGTAGCGAGTGCCCCAGGTGAACCGGTAACTGCCCATATCGGCACGCATGATGCCCTGACCTTCCCATTCGGGATACCCGAACTGGCCGAGATCGCTATCCGAACTGACGAAGCCTGCCTCGGTGTCGATGAAGAAGGTCGTGAACTCGAGCTTGCGGTTGAAGTTGAGATCGAAGCTCAGGTCGAGAGCGCGCCCAAACAGCTGGGTTGGAATGTCGAGCGCCAGATTGAGGTCCACGCCGCGAGTCTTCAGTGCGTCGCGGTTCAGGAACGCCTGGTCGACAAGGCTGATCAGCCCATCACCGCCAACTCTGCGCGTGATGTTGGAGCAGAACGGGCTGTCCCCTTCAGCGTCTTCATAGCAGGCATCGATACTCGACTGCGCTGCGAGCTGCACGATCTCATCCGTGACTTCGACTTCGTAGTAGGTCGCGCCGATCGTCATGTCGAATGAATCGAAGAACGGCTGATCCCAGGCGAAGCCGGCAGTCCAGGACTCTGACTTCTCTTCGTCCAGCGTATTGGAGCCGACACCGCGCAGGATCTCGACAGAGTAGGCTGAAATCGAAGAGCCGCCCGTCGTAATGCCGAGGTTAGTCGGGTCGATGCCTGCGGCAACACAATTATCCAGGACCGTCTGCGTCCTCGTTTCCCCATTCGGGTCATAAACGAATCCACCCGTATTCGGGTCGAGGGCGATTGCAGACTCCGGCGTTACGCAGGGGTCGGACAGGCCGAGGAAGCCACTGGTACCCTGCAGGAAGTTCTCGCGCAGGTTAGGCGCTCGGTAAGAAGTGCCGACCGTGCCACGAATCAGCAGCGAATCGACGGGGCGATACGCCAGCTTGGCCGAGTAGGTCCACGCGCCGCCGTAAAACTCGTCGTTCGTGTGGCGCGCACCGATGTTGACCGTCAGTTCTTCCATGCCCGGGTTGCCTGCAAACAGCGGCATTTCCAGCTCGGCAAACCATTCCTTGGTGGTCTTTTCGCCAACGGCGCCAAGGTCGCGGAAGAATCCGATCAGCAGACCATCGCGAGCGACGTCATTGGGAATAGAGTCGATCTCGTCGAAGCGCTGCTCATAACCGATTGCCGCTGCCGCTTCACCACCCGGCAGGCCGAACAAATCACCAGTCAACAGGAACGTAAACAGGGTCTGCTTGTACTCGGTGTCGTATTCGCGTTTGCCAAACAAGAAGTCTCTCTCGGCCTCGGTCGCGAAGTCATTACCGATCAGGTTTTCATAAAGCGTCGGGGAGAACATGTTGACCGGCACGCAATCCCCACTGTCCGGGATCCCGTCGCCATTGTTATCCATGCCGCAAACCGTTTGTCCGGTATTGGGGTCGACGATGGTGGTATCCACCGAGTAACGCAACAAGTCCTCCCGGATGCCCTGCCTGAGCGACGTGCCCGTGGATTCCGAGTGTACGATTGAGAAGTCCATGGACCAGTTGTCCAGCGAGCCAATGTTGAACATCGGCAAATCAGCCGTCACACCCGCAACGTAGCGGTACTGCTCGATATCCGTAACAACGTTGTCGCGATCTCCGTTTACCGAGACCTGAGCTTCCAGCGAAATCGGTCCCACACCGCCGGTCGGCAGGATTCCGAACAGCGCCGGCGTGCACGACGCGCGATCAAACCCGAACTGTCCGCAGAGCGGTTCGTAGCGATCGCGGAATTTCTCGATGAAACCCGCGTTGGTGATGACGCTGTCCCAGGCGAGGCCGCAATCGACGCCGTTAATGCCGTTCGGGTTGCAGGGATTGTAAGGGTTGGTGCCCGGTATGTTGAGGTCGTTGACGGCGAGCGTGCCGCCCGGCGCAGATTTTGCAGTCGTCTTGCGGGAGTTGTAGTTGAACTCGAAATAAGGCGTTACGTTCATATCGCCTGCAAACGTATATTCGCCGTAAGACATGACGCTAAGACGATCCCTGTCCGGGAACAGGTCCGAGATGTTGTCCTCGTTGGTCACGAAGTAGTCAACAAAGTCGACGTCGGGGAGACCATCACCGTTTATGTCGACGACAGCATCGAACAGAGTCGCCTCGGAGAAGTTCGGGATACCGGTATTGGTGGTACCCGGCGTGTAGTAGATGGAACCGAACAGACCGGCCTCGTTATCGAACACGCGCTGGGTTCCGAACCCGACCGTGCACTCGGAGGTCTTCATGCCATACTCGAGGTTGTAACCGATGAACGTCGTGCGAATCTCGCCGTCGGTCGTAATCTCGCGATAGCTTTCGCAATTCTCCGACCAGGGACGGTCGCGACGCTGTACACGCTCTGCTTCGGAATAGTCGGCTGCGATGCCGAAGAAACCGCGATCGCCCGTGTAACCCCAGGCAGCGTTAACCGTGTTGACGACGCCGTTGGCGTGTTCCGGAATCTGTGTGTAGGCCTCGAACTCGAAGCCTTCGAAGTCCTTGCGCAGGATGATGTTGGCAACGCCCGCAATGGCGTCGGAGCCATAGGTCGACGATGCACCATCCGTCAGGATTTCGTAACGATCAACCAGCGAGCTCGGAATTACGTTCAGGTCGAGCGCGAAGGGAGCGCCTTCCACGCCGACGGGGGCAGCGCGGCGCCCGTTTATGAGCACCAGCGTGCGCGCATCGCCGAGACCGCGAAGATCGATCGTCGACGCGCCCGGTCCGTTAGGCGTGACAAAACCCTGGTAGGTGATGTCAACCTGCTGACCGCTTGCCGAGGTGGCTTCCTGCAGAATGGTGCCCGGGTCGATGGTTCCGACCTCGCGCGACACCTGTCCGGAAATCACCTGCAGCGGTGCGATACTGCTGTAAGTATCACGCTTGATTCGCGAGCCGGTGACGACAACTTCTTCCACGGCGTCGTCACGCGCCTCTGCCTGTTCCTGGTCTTGCGCAACCGCCACAGGCGCAGCGACGCTGAGGATCAGAGCGACAAAAAAGGAATTCCTGAACACACGCGCTGGCAATGCGCGATCTTCATCGACAAACATGTTGTACCCCTATATGCATAT
>JASJBB010000040.1 GCA_030066735.1 Woeseiaceae bacterium | reverse complement strand
CCCCTTAACGAGGCGATGAAGCAGGAAATGGTCGATCGGCAATCCAATATTCGTTATGACGTCGAGTGGACGACACTGGACGAGTATCTCGAGTTTCTCGAGAGGCGCGGAATCTCGCCCAATGTCGCTTCGTTCATTGGCGCCGCCACGCCGCGCAAGTACGTGATCGGCTTCGAGGACCGCAAGGCCACGGCTGAAGAAATGGACCAGATGCGCGACCTCGTTCGCCAGGCCATGGAAGACGGCGCGGTGGGCGTCGCCTCCTCGTTGATCTACCCGCCAGGGAGCTTCGCCGACACCGATGAGCTGATCGCGCTGTCCGAGGTAGCGGCCGAGTACGACGGCATGTACTCCTCCCACCTGCGTGACGAAGGCGCCAACATGCTGGCAGCCGTCGAGGAACTCATCACCATCGCGCGCGAAGCCAGCATCAGGGCGAATATCTACCACATCAAGTCATCGGGTAAGGACAACTGGCCATTGTTCGACGAGGCCGTCGCCATGGTCGAGGAGGCCAGGGCCGAAGGCCTGGCGATCACGGCCGACGTCTACACGTACCCGGCGGGCAGCACCGGGCTCAACGCCGCGATTCCACCCTGGGTCCAGGAAGGCGGATTTGACGCGTCGCTGGAGCGCATGCAGGATGAAGAACTGCGCGACCGGATCGCGCAGGAGATGAGCGAGCCGACGCTCGAGTGGGACAACATGTACGTCGGCGCGGGCACGCCGGACAACATCCTGCTGGTCGGTTTCAAGTCAGAGGCACTGAAACCGCTCACTGGAAAGACGCTGGCCGAAGTCGCCGAGATGCGCGGCGCGGACCCGCGCTATACGGCGATGGACCTGATCGTCGAAGACGGCAGCCGGGTCCAGACGGTGTATTTCACCCAGTCGGAAGATGTCGTGCGCAAGGCCGTGGCCCTGCCATGGGTCAGCTTCAATACCGACGCGGCATCACTCGCGCCCGAAGGTCTGTTCCTCGAGAGAGCCACACACCCGCGCGCCTATGGCAGCCTCACCCGGGTGCTGAGCAAGTACGTGCGCGAGGAGCAGGTTCTTTCGATGGAGGAGGCCATTCGCAAGCTGGCGGCCCTGCCGAGCCAGAACCTTCGGATCGAGCACCGCGGAGAACTTCGGGAAGGCTTTTTTGCCGACGTCGTCGTCTTCGACCCCGACACCATCCAGGATCACGCGACGTTCGTCGAACCGCACCAGTACTCGACGGGCATGGTGCACGTGTTCGTCAACGGGGAACGGGTCATCAAGGATGGCGAACACACCGGCGCTACCCCGGGGCGCGTCGTTCGCGGACCCGGCTGGACGGCTCAGTAGGCGACAGAGAAACGCCGGCCGGTGTGGATTTCGAGTTCGGCCTCGTCGAGGACGGCGACGGCGAAATCGGCGCGCGATAGGCGGCTCCTGCCACGCTCGTCTTCCATGAGTTCGTCTGCGCCGACGCGGAAATTCCCGGTCCGATCGCCGTTGGTGAAGTTCTTCGGCGGCGTGGCGTAGGTCCACCGGACGTCGCTGGCGGCCCGCAGGTATTCCAGCGCGAGAATCTGGCCCTGGATTTCGAGTTCGAGCCCCTTGGGCAGGAACAGTTTCGGCAGCTTGTCGGCGTAGAGCCTGCCGTCCCCGATCTCCAGTGAGCCAGCGCCACCGACATGGATGAGCCGGCCCGCCTCATCGCCGAGAGCGCGAAGCTGCTCGACCACGGCAACGACGGCGAGGTATTGCAGCGAATTTTTCGGGTCCTTGTCGTCGCCGATCACTCCGCGCACCGACGTGACCACGACATCCTTGCCGGCCAGCAGCGCGCGGACGCTGGCGGGATCCAGCAGGTTGCCGGCAACCGCAGTCAGGTTCGGGTGCTGCTTTTCGATCCGCGACGGGTCGCGGGACACCGCGGTTACGAAGTGTCCCCGCGCCAGCGCCTCGTCGACGATGTGGGTACCGATGTTGCCGGTCGCGCCATAGACGAGCATTTGCAGGCCGGGCCGCGGTTCCTGGGCGAGCCCGTCAAGCGCGATGAAAACGATCGCGCCGAGCCACCAGCGCCGCATCAGGCCGGCCCGACCAGTGTCGCAGCGTCGATTTCTATTTGCAGCTCGCGCCGGCAGATGTGCGCATTGAGATAGGCCACGGACTCCGGGCGGCCACCGAGGAATTCCTCGACCCGGCGCCTTACGTCGTCGACGTCTGCCGCATGCCGCAGGTACACCCTGGCGACGCTCCCGCCATCCAGAACGGCGTCCGCATCGACGCTGCCAACCTCGGCTACCGCCTCGCTCAGCTTGCGCAGGTTGTTCAGCGTTTCTTCGCACTGCAGCCGGACGTCGCCGGCATGCATGGACTCGTGCCCGATAATTGCGGCCGTGCCTGAAATCAGCAACAGCTGCTGGTCGTCAACACGCACACAGCCGGCCCGGCTGAACTTGGGACTGCGCGGCCCGTAGTTCCGCGGGTAGCGGTAGGCGCTGACCTGGCGTGGGTTTTCCACGTTGTGAAACTCGTGCTTCGATGCGAGGGCGATAACCGTGAAGTCGCAGTCCCTGACGCTGCCGATCGCCGTGGCGGCCGGCACGGCCTCATCGATCAGACCGCGCCCCTCGAACGCCTCGGCCCTGCCGATCGAGAACTGGCGGTACTTCTCGTCGTCCCCCTCGCCCAGGTTGATGTCGCTGAAGTAGTTCCAGAAGCGGACAATGTTGCGGTGCGCGGTCACGCCAACCGCGTCGAGCAGCTCCTCGTAGAGCCCGCAGGTCACGGCGCGAAAATCGGCAGGCCCTGCGTCGGCAACCTGCATGATCACTACGGCGAAATCGCCGCACTCGGCGATACGCGCATTGCCCACCTGACGGTGCTCGACCGGCCCTTCGTACCACCAGCATTCGTGGAGGTCGTCCTGCAGGATCGGGTCGATACCGGTATTGACGACACCGGGCGTCTCGGCGCCGGCGGCGCCGCGGCCGAAGTGAAACGCGAGCAACAGGTTGCTGTCCGGCGGCGTCGCCGGCACGGCGGGTGTCAGCGTTATGCGCAGGCTATTGCTGCTCGCAGCCGGGAACGCGCTGCGGTCTATCGGCGCCGAGTTACCCACTCACCATGCTTCCGGCTTCTGGCCGCCGCCGCGGACGCGACCCACTGGTTGCGTCGATCACACCCAGTCGCATCAGCAAGGTCACGAACGCGTACACGCCCTTGAACATGATCAGCCGCCGGCGCACCGCCCTGTTCGTAAACACGTCGCCGGCCAACATCGAGACGACGCCCTCGACGAGCCGGAACGAGTTTTTCGGGTTACTGAACAGGTACGACATTGTCGGTGTGCGGAACCGGTAGATGAACCACGCAAACGTCTCGAGTCCCCGGCGCGTGATGCGCTCGTAGCGGCGGCATGCCTTCTTGTAAGCGCGCCGGTCGCCGTCGAGCCAGGTACGCGCGACGTCGATGCCGCGCTCCGCGCTGCTCATCGCCAGGTGCACCCCGCTCGAGAACACCGGGTCCACGAACGCAAACGCGTCGCCGATCATCAGGAAACCGTCGCCCATCATGCGATTCGACAGGTACGAATAATTGCCGGTCGCCTGCGCCGGCCGGTCCTGTTCGGCGTCGCGAATGCGCGCACGGACGCCGATCATGCTGTTGACGGTCTTGAGCAGAAACTCGTCGAGGGAACCGCTGCGCGACTTGATGTACTCAGGGTCACACACAGCGCCGATGCTCATGATGTCGTTCTGCAGCGGGATCATCCAAACCCAGCCATGCTCGAACCAGTAAATGCTGATGTCGCCCTCGCGCTCGTCGGCCCGGCGCTTGACTCCGCGGTAGTGCGCGAATACGGCCGCGCTGGCGTGACGCGGATTGCGGTGCTTCCAGTTGTTCTTGCCGGACAGGAACGTATCGCGTCCCGAGGCGTCGACCAGGAAGCGTGTCTGCCACACTGACTCCTGCCCGTCGGCGTCCACGGCCGTTACCCGGTGATCGCCGCTCTCGAGCCGGTCGACCCGGGTAACGGTCACTTGCTCGCGGGCGTCAACGCCGGCGCGCCGCGACCCCTCGAACAGCATCTGGTCGAACTCGGACCGCCGCACCTGGAACGCGTGGTCGGGACTGTCGCCAAGGGCCCGCGCAAACGGGTAGGTATGGTGGTAGGCGCCGCCGCGGAACGTCGTGAAATCCGCACCGAGCTTGCGCACGCCGATTTCTTCCAGTTCCTCGCGCAGACCGAGCCGATCGACGATCGGCATGGTCATCGGCAGCAGCGATTCCCCGATGTGGAATCGGGGATGCGAATCTTTCTCAAACAGCGTGACCTGCCAGCCCTGCTGGGCGGCCAGGTTGCCGAACGTCGAGCCGGCGGGGCCGCCACCGATAATTAGGATATCTGTCTTGTTGATCGTCATTGCCGAGCCGGCTGAGGGCGTGTATTGATAATTTCGGTCAACAAATTATCATGCGTCATCGATTGAAACAAAGACCTTATACAGGCACGGAATTGCCATGCGGCCCCAGTCTGATTTTGAACAGGAAGTTGCGCAGCTGATCGTCGAGTCATTGAATCTCGAGGATATCGGCGCGGCCGATATCGACCCGGACGATGCGCTGTTCGGCGAGGGCCTGGGCCTCGATTCCATTGACGCCCTCGAGCTCGCGCTGGCCATCTCCCAGAAGTACTCGGTGCAGCTCAAAGCCGACGACGCGAACGTACAGGAAGTGTTCGGTTCGCTCGGCAGCCTCAGCGCTTACGTATCCGAGAACGCGCCCTAAGCCGGTTCTACCGGGCAATTGAACGCCTCATACCCGCTTACGACCCGCAGGCTGGACGACGTCATCGCCTGCACCGGCGGGGCCGGGATCCGCGTCGACGAATTCCTGGGCCAGGTCGCAACGCTGGCCGAAACGCTGCCCCGGCATCGTTATGTCATCAACCTTGCGACGAACCGCTACACGTTCCTGCTCGGCTTCTGCGCCGCGATCGTCGCGGGCCAATGCACCCTGCTGCCGCCGAACCGGCAACGCGAGACCGTGCGTGACATCGCCGGCGAGTACCCGGACAGTTACATTTTCGAAGATACCGACGTCGCGACGGCCGCAGCCGCAACGGCGATACCCGAGATCGGCGCCGGGCAACTCGTGGCGATCGTTTTTACCTCGGGAAGCACGGGCGAATCGACCGGCCACCCGAAGTACTGGGAGACGGTTCGCGGCGGCGCGCTGGCCAACCAGGTCAGCTATGGGCTCGGCAACGCGCGAGTCAACATGCTGGCCACCGTGCCGCCGCAACACAACTGGGGACTCGAAACGTCGATCCAGTTGCCACTGTTTGCCGACATCGCGATCAGCAGCGAAACGCCGCTGTTCCCGCAGGACATAGCGAACGCGCTCGAACAGTTGCCGCGCCCGCGGGTGATTGTCTCCTCGCCCATCCATCTCGAATCGCTGCTGGCGGCCGGGATCGACGGCATCGACATCGACTATGTCCTCAGTGCGACGGCGCCGATGTCACAGCAGCTCGCCGCGGACCTCGAGTCCGGTTTCGGCGCCCGGGTCAACGAAGTCTTCGGCTGCAGCGAGGCCGGGTCGCTGGCGTCGCGAGCAACGGCAACTGAAACGCTGTGGACTATCGCGGCGCCGTTCCGGTTCGAGATTCTCGATGAAAAAACGAGGGTCAGCGCGCCGCACCTGCCGGAGCCTGTCATTCTCGGCGACGTCATCGAACTGGTGGGTGACTCCCGCTTCCGCTGGCTGGGCCGCGACCAGGACATGATCAACATCGCCGGTAAACGCGGTTCCCTCGCCCACCTCAATCACCGGCTGACGCGCATACCGGGCGTCGTCGACGGGGTGTTTTTCCTGCCGAGCGAAGACAGCAGGCGGCTGGCCGCCCTCGTGGTCGCGCCGGGTATCGAACCGTCTGCTATTCTGGACAACCTGAAAGAGGCTATCGATCCCGCCTTCCTGCCGCGCCCCATGTACCTCGTGCCGATGTTGCCGCGGCAGGAAACCGGCAAGCTGGCGCGGAAGATGGTTCTCGACCTGTACGAGTCGCTAAGAGCCACCGTAGATAAAAATGGCGAGCCAGCCGACAGCTCTTCCTAGCCCCGGGATACTGAGCACCCGTGCGCTGCTTGCGACGCTGGTGACGTTCGTCGCCTGTGCGCCGGCGTGGCCAGCCGACCTGCAATCGATCCTGGCCGGCGCCGCCGTGCAGCCGCCTGCCGAAATCGGTTTCCGCGAAGAGCGCAACAACCCGATGTTCAAGGAGCCCATGGTGCTGGCGGGGCGGCTCGAATACCTCGATGCCGGCGTGCTGCGCAAGGTCGTCGAGGCGCCGTTCGAGGAGGACATCCTCGTCGCGGACGATCGCGTGATCGTCACGCGGGACGGCAAGACCCGCAAGCTGTCGCTGAACCGCAGCCGCGCGCTGAAGACCATTCTCGGCGCCATCGAGGCTGTGCTGGCCGGCGACCAGGCGCAGTTGGAAGCGGCTTTCCGGTGCGATGTGTCCGGCTCCGCAGACGCATGGTCGCTGCAGATGACGCCCCTCGCGAAAGCCGTGGCCAGGCGCCTGTCTTCGATCGAGGTCACGGGCAACGAACAGGCCGTTACCGGCATCAGGATCAGCCTGCCGAACGACGAGTGGCACCAGATGCAGATCGGCAACGACCTGTCTCCGTAGGGCGTCGTACGTGTCCGTCGCAATGCAACGCTCGCTCTGGTGGGCCGGCGCTATCGGGGTCGCCCTGGTCATCCTGCTCACCCGGCTGCAACTCAGTTTCGACCTGAGCGCGTTCTTTCCCCGTCACACCACCCTCGCCCACGAAGTTCTGATCGAACAGGTTCGCAACGGCCCCGCCTCGAGGCTGCTCGTTGTCGGCATTGGCGCCGGCGAGACCGGCAATGCCGTCGAGGCCGCGCGCCTCCTGCAACAGGAGCTGGCTGGCAATCCCGGGTTCGTGTCGGTGCTCAATGGGGAATTCGACGAGCAGGCAACCGATGTGCCGTTCCCGGTCAGCGACTATTACCTGGTCATGGACGAACTCGACTTCAGTGCCGGAGGGCTGCGCGGCGCCATCGAGGAGCGCCTGCGCGACCTGTCTTTCGGCGGCGGCGCGGAGCTGCTCGAGCTGGTCTCACGCGACCCTTACCTGGCCACGCTCGACGTGCTCGAATCGCTCGCGCCGGCCGAACTCGGCGGCGACCCGTGGGTTGCGGCCAACGGCAGTGCGGTGCTGCTGGCCGAGACAACGGCCGCCTCGATCGACATTGCTGCCCAGGCGGGCGCCGTCGATGCCGTTCAAACTGCCTTCCGCGCATTACCGGGTAGTGACGCGCTGACACTCGACGTCACCGGGGTCGGCGCATTCAGTGTCGAACTGCAGGAGACGATCCGCGCCGAGGCGACGCTGCGCAGCGTATTGGCCAGCTTCGCCCTGCTGCTCGTCCTGTATGCCGTCTTTCGCAACGTTCGCATGCTGTTCCTTGCGGCACTGCCGCTGTTGACCGGGTTCCTTGCCGGGCTGACGACCGTCGCGGTGCTGTTCGAGACCGTACACGGCATCACGCTGGCATTCGGGTTCACGCTGCTGGGCGTCGCGATCGACTACCCGTTACACCTCTTCAGTCATGCCCGGCACGACTCGGGCGTGTCCGCGATGCAGCGCATCTGGCCCACGATGCGCCTCGGCGCGGCCAGTACGGTGATCGCCTACCTTGCTCTCGTGTTCTCCAACTCGACAGGGCTGGCGCAACTCGGTGTATTCACGGCCGTCGGTGTCATCACCGCCAGCCTGGCAACGCGAACCTGGTTGCCGCACCTGCTCCCCGGAGGCCGGGAGCAGGCGGCCGGGGCCGACCGGCCCGCGGCGCCCCGGCTGTCGCTCGCGGTCGCGGCCGGCGCCCTCGTGCTTGCCGTGGCCGTCGCCTGGCCGCGCTTCGAGACGGGACTATGGGATGACAACCTGTCCAGCCTCAGCCCGGTTGCCGGCGACCGGCTGCAGGCCGACCAGGTGCTGCGATCGGCCGCCGTCACCGCGGATCTCCGCTACCAGCTGACGTTGCGCGCCGACTCGCTCGAGCAGCTGCTGCGCAACAGCGAAGCCATGGATGCGATTCTGGCCGACGCGGTCGGCAAGGGGATTCTCGACGGCTGGCAGTCCGTGACCCGGATCCTGCCCAGCGAGCGCTCCCAGGCCTCGCGCCAGGCCATGATTCCCGAGCGCGACGTGCTTGCCGCCCGCGTCGCGGCCGCGGTCGCAGACACGCCGTTTCGCGCCGACGCCTTCGACGCTTTCCTGGACGCGGCGGAGGCAGCGCGCGCCGCGCCGATTCTCACCGCGGCGGCGATCGAAGACTCGCCGCTCCGCGCCTGGCTGGACGCTCACCTGGTGCAGCTCGATGACCGCTGGGTGGCGCTGACGTCCCTCGTGCAGGTACAACCTGACGCGCTAGCCCGGCACATCGCGGCGCACGACGTAGCGGCGGACCTGGTCGATTTTCAGAACGCCTCGCTCGACCTGATGCGGGACTACCGCAACACGGCGTTACGCACCATCCTCATGGCGGCAATAGTGATCGTCGGCCTGCTCTGGTGGGTGCGCGGCCGGCTGTTCCAGACTCTCTGGACCGGGCTGACCGTGACCGCATCGCTGCTCGTTACGGTCGCCATCATCGGCGTCGTGCACGGCAGCCTGACCGTCATCCACATGGTCGCCCTGCTCCTGGTGCTGGGACTCGGGCTCGATTACGCGCTGTTCCTGAGCCGCTCGGAGCCGGCCGGGGAACGACGGGCGACGGACACTGGCGTGCTCGCCTGCGCGGCTTCGACAACGGTCGCTTTCACGATACTGGCCGCATCGTCGATTCCGGTGCTCAAGTTCCTCGGCCTGACCGTCGCAACCGGCTCGCTCGCGAGTTTTGCGATCGCCTGGGGCGGCAGCCGCCGGATTTCGCGCCGCGTCAGTTGAGCCTGAGCGCCAGGTCGCCAGTCAGGCTGCAGCCCGTAAGGTTCTGGGCTGCCGTCCCGGAGAGAATCCCGAGCAGAACCGTTGACAGCGCGACGAGGCGCTCGCAGTTGGCCTGCAGCTCGGCCGCGACGTCGGCAGGCTGCTCGAGCAGCGCCGCGTTCAGGTCGTAGAGAATCGGGATGGCCGCCTGGTCCACGAACCGGCCGTCACCGCGGTTGACGATGCGCTCGGCGGCGCGCTGCCGGAACGCCGCCTGCATCGTCTCGTTGAGGGCGCGCATCTCGACCAGCTTCGACTGCGCGGCCGGCAGGAAGTCGATGTCCGTGAGCAGATCGCGGAAATACAGCCAGCTGAGCACGGACCAGTAGTACGCGTAGTCCCACGTCGTCTTGACGACCATGAGGCGGGTGTCGCCGAAACCGGCGTACTGCCCTTCGTAAAGGCTCATGGTGCTGTCGAAAAACGACCGGTACATCTTGTCATAGATGACCGATCGCAGGTTCCAGTCTTCGCCAAGGCGGTCGCGGCGGACGAGATCGGCGACGAAGGTGTTGCTGATACCTATGAAATCCGAACCCGGCGAGTAAAACGGGTCGGCAAATACCCCGGCCTCGCCCGTCAACGCCCAGCGCTCCGGCGACCACAATTGCTCGGTATCCTGCGACAGGTTTTTGCAGAACCTGAAGTCCATGAGCGTGTCTGCGGCCGCTGCAACTTCTTCAGCCAGTAGCGGCTGGTGAGTCGCAAGCCACTCAGAAAATTTCTCGAAGCTTCCGTACGACGAGAACGGGTGGATATCGGGATCGGCGACCAGGCCGATGCTCGTCTTGTCATCGACCAGCGGAATGATCCAGACCCAGTAACCGCTGCCCATCAGGTGGTTGGTCGAATACAGGCGCGGACGGTCACACATGTCCCGCCAGTCCTGCGATTGGGACCAGTCGTCCACGGCGATGGCCTTGTCCAGCCGGAACCATGCCGACGATACCTTGTGTTCGCAGGCCTTGCCGGCGTTCAGCTTGCGCTTCAACACGGCCGCCCGGGAGCTCGCATCCACCACCCAGCGGCACCGCAGGCTCGACGGCTCGTCGTTGATCGACATCGATACCTCGTGCCCGGCGCCGTTGCCGCTGATCGCTGTCTCGCGAACCACGCATTCGTCGATGATCGCGATGCCGCGCTCCCTGAGGAGCTCCACGAGATCGCGTTCGAACCTGCCGCGATCGATCTGGTAGGACGGCGCCGGCAACAACCGGCTGGCGCCCAGCTCATCGGCCCGGGACAGGTCACTGTGCTCGTTGCTGCCGAAAAACAGGCGCAGTCCGAATTTGCGCAGCTGCGTCTCGTCGAGCAGGTCGCCGAAGCCGAGCGTCTCGGACAGGTAATGGGCGCCGATCTCGACGGTCGACTCGCCGACTTTGTGCGCCGCCGCCGGAGGTGGCAGCGAGCTGCGCTCGAGGACAGCAATCGACAGCCCCTCATTCTCCTGCTGCAGCTGGGCGGCCAGGGTCAGCCCGGCAAGGCCGCCGCCGATGATGGCCACATCGTAGTCGGGCGTCATGTCAGGCCTGCGCGGTCCGCGCCGCCGCGGCAAACTCCAGCGACAGGTCGAGCGTGGCGCCCTGCGACAGCGGCAGAGCAAACGTCGACGGCTCGCCGTCCGCCAGCGCGGCCAGCAGCGGCAGCAAGGGCGCGGCGAAGTTGTTGTCGAACTCGGCGCCGGGGACGGCGTGCGTCGCCGGCGCGCCGGGCGCTTCTTCCCGTACGTCGAGCCGCAGGCCGGCCAGCGGCGCGGCGGCATAGCCTTGCGGCGTCAGCAGCACCGCGATGGCGAGCGGCTCGTCCACGTCGATGACGGACCTGAACGGCTGCGGCGCGGCGAGTTCCTCGAGCGCCACGATCACGGGCAGTTCCTCTTCGACAGCCTGTACGGCGCCTTCGAGCAAGGATGCCGCAACCGTGTCCGAATACGCCGAGATCGCGTTGGCTGCAAAGTGCGACCCGGTCGCGATCGACCAGTAACCGGTCGACGCATTGTGGACCGAGTTGTGGAACTTGGTGGGCGAGACCATGCGCGGCGCTTCCGCCAATGTCCGGCAGATATAGTCCGTGATCTGCATGTCGCCCATGCCCGAACCGAAGACGGTCGCAACGTTTTGCGGTTCCATGTCCGCCATGCGGCAGGCCTGGTCCATCACCTCGACGGCCATCTTCACGGCGGCCGGTGCGCGCCGCCGCTCCCTGGCGGGGATCAGCTCCGGCTTCAGCACGCCGCCTGCTTCGACCTCGCGGCCTGCGAGCACGTCCCGGAACTCGTCCCAGTTGCCGAATTTCCGGCTCCAGATGCCGGCGCCCGCGATGTCGACGTCAGTCATGGGCCGCCCCGAACGCCAGCGAGGCGTTGTTGCCGCCGAAGCCGAACGAATTGGTCATCGCGTAACGGATGGGCCTCGCGACGTTCTGCCGGATGACGCCGAAGTCGAAATCGTCTTCGGGCTCGTCGCAGTTGAGCGTACCCGGTACTTCCCCGTAGCGCATGGCCTCGAGCGTGATGATGGCCTCGAGGATACCGGCCGCCCCCAGCGTGTGACCGGTCCAGCCCTTGGTGGAACTCGCCAGCGTATTTTCGCTGAACAGCTGGGCAAGGGCTCGAGACTCGATGCGGTCGTTCGCCTGGCTCGCGGTTCCGTGCAGGTTGATGTAGTCCACGTCTCCGGCATCCAGTTCCGCGCGCTGTAGCGCCTGCGTCATGGCCAGCAGCGCACCCTTGCCGTCGGGGTGAGGATGCGACATGTGATAAGCATCCGCGCTCTCTCCGTAGCCCAGCAGCACGAAGTCGGAATCGTCGATGAGCTCCGGCCGGGCGACGATCGCGTAGCCGCAGCTTTCCCCGATACTGATGCCGTCACGGCGCCGGTCGAACGGGCGGCAGGGATTCGGTGACACGAGTTCGAGAGAGTTGAATCCATACAGGATGCTCATGCACAGGCTGTCCACGCCGCCGACCAGCACCGCGTCGACGAGACCGTGGTTGATCCACCGCGCCGCCGAGGCGAAAACCTTGGCGCTCGACGAGCAGGCGGTGCTGATCGTCAGCGACGGGCCGGTGATGCCCGTCACGGCCTGGACGAATATTCCGGGCGAATGCAGATTGTGAACCAGCGGCTGGCGGTACTCGGGCGGCATCTCGTCCGACGGCAGCAGGTGCCGGTACGCCTTCTCGGTCCGGCCGATGCTCGACGTGCTGGTTCCCATGACGATGCCGATGCGCTCCGGCCCGGCCCGCTCCTTCAGCGCCGTAATGCTGTCGAGCATCCCGTCCTGCTGCAGACCAAGCCAGGCGAGCTGGTTGTTACGGCTGTGCAGATGGGCAACGCTGTCGGGGAGCTCGACGGACTCGACGTCCTGGACCCGACCGATCCAGGTGTCCAGGTCACAGTGCTCGAGATCGTTGCGTCGCAGCCCCGACCGGCCGGTGCGGATCGCGTCGCGCATTGCATTGAGTCCGGCGCCAACCGCGGAGGTCGCCGTGTATTGGCCGATAGCCAGTCGCATGTGAGTCAGATTTCCCTGTGAGTGCCTCGCCACCGTGGAACGGCGCGTGAGGTTCATTTGTGTAGAATAAGCCGAACTCCCCCGCTATGAAACATCTGTTCTTCGTTTACCGCTTTATCGGCACGTCGCTGTTCTGGTTTTTCTTCGGCGTCATCGGGCTGATATACGGCTTTTTGCTCCTGCCGCTCGTGTACCTCGTCGTGCGCCGGCCCGAAAGGCGCCAGGTCATTGCCCGGAACATGATCCGGGGTGCATTCATTATGTTCGTCTGGGTCGCGCGCAACATGCGCCTGATCACTTGTGATGTCCGCGGCATGCAGCATTGGGACCCCGATCAGAGCCAGCTGCTGCTGGCCAACCACCTGACGCTGATCGACGTCGTCATCCTGCTGTCACTGTTTCCGCAGGTCGACTGCGTCGTCAAGGCCGCCGTCACGCGCAACCCGGTGCTGCGCGTGTCCGCAGGTACAGCCAACTACATCTCGAACCATGCGCCGGATGAACTCCTCGATTCCTGCGTCGCGCGCCTGGAGGGCGGCTCCAGCCTGCTGCTGTTTCCGCAGGGGACCCGCGCAATCCGGGGCGAGCCGCTCAGGTTCAGGCTGGGGGCCGCCGAGATCGCGCTGCGCGCCCGCGCCACGATCGTACCGATTGCGATCGATTGTGAGCCGCAGATGCTGGCCAAGAACGTCCCCTGGTACCGGATTCCCCCCTCCCAGCCGCAATTCCGGATCACGCTGCTGCCGCCCGTCGCGGCAGAATCGCTGGTGCCGGAGGGCACCGACCCGCGCCGCGCCCGGCACGAGCTGAACGCGGCCCTCGAGTCGCTGATCGGGGGCGAACTGGACTGATTCCGGCCGCAATTTCTATCGCGTTTGGAAAACATCTCTCTTAGAATTGCGGCCATGGACAAGAACGAACTTTACGGCCAGCTCAAGAACATCCTGATTGATCAGTTCGAGCTGGACGAGGCGTCGATCTCGCCGGACGCAAACCTCTACGACGAACTGGAACTCGACAGCATTGACGCCGTCGATCTCCTCGTACAGCTGAAGAACGTCACTGGCAAGAAAATCTCCCCTGACGACTTCAAGGACGTTCGCACGATCAACGACGTGATCAACGCCCTGACGGCTCTTTGAGGTGATACGCCCGGCTCGCGCCGGCAAAGCCGGCGCCGGGGCACAGATTCAATCATGCAGGATTCCTCGCTGAAGCGGTTCATTCGGGACCCCGGGCGACTGTCGGCGCAGGTCAGCGGCGACTTCCCGCGCATCATCGCTATCGACGAAAATGACAGCCAGGTAACGCTGCGCCTGGACGTGTCGCCGGAGCTGTCGTGGTTCGAAGGGCACTTTCCCGGAGAACCGGTGCTGCCCGGCATCATCCAGCTGCACTGGGCGGCCGAAGTGGCATCGATCCTGTTCGGCCTCGAAGGGCCGCCGCAACACGTCAAGCGGCTGAAGTTCAGCAACATCATAGTTCCGCCGCGAGTCATCGAGCTCACGCTTGCGAGGCACGGCGCGCGTGACGTCCAGTTTCAAATCGAGGGCGAGGACCTGCAACATTCGCAGGGCAGGCTGGTCTTCCCGGAGCCAGGGCGGTGAGACTTTGCCTCGTGGTGCCGCACTACGATCACGTCGCGCAGTTCCGCCGGCTGCTGCCGTCGCTGCTGGATACCGGCCTGCCCATGGTGATCGTCGACGACTCGAGCCCGCCCGAAGCTCTGCAGGAACTCGAGCGCCTGATCGACGAGAGCGGCGGCGAGATCACGCTCGTGCGGCACGAGGAGAACCAGGGCAAGGGTGGCGCCGTGACAACGGGTTTGTTTACGGCGCTCGACGCGGGGTTCACGCACGCACTGCAGATCGATGCGGACGGCCAGCACGATGTTGCCTATATCGATGCGTTGCGCGAGATGGCGGCGCAGCACCCGGACGCCATCATCTGCGGCCAGCCGGTTTTCGACGAGACCATCTCGAAGCTGCGCTACTACGGCCGCTATCTCACGCACTCGCTCGTCTGGCTCGAGACGCTGAGCACCGAGATCCGCGACGCCATGTGCGGCTTCCGCGTGTATCCCACGGGCCCGGTCGTCGCGCTGATCAGAAAGCAGGCGCCCGGCTCGCGAATGGCGTTCGACCCGGAGCTGCTCGTACGCGCGTCCTGGGAGGGCATTCCTGTTCACTACACGCCGGTCAAGGTCCGCTATCCCGACGACGGCGCCTCGCACTTTCATTACCTGCGCGACAACGCGATTATCTCCTGGATGCACATCCGGCTGGTCTTCGGGATGCTGCTCCGCCTGCCGTTGCTCCTGTGGCGCAAAATGCAGAGCCGGCAATCGTGAGCAAGAGCCGGCATTGGGCGTCGATCGGCGAAGCCGGCGCGCTGGCCGGCCTGCGGTTCATGGCCTGGACGTATCGGCTGCTGGGCCGCGCCGGCTTCAATATCGTGCTGGCGCCGGTCATGTTCTACTTCCTGCTGCGCCGCCCCATCGCGCGCCGCGCGTCGCTGGACTTCCTGCGCCGGGTCAAGCGCGAATACCCGGACAGTCTGCGCGGCGAACCCGGCCTGTGGATGACGTTTCGGCATTTCCTGGCCTTCGGCCGCTCGCTGCTCGACAAGTACATCGCCTGGACCGGCGAGCCGACGCAGATTGACGTACGCCAGCAGGAAGCGGACCTGATCTGGCCCGTCATCGAAGCGCGCCAGGGGATTGTCGTGGTCGGTTCTCACTTCGGCTGTCTCGAGTACTCGAGGGGGATTTCCTTACGCCATCCGGACCTCACCATCAACGTACTCGTCTACGACCGGCACGCGGCCAACTTTGCGAAACTGCTCGGCGATGCGGCAGCCAAAACCCGGCTCAACCTGATCCAGGTTACGGATCTCGACCTCGACCTGGCGTTGCGGCTGAAGGAGCGGCTCGATAACGGCGAATGGCTGCTGATCGCGGGAGACCGCGTTCCCGTCGGTCTCAGCGACAACGTCTGCCCGGCGGAGTTTTTCGGCGACGAGGCCAATTTTCCGATCGGCCCCTACGTGCTGGGCAACCTGCTGCGCTGCCCGGTCTACGTCATGCACTGCTTTTTCGAGTCCGGCATGTACCGGCTTCGTGTAGAGTTACTCGCGGAGGAAATAGCCACGTCGAGAAAGGACCGGCAGCGCAACTACGAACCCCAAGCCCAGAAGTTCGCAGCGGCGCTCGAAGCCCAGGTTAAAAGAGCCCCGCTGCAGTGGTTCAATTTCTACGACTTCTGGGCAAGCCAGACCCACTCGTCCGTGGCCGGCGACGACGGAACCGATGATCAAGACTGATTTCTCGAACTGCCTCACGGCTGCCGTGGACGTGCAGATCCCTTTTTTCGACCTCGATCCGGCCGGCGTTGCCTGGCATGGCCGCTACTTCCAGTACTTCGAGCTGGCGCGTTGCGCCCTGTTCGAGGGCTTCGACTACAGCTACGAGGAGATGGAGGCGTCGGGATACCTCTGGCCAGTCGCCGATACCGAGGTGCGTTACGTCAGGCCCCTGCTCCTGAACCAGGCCGTGCGCGTGACGGCGTGCCTGCGAGAGTGGGAACTACGGCTCGTGGTCGACTACAAGATCGAAGATGCGGCCGGCGTCCTCACGACCAAGGCGAGGACGATCCAGGTGCCCGTGGATGCCGAAACGCACGAACTGGTGCTCGGGTCGCCGCAATTGCTGATAGACAACGTCGCGCGCCGCCTCGAGGAGGCCGGGCTGGGCGACAAATGAACGAGCAGGCGTTCAGCAGCGCGCTGCAGCAGCTGGTCGGCTCGACGGCCGACCGGTTCGTGCTGCACCGCGAGCCCATGCTGTTCCTGGACCGGCTTACCGCCATCGGCCCGGAGTTCGCCGAGTGCCAGTGGCAGGTGCGCGAGGACTTCCCGCTCGTCGTTCCCGGAAAAGGGGTGCCCGGTTATGCCGGCATCGAGTATATGGCACAATGCGTCGCCGTCCATTCGGGCGCGCGAGCCAATGTACGCGGCGTGAACCCTCCGCTAGGCCTGCTGCTCGGCACCCGCAACTATGAATGCCGGGTGCCTTACTTCGAGGTCGGCGGACGCTTCAAGGCCGGGTGCCAGGAACTGGTTCGCGACTCGCAGGGCATGGGGTCGTTCGCCTGCCGCATAGAGGCGGCAGGCACTATCATTGCAGAGGCCAACCTGGCGGTCTTCGAGACGCCGGAAGAAACCGATGAATAACGAACAGTCGAGCATATTGGTCACCGGAACGAGTTCCGGCATCGGCAGGGCGATTGCGCTGCGCCTGGCCGAGGATGGATACGCCATCGCCGCCCATTACGGCCGCAACAAGGATGGCGGTGAGGCGACCCGTGCCGCGATCGAGGACGCTGGCGGCAACTGCCGCCTGATGTCATTCGACGTCAGTAACGCCGAAGAAACCCGCGGCGTCCTGGAACAGGACATTGCGGAGAACGGCGCCTATTACGGCGCGGTCTGCAATGCCGGCATGACCAAAGACGGCCCGTTCCCGATGCTGGGCGAGGATGACTGGAACCGCGTCATCGACGTCAACCTCAACGGCCTCTATAACGTCCTGCACCCGATCGTGATGCCGATGCTGCGGCGCCGCAAACCCGGACGGATTGTCACCATTTCGTCGGTATCGGGACTGATGGGCAACCGTGGCCAGGTCAATTACAGCGCCTCGAAGGCCGGCATCATCGGCGCGACCAAGGCGCTGGCGATCGAGCTGGCCAAGCGCCAGATCACGGTCAATTGCGTTGCTCCCGGCCTCATCGAATCGGACATGACCGACGAGCTGCCGCTCGACCAGATGCTCGAAGCGATCCCGCTGCGCCGCATCGGCCAGGCGGATGAGGTCGCGGCGCTGGTTGCGTTCCTGTGCTCCCCCGATGCGGGTTACATTACGCGCCAGGTCATTTCCATCAACGGGGGACTGTGTTGACGAATCGAGTCGTAATCACCGGCGTTGGCGCTTACTCGCCCATCGGCAACGACTGGGCCACGATCGAGGCGAACCTGCGCGCACTCAAAAACGGCGTCAGCCACATCCCCGAGTGGGAGGAATACGACGGGCTCAATACCAAGCTCGGCGCGCCGGTTACCGACTTCGAGCTGCCGGCGAGCTTTACTCGCAAGCGCACGCGGAGCATGGGCAGGGTCGCGATGCTCGCGACCGCAGCAAGTGAGCGCGCCCTGACAGATGCCGGGCTGCTTGGCGACCCGCTGTTGCAGTCCGGACGGGTGGGCGTCGCTTACGGCTCGTCGACCGGCAGCACCCAGGCGATCACCGATTTCGCCAACATGCTGCTCACCAAGTCGCTCGACGGCATTACCGCCACGACCTACATCCGCATGATGGGCCACACGACTCCCGTGAACATCGGCGTATTCTTCGGCCTCAAGGGGCGCGTTATCACGACGTCCAGCGCCTGCACGTCGGGGAGCCAGGGCATTGGCTACGCGTTCGAAACCATCCGTGACGGCTCGCAGGACGTCATGGTGGCGGGCGGCGCGGAAGAGCTGTGCCCGACCGAGGCGGCCGTGTTCGACACGCTGTACGCCACGAGCACCCTGAACGACACGCCGGAGCGATCGCCGCGGCCTTTCGACGCGGATCGGGACGGCCTGGTGATCGGTGAAGGCGCCTGCACGCTGATTCTCGAGAATCGCGACCACGCGCTGGCCCGCGGCGCCGCCATCTACGCCGAGATCGTCGGCTTCGACACGAATGCCGACGGCGAGCACGTCACCCAGCCATCCTCGCCCATGATGCAGCGCGTCATGGAAATGGCGCTGGCCGACGCCGGACTGGAGCCCGGCGCGATCGGCTATGTCAGCGCCCATGGCACCGCAACGGACCGCGGCGATATTGCCGAATCGCACGCGACCGAGCGCGTGCTGGGCGACTCGGTCCCGGTTAGCTCGCTCAAGAGTTACATGGGGCACACGCTCGGTGCCTGCGGCGCCCTTGAAACCTGGCTGGCCGTCGAGATGATGAACCGCGGCTGGTTTGCGCCGACCATCAATCTCGAGAACGTCGATCCCGAGTGCGCGGCGCTCGATTACATCCGCGGCAACGGCCGCGAAGTCGATACCGAGTACGTGATGAACAACAACTTCGCGTTCGGTGGCATCAACACGTCGCTGATCATGCGGCGCCATCCGTAACTGCGGCCGTAATCCCGCGAAACTAAATGCACGGTGGCCGGCTCCAACCGGTATGGCTGTCCGCTTCGTACTTGTTCTGTTGACCTGCGCCACCCAGCCGGCGTGTTCGCTGCTGTTTCCGACCGAAGCCGGCGAATCCCTGTCGCACTATGACGCGACGGCGCCGCGGGAGTCCGAACCCGCGCCCGGGTTCACGCTGACCGATATCGACGGCGACGTCGTGCAGCTCTCCGATCTCGTCGGCGACAGACCCGTCGTCATCCAACTCGGCAGCTATTCCTGCCCGGTGTTTCGCTACCGGCGGTTCGACGTGCAGGCACTGCAGCGCGATTACGCCGGACGCGTCGACTTCGTCGTCGTGTACACGCAGGAAGCGCACCCGGTCGACGCCATCAATCCGTACGAGGATCGCATCTGGAACCCGGTGATCAACAAGGCCGTCGGCGTGAACGTCGAGGAACACAAGTCAGCCGAAGACCGCCAGCGCCAGGCCTCGCTGGCTTTCGAGGCCATGGAGCTGCAATCCCGATTCCTCGTGGACGCCATGGACAATAGCGTGTGGCGGCAATACGGCGCGGCGCCGTCCGCCGCCTATGTCGTTGACGTTCACGGTATCATTCGCCTGCGGCAACCGTGGGTCGACCCGCGGGAGATTCGCGAAGTACTCGACACGTTGCTGGCCGAATAGGGCGTTGCAGGACCAGTTATGACACGAGCGACCTTGCGCGTCGCCTGGGCGACGAACACCGACCTGGCGGCCGTTACCGACGATGCTATCCAGCCACAGGAACGCGAGCAGGCGGGCCGTTACCAGTCTGGCCTGCGCCGGCGGCAGTACGTTGCGTCGCGCGCGATGCTGCGCGCCCTTCTCGCCGATCACACCGGCCAGCCCGCAGCGTCTTTCGAGCTGATCGCCGATGAGCGCGGCAAGCCGATATGCGTGGACGGCCCGGCGATCAGCATCTCGCATAGCGGCGACATCGTCGCCTGCGCCGTGATGGATGCCGATCAGGTCGGTATCGACGTCGAATTTCCCGGCCGGCCTCGCAATACGTCGGGCATCGCAGAGCGCTATTTTTCACGGGATGAAGCCGAATGGCTCGCGGCCCGGGATTCCGATCACTTTTACAGGCTGTGGGTGCTCAAGGAAGCATGGCTGAAGGCCACGGGCATCGGCATCGCCGGCGGGCTCGACCAGCTGCGCTGTATCGTGGAGCCGCCGCATGTGCGGCTGTTGGACGATTCGGCGCCAGTAGCCGCGTTGCGGCTGTACGCCCTGGATGACGGCTTCCTCGGCCTGGCAACCGTCGATACTTCACCTGCTGCAACCGAAGTCCGTCGCTGGCTGCCCGCGCAGGGCGTATTCGCGGTTGACGATCGGCCGGTGCTGCTCGCCAGCTCTGACGCAACGTAGTTGTTTCATGTTGTTTCGCGCGGCGCCTTGTACATCGCAACGCGGATAGAATCAGATGATGTCGACCTGGAGACAATTGTCCGTCACGGCGGCCTGCGCGCTGCTGGCCGGTTGCTTCGGAATGGCCCCGACGCAGGTACCGATCCCGGCCATCCAGACCACAACCACCGAATCACGAAATCATACGCTCGTCGTCATGCTGCCTGGACGTGGCGACCGGGCGGACGTCTTCATCCGCGAAGGATTTGAGCAGGCCGGTCTCGAGCACGGCTTCGATACCGTCGCCGTCGATGCGCACCTCGGCTACTACATGCGGCGCAGTCTCCTGGAGCGCCTGCACGAAGACGTGGTTGCGCCGGCGCGCGAGGCGGGCTACGAGAATATCTGGTTGCTCGGCATTTCGATGGGCGGTCTCGGTACCTTGCTGTATGCCTCCGAGTACCCGGATGAGGTCGACGGCGTGGTGTTGCTGGCGCCGTTCCTCGGCGACCGCAGCGCCATCGAGACGATCGTCGCGAGCGGGCCGCTCGAACAGTGGGACGGCCAGGGCGAAGGCCTCAAGGACTATGAAGTCAGGATCTGGTCGTACATACGCGACGCGCGCACGGGCGGCGGTTCGGTACCGATGGTGCTCGGCTACGGCCTCTCCGACGGCATGGCCGAAGGTTACGAAAAGCTACGCGACTACATGCAGCCTTCGAGTGTCTACACGCTGGAGGGCGGTCACAAGTGGACGACCTGGCGCCCGCTCTGGGACCAGATTGCCGCTGATTTGCCCCTGTAGTCTTTACTCGGCGATCGTGACGACGTCACCGATCATCGTGACGCCTGCGACCATCGTCCCCGCGCCGCATTCGAACTCGGCGTCGCTGACGAACTTGTTCTTGTAGTAGTAGCTGTAGATATTGATCACGGCGTTGCCGCCCTCTTTGAGCGCACGCTCCTGCAGCGCCTTGACGGCCGTGAGAAACACCCAGTTGCAGGCCTCTTCATCGCTCTTGTTGAACGCATTGGTCTTGCGGTTGGCCGTAAACTGGCCGTGGGTGCTCTCGACCGCCGGGTGTTCCGCGTCGCCAAAGTAGAGGGCGATGCCATCGATCATGACGCCCTTGGCTTCGCCTTCCGCCAGCGCCGCTTCGATCGAGAGCTGGTGAATGGTGTTGCGCGCATCTCCGGTCGACGCGCTGAACAGCAGCGCCAACAAGATTGAAAAAGTGACCACATGTCTCATTATTGAGCCCTCCCCTCAGAATTGTCGTTCGGAAAATATACACCCTTTATGTGACAGCCGGCCGCGCCGCTTGCAACCCGGGCTAACCGAATGCGAGCCTGACGCATCCAATCTGTAATGGTGGCGATATTGCAGACCCCGGGGCAACCGACCCAGGCGGACTTTCATGCGGCGATCTCGAGTCGATCGGACCGCTGGTTTGCCGCGTGCCTGAAAATCACGCGCAATCGCGCGATGGCCGAGGATGCCGTGCAGGACGCTTTGCTCAGCGCCTGGAACAAGCGCCACCAGTTCGACAACACGGCCCGGCTCGATACCTGGATACACAGGATCGCGGTCAACGCGGCGCTGCAGCTGCTGCGCAAGCAGCGGCCTGCGGCGTTCGAGCCGCTGGAGACTGACGTTGAAGACGCATCGGAGACCCCCGAGGCCGTGCATGCCGGGCATGAATTCGGCAAGACGCTGTCAGCGGCGATGACCCAGCTCAGCGAGTTCGAGCGCATCTGTTTCGTGCTCAAGCACCTCGAGCAATGGCGACTCCGCGAAATCGCCGACGAGGTCGGATCCGACATTGGCGCAGTCAAACAGGCCGTCTTTCGCGCGGTGCGCAAGCTGCGCAAGCGACTGGGCGGCCTGCGAGGTGAGATCTCATGAATGAAGACACCCTGATTCTCTACTACTACAACGATGGCCTGACCGAGGACGAGCGCCGTGACGTCGAAGCCGCCCTGGCGTCCGACCCGGCTGTCGCCACGCAGTATGAGGCGCTGTGTGCCGAAATGAATGCGCTGACCGACGCCGGCATTCCGCCGGCGCCGGCCCAGGCGGTCGAGCGCTGGCACGCGGCTATCGCGAGCGCACCGGATGCAGCCGCGGACGCGCGCCGGCCAGCACCGCGGTCGTTCAACCCGATGTCCTTTGCCTGGGGCGTGGCGGCGGCCGCCGCGCTGGTGCTCGCCGTATTCGTGGTTCGGGAACCCGTACAACCGCCGGTGGGCGGTTTGGCGCCCGCATCGTCCGCGTTCGAGCGCGGCATCCAGGTGCATTTCCGGGACACGCAGGACCAGCTCGCTGCGCTGCCCATCGGCTCCGCCGCCGATCGCACGGCGCTGGTCATGCAGATCATCAACCAGAACCGGCTGTTCGAGCGGGCCGCCGAGCAGAACCAGGCCGATGACCTTGCGCGGGTCCTGCGCGCGTTCGAACCGGTCCTCGTCCGCCTCGCGCAGGAGGACCTGTCGGATGCCGATGCCGAGGCCCTGCGCGCCAAGCTCGCGTTCGAACTCAACGTGATGCTAACCAAATTGTCCCGCGGCACATCGAACGAGACAGGCACCGCACAAACAGGAATTCAGACATGAAGACTCGCAAACTACTTTTCATTGCCGTCATTGCCACATTGACGCTCGGCGTTGCACGCGCCCAGGATGCCGTCAGCGATGCCGAGGATCCGAACGATGTTCTCAAGATCGCGGCGCTCGAAGCGCTGATAGCCGCGCCACCGGAACGCGCCCTGCCCCTCGCAACCAAAGTGCTGGATGCCGAGAATACGAGTGAGGTCAAGGAAGCCGCACTGTTCGTTCTCAGCCAGATCGAAATGCCCGAGGCGCGCAACAAGCTTCTCGAGGTGGCGCGAAGCGGCGACCCGGAGCTCAGCGCCGAAGCCGTGCGCATGATCGGCATCAATGGTGATCCGGAAGCAATGGCCGGACTGGGGGCGCTGTACAGCGACGGCGACGAAGATCTGCGCAACGCGGTGCTAGAGGCCTACCTGATTGCCGGGGACGCCGCTGCCGTCTACGCCATCGCCAGCAATGCGGCCAATGCCAGCGAATTCGAGGCCGCAGTCGAAATGCTCGGCGCAATGGGCGCCACGGCGGAGCTGCGGTCACTGAGTGAAACCAGCGGCTACACCGAGGAACTGATCCAGGCGCTCGGCATCGCGGGCGGGGACGATGTCAATCAGACGCTCATGGAGATCTACCGGGGCGCCGAGACCGACGATATTCGCGAGGCGGCGCTCGAAGGCATGCTGATTTCGGGTTATGACGAAGGCGTGCTCGAACTCTACCGCGAGAGCACCGACATCAACGAGAAACGCGACCTGCTGCAAATGCTCGCCATCATGAATAGCGACCTCGTCCTCGAGGTGATCGATGCCGCCCTGGAGGGCGGGCTGTGAAGACTTCGGCCAGGTTATTGCTGATCGCCCTGTTGGCCGCGGCAATCATTGGCAGCGAGAGCCACGGCGCCGACTTTCGGGTGCCGGCCGGGGACGGTTGGTACACGTGGCAGGTAGAGGCCGCTGACGGCAGCGACCTGCAACTGTATGCGCTGATGGAGGCCGGCACACCCGTGAAACTGCGGGCGCGCGGTAACTCGATTTGCTTTTACGGCTTCAACGAAGAAGCCAGCGACCTGGGTCACGTGACCGTCGACCAGAGCATCAACTGGTTGCACGGCTACATTTACCCGGTCAGCGACCTGAGCACCGATGCGATCTTGCTGATATCGCTGCATGCGGGCGAGCTGCCCGTCGACATTCTCGAGCGGCTGCTCGCCGTGGCGGACTAGTTGTCGCGGTTCCGGTACACGCCGAAGTAGACGAACGGATCGTCGGTATCCTGCCCGGGAATGACCTCGTCGGGCACCTTGTGTCGAACCGGCGGTATGCTGCGCAGGTAGGCGACGATCGCCTTCACGTCCTGGTCGGTCATCTTGGCGTATCCCTGCCACGGCATGATGACGATCCGGCGACCGGCATGACGGCCGGCCCCGTAACGAACCGCGTTCGCAATCTGCCGGTCACTCCAGCCGCCCAGCCCGGTGTCCGGGTCGGGTGTCAGGTTCGGCGGGAACACGATGCCCGGGTAGCGGTTCCCCATCGGGTTGGAGAATGCGATGCCGATGCTGGAACCCGCCAGCGCCTTGTCGAAGTCCGGTACGCCTTCGAGCGCGCCGTCGGTGTGGCAGGAGCCGCAGCCCAGCAGTTCGACCAGGTACTCGCCGCGTTTCACCTGCACCAGGTTATCCGGCGCAAAGCTGCCGGGCACCGGCTCGGGCGCGTCGAGGATCCTGGTTGCAGCGACCTCTTCGTAGTCTTGCATCGGGTCTTCGGGCCGTTCGGTCGTCGTTTCCGCCGCGCAGCCGGCAAGGAACATGCACACCAGGGTAACGCTACAGATTCTCATCGCAATGGCCCTCCTTACCGAATAGACAGTATGCCCCCAATCCGTTCCATCCGGAAATTCGAATTCCCGGCCGCCAGCCGCCTGCTCGTATAGCAGGAGACTACCACCATGCGGCGTACAGGCCCGTCAGAATCAGGACGATGACGACGGACGCCCAGTTGTAGGCCGGGCTTGTCGATGTGTCGACTTCGCTGTACTCGATTGCGTTAGGGTGATCGCGGCCACCGCCGCCAACCCAGGAAACGATCATGCCGAGCGCAACGCACAGCACGAACGCCAGCCCCACCCGGTCGATGAACGGCAACGAAGGCCACCAGAGCTTCGCACCCACCGAAAACGCGGCCGAACCGATTGCTGCAGCAAGTGCGCCGGATGCCGTGGTCTTCTTCCAGAAAATCGCCAGCAGGAAGATCGCAACGATGCCCGGCGTGAAAAAGCCCGTGAACTCCTGGATGTACTGGAACGCCTGGTCGAAGTTGCCGAGCAGTGGCCGCGCGACGATGACGGCGATGACGAGCGCAGAGAAACTGGCGATTCGCCCGACCGTCACGAGCTGCTGCTCCGAACGGTCGACGTAATGCTTGAACACATCCATCGTGAAGATCGTCGAGATACTGTTCATCATTGATGCCAGCGACGACACGATCGCCGCGATCAGTGCCGCGAAGACGAGCCCCATGATCCCCGCTGGCAACAGTTTCATGACCTCAGGGTATGCCTTGTCAGGCGTAGAGAGATCCGGCGCGAGGATCACGGCTGCGATGCCGGGCAGCACCACGAGAACCGGCATCAGAAGCTTGAGGAATGCCGCGAAAACGATGCCCTTCTGCGCCTCGGCGGTGCTCTTCGCGGCGAGCGCACGCTGGATGATGTACTGGTTGAAGCCCCAGTACGACAGGTTCATGATCCACATGCCGCCCACGAGCACCGAGATGCCGGGCAAGTGAACGTAGTGCGGGCTGTCCTTGGACAGGATCATGTCGAACTTTTCGGGCGCTTGCTCGAGCACCATCGCAAAGCCTGCAATGACGCCTTGTCCGCCCGAGATCTGGTTCATCGAGATATACGCGATCATCAGGCCACCGAATACCAGCAAGACAACCTGGATGATGTCGGTCAGCGCCACAGCCTTGAGCCCGCCATACAGCGAGTAACCGGCCGCGAATGCTGCGAGCAGCAACATCGCGTACGTCATATCCAGCCCGGTGATGGTGTTGATCGCGAGTGCGCCGAGCCAGATGATCGACGTCAGGTTGACGAAGACGTACACCCCGAGCCAGAACACCGCGAGCACCATGCGCACTCGATGGTCATAGCGCTGCTCGAGGAACTGCGGCATCGTGTAGATCTTGTACTTCAGGAATACCGGCAGCAGGTACTTGCCGACGATCACGAGCGTCAATGCGGCCATCCACTCGTAGGACGCGATCGCCACGCCCATTACGAACGCCGAACCCGACATCCCGATGATCTGCTCGGCCGAAATATTCGCAGCGATCAGCGACGCGCCGATCGCCCACCACGGCAACGCACGACCCGCGAGGAAGTAGTCCTGCGTATCCTTCTTGTGACCTGCTTTTTCACGCGACACCCACTGCGCGATAAACAAGAGCATGACCGCGTAGATAACAACAACTGCCAGATCCAGTGAACTCAGGTGCATTTTCGTTATCTCCCCGTTAAGCGGTCGAGCTGCCCCGGCTCTGGCGTATAGGGCCGCAGCACGAAGCCGTAGCGATAATCCGTTTCCGTGAACGAGTATTTCATCAGCGTACGCTTGCCCCAGGAGTCGTCGCCGCCCACGCCCATCTGGCCGAGATCGATGTTCAGCGACACCAGGTCGCGCGGCTTCACGTCATTGACGTGAATATTGATGCGCTCCTCGTTGTCGCGCGCGCCGGGTCCATCTTCACTCGTAATGGCGATCTTCACGGGCGGGATGAAGTCGTTCATGCGATTGTGGTGCACGCTGAACCCGAGCAGTCCGCTTCCCAGGACCAGCAGGCCCTGGCCCGTGCCGTCGTCCAGCGACAGCCAGCGCGTGTCCGTCTTGTAGCCATTCTCCTGCGGCCGCATGTAGGGCACGTAATGGTCCGCGACCTTGTTGCTGTAACGGCCGACGTCCGCGGCGACCTTGCGGTCCCGGTAGTTCTCGAACGGACCGCGGCCGAACCACTCGACGTTGTCCATCTCGCGAGGCAGCTCCACGTTCATGCCGATGCGCGGCATGACCGGCAGGTCCCCCGGGCGCGAGAATGCATTGTTGACGTGAATATAGCCATAAGGATCGAAAGCGAACTCTGTTTCCCAGCTGGCGACGCTGTCGCCGGCATCATCGTGCAGCGCATAGCGGGCCGTAACCAGCACGCGGTCGCCGTCATCAGCGACCTGCAGCGACTCGAGTTCGACGTTGCGGCTGGCCTGCTCCCACACCGCAGCCCAGTCCTGCATGTAGTTGCCGAAATCGTTGTCGGTCGGCGCGCGCCAGAGGTTCGGCCGCAGTGGAGCGAGCAGCATCTCCCGGCCGCGGTACTCGAGCGATGACAGGAACCCCGTCTCGCCACTGATGCGCGCAACGAATTCATGGCCCTGCACTTCGACGCCGGTGTCCGTGCGCGTTGCCACCGGCTTGCTGCCTGCCAGCACCGGGTACGAACCGGACTTCGTGGTGATGTCGAACTGCGCCGCCGCGTAGGTGTGTTCAGCCGGCAGCAGGCCGCGCGCCTCGGGCGCGACCAGCGCAAGATTGAGGTGATACTCGGGACCCAGGCGCAGTGGCAGCAGGGCGTACTGCAACGTCACGCGCCCTTCGCTCTCCGCTCCGATGTCGAGGTCGCGGACGACGCCGTGCTGCACGCGCTGCCCGTCGGCGAGCACTTCCCAGCGCAACTCGAACCCGGACAGGTCGATGAAGTCGTAGTTGTTGCTGATGCGCAGCGTACCGTTCGAGGCATCGAGCAACTCGAAGCCGACATGCTGGTATACCCGCTTGACCTCCCAGAATGCCGGCTGGATGCGGCGGTCCGGGAACACGAGGCCGTTGAAGTTGAAATTGCCGCTCGACGGCACGTCGGCAGGTCCGTAATCGCCACCGTAGGTCCAGTAAGGCACGCCTTCCTCGTCGTGCTCGAGCAGGCCCTGGTCCACCCAGTCCCAGATAAAGCCACCGGCCATGATGTCGTACTCGTTGATGACGTCCCAGTATTCCTGCAGGTTGCCCGTGGAATTACCCATGGAGTGCGAGTACTCGATCAGCACGAACGGCCGGTCGTTGTGGGTCTGCGCGTACTGCTCGAGGTCCCAGTAGCGCCAGTACATGCTCGAGTGGAAATCGGAATGGCGCTCGCCCACCTCCTCAATGTTGCCCTCGGTCTCGTACTGCACGGGCCTGGAAGGATCACGCTCCTTGATCCAGTGATAGGTCGCGCCAAGGTTAACGCCGTCGCCGGCCTCGTTGCCGAGTGACCAGATCACGACCGACGGAAAGTTCTTGCTGCGCTCGAGCATGCGTTGCGTGCGGTCGAGGTGATGCTGCATCCAGTGCGGCTTGTTGCCGAGCGTCTTGTCGTGATCGTAGCCGTAACCGTGACTCTCGATATTGGCCTCGTCGACCATGTACAGGCCGTACTCGCTCGTCAGTTCATACCAGCGCTCGGGGTGCGGGTAATGGGAATTTCGCACGGCATTCATGTTTGCCGCCTGCATCAGCCGGATGTCGGTGAGCATCGTCTCCTCGTCGATGACGTGCCCCGTGACTTCGTGGTGCTCGTGCAGGTTTACGCCCTTGAGCTTGACGAGCTTGCCGTTGACGAGGAATCGGCCGTTGATGATCTCGGTGGTGCGAAAACCCACGGGCTGCCGGATGACTTCGTCACCGAGCGTGATCGTCAGGTCGTACAGGTAGGGGATCTCCGCCGACCATTGATTGACCGACTGGATCGACGTTGCCAGTTCGTGGCTCGATGCACCGGGAGGCAATGACACGAGGACTTCGTCGGCATGCACGACTTCGCCCTGCGCGCGCAGTTCGATGCCCAGCGTCTGTTCCACCGCGTCGCCGTCGTTGACGACCTCGACCTCGAGTCGAAACGCGCCGTCGGTGTAATCGTTCTCGAGCCCGGCATGAACGAAGAAGTCGCGAACGCGGGTATTCGGGCGCGCGAACAGGTTCACATCGCGCTGGATGCCGCTCAGCGACCAGAAGTCCTGGTCCTCGAGGTAGCTGCCGGTGCTCCAGCGATAGACTTCGACCGCAATCGTGTTCTGGCCGGTTCGCACGAAGTTCGTGACGTTGAACTCGGAGGCCGTCTTGCTGCCTTCGCTGTAACCGGCATATTCGCCGTTGATCCACAGGTAGAACGCGGAGCTGACCGCCCCGAGTTCGACGAAGATTTGCTCGCCGGACCACGCGCCCGGAACCTCGAACGTGCGCCGATAGGAGCCCACCGGATTCTCCTCGGTGGGCACGTTCGGCTCGTCGGTCTCGAACGGGTACGGCACGTTGACGTAAATCGGGTAGCCGTAACCCTCGCGCTCCCAGTTGGACGGCACCGGGATGTCATCCCAGCCCGACACGTCGAAATCCTCGTGGTAGAAGTCGGCGGGCCTGGCGGCAGGACTGTCGGCATAGTGAAACTTCCAGTCGGCGTTGAGAGAGATTCGCCGGCTCGCGCCGTCGGCGCGAACGGGCACGAAGTGGGCGCGCGGCGCCTCGGCGTTGTCCCTGATGACGTCGATGTCATTCCAGAACGGCCGATCGCCGTCCTCCGTACTGCAAGCACTCAACGCCATCGCCGCCACCCATAGCCAGACATTCCTGTTCATAACTTCATTCCATCGATTACTTTCCGCAGCGCCGCGGCGGCCTTCTCCGGCGTCAGGTCACGCTGCGGCATGCCGAGCATTTCGAAACCGACCAGGTGCTTGCGCACCGTCGCCGACCGCAGCAGCGGCGGGTAAATGTGAACGTGCAGTTGCCACTCCGGATACTCGCGGCCGTCGGAGGGGCGCGCATGAAACCCGAGCGAATAGGGCGCCGCCGTTGCAAACATCGCTTCATAAGCGCCGAGCACGGCCTTCAGCGTCGCCGCGAGACTCCCGATCTCGCCCGCGTCCAGCTCGTCGGGAGCCGCAGCCTGCCGCCGGGGGATGAGCAATGCCTCGTATGGCCAGGTTGCCCAGTACGGCACGACGGCGACGAACTGATCGTTGTCGACGATCAGACGCTCTTTCCTTTCGACCTCTGCCTGCAGGTAGTCGAGGAGTAGCGACGTGCCATGGCGCTCGCGGTAGTTGCGCTGAGCCTGCAGCTCCTTGGCCGGTTCCGTAGGCACGTTTGCGGTCGCCCAGACCTGGGCGTGCGGATGAGCGTTGCTACACCCCATCATTGCGCCGCGATTCTCGAATAGCTGCACGTAGCCGATTTCGGGCTGGCGATCGAGTTCGCGAAATTCGTCGATCATGGCGCCCAGCGCGCCGCAAATGGTGTCGATGTCCATGGTTGCGAGGCGCAGGTCGTGGCGCTCGGTGTAGCAAATGACGCGGCAGCGCCCGGACTCGGGGCGCGACCGGAACAGCTCGCTGTCGCCGGCAGCAACCTCGCTCGAGCCGCTCAGGGCCGGGAAGTCGTTGTCGAAAACGAAGGTCCCCGTGTAGTCCGGGTTGCGCTTCTCGTTCGCCCGCGCGTTCCCCGGGCAGAGATAGCACTCGGGGTCGTAGGCCGGCAGCGCGTCGCCGTCCGGCGCCTCGACCTGGCCCTGCCAGGGACGCTGCAGCCGATGCGGAGACACGAGCAACCACTCACCCGTCAGTGGATTGAAGCGTGCATGAGACTGGTCTTGCCTGCCTATGAGTCGATCTCCTTCGCGGGGTCCGTCGCCTGCACGATGTGCGTCCACGGCGTCGCCCCGGCGTACCGAGTGTACTCCGACGCAATCCGGCCTGCGGCCGCCGCGGCCTCCCTCGCGTCGACCAGCACGAGCACACAGCCGCCGAACCCGCCGCCGACCTGGCGCGAGCCGAGCGCGCCCGGGCAGCGATCGCTGATGACGACGAGTTCGTCGACTTCCTTGCAGCTCACCTCGTAATCGTCGCGCAGGCTCGCGTGACTCGCGCTGATGAGCGCCCCGAGCTTCGCGGTGTCGCCGTCGCGCATCGCGGCGACGGCTTGCTGGACGCGCCCGTTCTCGGTCACGACATGCCGGCAGCGCCGGTACAGCGTGTCGCCCAGGTGCGACTTGTGCTCCTCGAGCGCCTCGGGGCCGAGGTCGCGCAACGACGTCAGCGCCGGGACGCGGTCCGCAAGCCGGGCAAGCGCTTGCCGGCACTCCTCGGTGCGGTTGTTGTAGTCGCCGTCTGGAAGCTGGTGGCGCACGCCGCTGTCGACAAGCAACAAAGCAACGCTCCCGGGGATGGCGACCTGCTCCGTCTGCAGCGACCGGCAGTCGATCAGAACGGCGTGTCCGCGGCGCGCGCACGCGATTGCGTACTGGTCCATGATGCCGCATTGCAGGCCCGCAAACTGATGCTCGGCCCGCTGGCACAGCCGCGCCAACTCGGCGGGCTCGACCGCCTGCTCCGCAATTCCCAGCAGGGCGAGCGCCACGCCGAGCTCGAGCGACGCCGATGAACTCAGTCCCGCGCCGAGCGGTATTTCGCTGTCTATCTCCAGCGAGGCGCCCCGCAATGCGATGCCCGAATCGGCCAGCATCGCGGCAACGCCGATGACATAGTTGATCCAGCTCGATTCGGCCGCCGGCTCCAGTGCGTCGAGATTGAACGTGCGGCTGTCGTCCAGTGTGCGGGTCGTTACGTCGACGATGCGATCCAGCCGCCGGCGCGCACGAACCCGGGTATGCAATGCCGTGGTCGTCGGCAGGACGAGGCCATCGTTGTAGTCGGTATGCTCACCGATGACGTTGACGCGCGCAGGCGCTTGGACGACAAGAGACATGCAGGCTGTTATTCGCGGTTGTTTGTACTTATAGACATATTCATCGCAGGCCGTAATCGTACGCTACAATTAAACCATCCGGTTCAAGAAATTCCCTTGAGAATTGCGCTGACAATCGCGGCGCTCCTCGCGAGCGCAACGGCATTTGCTGACAATCCGCCGCCCGTGCGTCCGGAGATGAGCGCGCACGCCCTCGAGTCAGCGCCCGTCGTGGACGGCAACGTGCTGGGCGACCCGGCCTGGACCGGCGTGGCGCCGGCCACCGGGTTCTGGCAGGTTCAGCCCGACGAAGGGCTGCCCGCATCACAGCGCACCGAGGTGTACATCGGCTTCTCGGGCGCCAACCTGTACGTGGGCGTCGTCGCCTACGACGACGACCCCGCCGGCATTATCGTCAACGACAGCCGCCGCGACACCAGCCTGGACGACAGCGACGCTTTTCTGTTCATCATCGACGGCATGCTCGACCGGCAGAACGGCTTCGTGTTCGGCACCAACGCGGCCGGCATCGAGTACGACGGCCAGGTTATCAAGGAGGGCGCGGGAGCCAACCGGACCTTTGGCGGAGGCGGCATCAACCTGAGCTGGGACACGACCTGGCGGGTCGAGACCAGGATCGCGGACTACGGCTGGAGCGCCGAATTCGAAATCCCGTTTCGTTCGCTGCGCTTCGGCCGCAGCCAGCCGCAGGACTGGGGCATCAACTTCCAGCGCAACATCCGCCGCAACAACGAAATTGCATACTGGGCGCCGCTCGACCGCAGCCGCAACCTGTACCGGGTTTCGGAAGCCGGCACGCTGCGCGGCGTCAACCCGCCCTCATCGCGCAACCTGCAGCTGACGCCGTACGGACTTGGCAGCGCGCAACGCGGCGGCGGGCTCGACGGCACCGAGACCGACACCGAATTCGGCCTCGACCTCAAGTACTCGGTCACGCCCAGCCTGACGCTGGATGCCACGTACAACACTGATTTCGCGCAGGTGGAGGTTGACGAACAGCAGGTCAACCTCGATCGATTCAACCTGTTCTTCCCGGAAAAGCGGCCGTTCTTCCTCGAGAATGCCGGCCTCTTCCTGGTCGGGCGGCCGCAGGAAGTCGAGTTGTTCTTCAGCCGGCGCATCGGCATCAGCGACGACGGCGAGGTCATTCCGGTCGACGGCGGTGTGCGCCTGTCCGGCAAGCTGGGCTCGTCGACCAATGTGGGACTGCTGCACATGCAGACCGATGCCGTCGACGCGGTTGCGCCGCAAAACCGGTTCACGGTCGCCCGCATCAGCCAGGAGCTGCCCAATCGCTCGTCGATCGGGGCGATCTATACCGATCGCAACGGTGACGGCAGCTACCTGGTCGCGAAACCCGACGATCGCAATCGCGTGTACGGCCTCGACGGCCGCTGGGGCATCGGCGATAACCTGACCGTGTCAGGATGGCTCGCAAGAACGGACACGCCGGGCCTCGACGACAAGGACAGGGGTTACGGCGTCGTGGCCGTCTACAATTCGCCCGACTGGCAGATCGACACGCACTACAACGAGATCGAGGCGAACTTCAACCCGGAACTCGGATTCCTGTCACGCACCGACTATCGCAAGTTTGAAGCCATCATCCTGCGCAATGTGCGCAACGAGGCGTGGCAGCGCGTGTTGCAGATGCGACCGCACGTCGCGTACCGGGGTTTCTGGAAGCCGGACGGCTTCCAGGAGTCGGGCCTCATCCACCTGCACCTGCCCGTCGAATTGCGTTCGAGCGCCGAGTTCGGCCCGGCCGTCAACTTCACGCGCGATGGCGTTATCGAGGACTTCGAGATCGTCGAGGGCGTCGTCGTCCCGGCAGATACCTACGATCACACGGAGTTCGTGCTGCGCGGCGAGACGGACGAGTCGCGCCCCCTGAGCTACGGATTCGATGCCACGGTCGGCGGCCGCTTCGGCGGCGACCGGGCGTCGATTTCGCAATGGGTGACTTACCGCCGCGGCGAGACATTCCGCGCATCGCTCAATTTCCGGTACAACGACTTTGACCTGCCCGGCGGTGACTTCACGGCGCATCTCGCCCGCCTCCGGTTGTCCTACTCGTTCTCCCCGAAGATCCAGCTGCAGGCGCTGGTGCAGTACAACGAACTCGCCGACACGATCGGAACCAACATCCGGTTCTCATGGCTGCAATCCGCAAACTCGGGGCTGTTCCTGGTCTACAACGAAGTGGACGAGCGCGCCGTGGGGGCGCCACCGACCGGCCGCGAGTTCATCGTGAAGTACAGCCACATATTTGACGTGTTCGACTAAGGCGTCGGAAATTACCTAGTTCGCCGCCGCTGGCACAGGCCTATAGTGGTAAAGAGTCTCTACAGGAGGCGACCCATGGAACTGCCAGTCATCCAAGGCTTCGTCGGCATCGCAATGGCCGTTATTGCCGTGTTTGTCGTACTCGGCTTTCGCGCCTACCTTGCTAACGGCTCCGAGCGGCGCATGCGCAGCATGCTCGAATCGGTTGGCCTCGACCCGTCGATCGCCAACACCAATGAAATCCCGACCATCATGCGGGAGGTTCGCCAGCGCTGCCGCACGTGCCGTTCAGAGGGCGTCTGCGAGCGCTGGCTGGAAGGCCAGGAAACGGGCGGCAACGACTTCTGCCCCAACGCAAAAGTCTTCGAGGTCCTGCAAAGGCACACTCGCGCCGTCTGACTACACGTTGTCGATGATGTCGTTGAACGTCTCACTCGGACGCATGGCGCTCGATGCCTTCGTGTCGTCGGGCCGGTAGTAGCCACCGATATCAACCGGTTCGCCCTGGGCCGCGTTGAGCTCGTCGACAATGGTATCCGCGCTGGCGGCAAGCGACTCGGCGACGGGCGCGAACCGCTGCGCCAGCTCGCTGTCCTCGTCCTGCCCGGCCAGCGCCTGGGCCCAGTACATGGCCAGGTAGAAGCTGCTGCCGCGATTGTCGAGCTCGTTCACCTTGCGCGACGGCGCCCGGTTTTCGGACAGGTAGCGGCCGTTGGCTTCGTTGAGCGCGTCAGCCATCACCCGCGCCGTGTCGTTGCCCGACTTGTCGGCAAGGTCCTCCATCGACACGGCCAGCGCCAGGTACTCGCCCAGCGAATCCCAGCGCAGGTGGCCTTCGTTCACGAACTGCTGCACGTGCTTGGGCGCCGAACCGCCGGCGCCCGTTTCGTAGAGCCCACCGCCCGCCAGCAGCGGTACGATCGACAGCATCTTGGCGCTGGTGCCGAGTTCGAGAATCGGAAACAGGTCGGTCAGGTAATCTCGCAGCACGTTACCCGTCACGGAGATCGTGTCCTGCCCGGCGCGCACCCGCTCGAGCGTGGCGCGCATCGCGTCGACCGGCGCGAGGATACGAATGTCCAGGCCGCTCGTGTCATGGTCCTGCAGGTATCCGTTGACCAGGCCGATCAGGTTGCGGTCGTGCGCACGGTTCTCGTCGAGCCAGAAGATGGCGGTCGAACCGGTCTGCCGCGCCCTCGTTACCGCCAGCTTGACCCAGTCGCGGATCGGCAGGTCACGCGTCTGGCACATGCGCCAGATGTCGCCGGCTTGCACCTCGTGTTGCAGCAGTACGTCGCCGCTCTCATCGACGACGCGAACCGTGCCGGCTTCGGCTATCTCGAACGTTTTGTCGTGCGACCCGTATTCCTGGGCTTTCTGCGCCATCAGGCCGACGTTGCAGACGTTGCCCATGGTGGTCACGTCGAAGGCGCCGTGTTGCTTGCAGTCCTCGATGACCGCCTGGTAGATACCCGCGTAGCAACGGTCCGGGATCGTGTACACGGCATCGTGCAGCTGGCCGTCCGGTCCCCAGCTCTTGCCCGACGAGCGGATCGCCGCCGGCATCGACGCGTCGATGATGACGTTGCTGGGCACGTGCAGGTTGGTGATGCCCTTGTCCGAATCCACCATCGCCATGGCCGGCCGTTTCGCGTACATGGCCTCGATGTCTGCCTTGATCGCGGCCTGCTGGTCGTCGGGTAGCGCCACGATCTTCTCGTAAACGTCACCGATGCCGTTGTTGGGATCGGCGCCGATGTCGTCGAGAACCGCGCCGTGCTTCTCGAAGACGTCACTGTAGAAAGCACGCACCGCATGCCCGAAGATGATCGGGTCGGAAACTTTCATCATGGTCGCCTTGACGTGCAGCGACCAGAGCACTCCGTCGGCCTGCGCGGCACCGATCTCTTTTTCGAAGAACGCCCGCAAGGCGGTGCAGTTCATGCGGGTGGCGTCGACGACCTCGTGTTGCTGCACGGGCACGGCCTCGCGCAGCACCGTGGTGCCACCCGCGGATTCGAGCTCGATGCGCAGGCTGCCCGCGCTGGCGCAGATGGCCGACCGTTCGCTCGAATAGAAGTCGTCGTCATCCATGTGCGCGACGCGCGACTTCGAATCGCTGCTCCACGCGCCCATCGAATGCGGGTTGGCCTGCGCATAGGCCTTGACGGCCGCCGCGACGCGACGGTCGGAATTGCCCTCGCGCAGCACCGGGTTGACGGCGCTGCCGAGCACCCTGGCGTAGCGCGCCTTGATATCCCGTTCGGCATCGTCCTGCGGCTCCTCAGGGTAGTCGGGAATATCGAAGCCCTGCGACTGCAGCTCGGCGATCGCCGCGGTCAGCTGCGGGATCGACGCGCTGATATTGGGCAGCTTGATGATATTCGCGTCGGGCGTCTTGGCCAGCTCGCCGAGTTCGGCCAGCGCATCGCTGATCCTTTGCTCGCCGGTCAGGTTTTCCGGGAAGCTGGCCAGGATCCGCCCTGCCAGCGAGATGTCGCGCGTCTCGACGTCGATTCCGGCGGCCTCGGTGAACGCCTTGATGACCGGAAGCAATGCGTACGTTGCCAAAGCGGGTGCTTCGTCGGTCCTGGTGTAGATGATTTTTGCTGTGCTCATGCTGTTTTCACTTGTTGTCGGAGCTGCCGGCCACCCGGAGCGGGGCGCCATTATATAGAAGCGATTCCGAAAAATGGCTAAAACCGGGGCAATTCCGGAGATACCGGCAACGGTGCGGCTAAGCCGATACACTTCGCCACATGGAAGAGAGCATCGAGCGGCCGAAAGGCAAGTCGTTACGTCCGCTGCGGGCGCTGGTGCCCTTTGTCCGGCCGTATCTCGGCACGCTGTACCTCGCCATGGCGGCGCTGGTTCTCGCGTCGGCATCGCAGCTGGCGCTGCCCGTCGCGATCCGCTACCTGATCGACGCCGGCCTGCTGGCCGAGAGTGCCGCCAGCATCGACCGCTACTTTCTCGGCCTGTTTCTCGTCGCCGTTGCGTTCAGCCTGTTCTCCGCGCTGCGCTTCTATTTCATCATCTGGCTCGGCGAGCGCGTCGTCGCCGACATCCGTGACGCCGTCTATCGCCACGTCATCAAGCTGGACACGACTTTTTTCGAGGTGACGAAGACCGGCGAGGTCCTGTCCCGTCTCAC
>JASJBB010000162.1 GCA_030066735.1 Woeseiaceae bacterium | reverse complement strand
CGCATCGACCGCTTCGACGACCCCGAGGCCGTCAAGGCGTTCCTCGGTGAGCGCGAGGACCCTTACACGGCGCTAGACCCAGAGCATCCGGTCACGTTCGGGCCCTACATGAACGACCCCGACCTGATCAACAACAAGGTGCAGCAGCACGAGGCCATGGAAGCCGCGCGGCGCGTGATCCCCGAGGTCTTCGCCGAGTTTGCGGAATTTTCGGGTCGCGACTATCGCACGATCGATGCCTATCGCATGGACGACGCCGAGGTCGCATTGGTACTGCTCAATTCCGCGGCGGAGAACGCCAAGGAAGTTGCCGACCGGCTGCGCGCCGCAGGCGAGAAAGTCGGCGTCGTCTCACCCAACGTCCTGCGACCGTTCCCGACCGGGGAGCTTCGCAGGCTGCTAAAGAACGTTCGCGCCGTTGTCGTCGGCGACCGCGGTGATTCTTATGGCGCAGAGGGCGGTAACCTGTCCCTCGAAGTTCGCGCTGCCCTGCAACAGGACCCTGACAACAAAACCCTGGTCATGAGCCGTGTTTACGGCCTGGGCGGCAAGGACTTCTATGACGCGGATGCTGAAGCGTTCTTCCGCGAAGCGCTGACGGCTGCCGAGACCGGCAAGGTCGAGGTGCCGTTCGAGTATCACGGCGCATACGCCGGCGATGACGCCGCGGGCCCACCGCCGGGACTGCCTCCGATCTCGAAGGCGGAAGTTTCGCGGGGCATGGCCACGGTCACGCCGAACCCCGACACGAACAAGCTCGAAGTCGAGCTGAAACCGCTGTGGGAGATGACGACGACACCGTCGCGGGTCGCGCCGGGCCACGGCGCCTGCCCGGGCTGCGGCTTCTTCCCGATGCTGCGGCAGGCGTACAACGTGCTCGAAGGCCACGTCGTCGTGCTGTTCCAGACCGGCTGCGCAATGGTAACGACGACGGGCTATCCGAAAACGGCGCATCGCATCACCTACATTCACAACCTGTTCCAGAACGGCGCCGCAACGATGTCCGGCCTGGTCGAGATGTACCACGAGCGCGTCCGTCGCGGCGAGATCCCGGCGGCGCCCGAAGGTGAAGACATCACGTTCATCATGGTGACGGGCGATGGCGGCATGGACATCGGCATGGGCGCGGCGCTGGGTACCGCCAACCGCAACCACAAGATGATCATCCTCGAGTACGACAACCAGGGCTACATGAACACCGGCTCGCAATTGTCATACTCCACGCCTTTCGGTCACCGCACGTCGACCAGTGAAGTCGGCGCCACGCTGTCCGGCAAGCGCTTCCATCACAAGGACACGCCGCAGATCTTCGCCGCGTGCAACCTGCCCTACGTCTTCACGGCCAGCGAAGGCTACGCCGAGGACTTCATGCGCAAGATGTCAAAGGCGCAATGGTATGCGCAGCGCGAAGGGATGGTTTACGGCAAGGTGTATTCGTTCTGTCCGCTGAACTGGCGTACCAAGGACGATGCCGCGCAGGAAGTCCTGCAGGCCGCGATCGACTGCTGCTTCTTCCCGCTCTACGAAGTCGAGCAAGGCAGCACGCACCTGACGTACGACCCGGACGCGATCGGCCGTCGCCGCCCGGTCGCCGACTGGCTCGGCATGATGGGCAAGACCAAGCACATCCTCGCGCCCGAGCACGCCGACCAGCTCGAGATGACCGAACAGGAAATCGACAAGCGCTGGCGCAAACTGAAAATCAAGTCCGAGCATCCGGAGCTGTAGACCATGGCAAAGATCCTCGAAAAACGTCGTTTGACCCCGATCACCCAGCTCTACAGAGTTGATGCGCCGCTGGTCGCGAAAGCGGCCAAACCGGGCCAGTTTGTCATCCTCCGCGTTCGCGAGGGTGGGGAGCGCATTCCGATAACCATTGCCGACTATGATCGCGAGGCGGGAATACTCACGATTGTCGTCCAGGAAGTGGGCACGACGACGCGCTACATGGGCCAGCTTGGCGTCGGCGACGAGATTCTCGACCTTGTCGGTCCGCTCGGCATGCCGCTCGAGATTCCAGTGGAAGGTCATGTCGTCGGCATCGGCGGCGGCTTTGGTTCGGCCGCACTGCTGTGCCTGATGCGCGAGCTGCGCGCCCGTGGCGACACGACAACCATCATTAATGGCGCCCGCGGAAAGGACCTGCTGATCCTCAACGAGGAGCTCACAGAGGTCTGTGACAATCTCGAGCTCTGCACGGATGACGGCTCCGCCGGCTTCCACGGCCTGGTCACCGACCGCCTGCAACAGCTGATTGACGGTGACGGGCCCGGTCGGCCGGACTCCGTCGTCGCGATCGGCCCCATGCCAATGATGCGCGCGGTTACCGAGACGACGCGCGGCGCAGACATCCCCACGCTGGTCTCGCTGGACCCGCTCATGATCGACGGCACCGGCATGTGCGGCGGCTGTCGCGTTACCGTCAACAACGAGGTGAAATTTGCCTGTGTCGACGGCCCGTTCTTCGATGCCCACCAGGTCGATTTCCAGGAGGCGGTCCGGCGCAACAAGATGTACGTCAAGCAGGAGCAGGATTCCAAGGACCGCTCTGAGTGCATGAAACTTGCCGTAGGACAAGACTGATGCCTGTTAAACGCGTTGAAAAAACACCCATGCCCGAACGCGACGCCGTGCTGCGCTCGCACGATTTCGGGGAAGTCAACGAAGGTTACGGAATTGCACACGCGCAGTTCGAAGCCGAACGCTGCCTGCGCTGCCAGGACGCCATTTGCATCGACGGTTGCCCGGTCCGCGTGCCGATTCCCGAGTTCATCCACGAAGTCGCCAAGGGCGACATGCGCAGTGCCGCGGAAATTCTGCGTTCGTCCAACCCGCTGCCCGCCGTCTGCGGCCGTGTCTGCCCGCAGGAAGTCCAGTGCGAAGAGCAGTGCTCGGTAGGCATCCGCTTCAAGCCGGTCGCGATCGGCTACCTCGAGCGCTTCGTTGCCGACTGGGAGATGGAGCAAACCGACATCGACATCACGGCTAACCTCAGCCGCGATCAAAAGGTCGCTGTCATCGGCTCGGGCCCGGCCGGGCTCGTTTGTGCCGGTGAGCTGGCGCGCCTGGGCTATCCGGTCACGATCTTCGAAGCGCTGCACGCGCCTGGCGGCGTGCTCCGGTACGGCATCCCCGAGTTCCGCCTGCCGAAAGACGTGCTCGACTGGGAGATCGAGCAGCTCAAGAAGCTGGGCGTCGAAATCCAGTGCAACATCATCATCGGCAAGACGATCACGATGGACCAGATCATGGGCGAGATGGGCTTCAAGGCTGTGTTCATCGGCACGGGCGCCGGCCTGCCCTCGTTCATGGGCATCCCCGGCGAAAACCTCAACGGTGTTTACTCCGCCAACGAATTCCTGACACGCGTCAACCTGATGCAGGCCAACGACTTCCCGAACGCGGATACGCCGGTCATGGTCGGCAAGCGCGTCGCCGTCATCGGCGCGGGCAATACCGCCATGGATACCGTGCGCGTGGCGCTGCGCGTCGGCGCTGAGCAGGGGCTCGTGGTATACCGACGCAGTGTCCAGGAGATGACCGCACGCGTCGAAGAGCACGCGCACGCGATCGAGGAAGGCGTCGAATTCCACTGGCTGACCAACCCGGTCGAGATCCTCGGTGACGAGGACGGCTGGGTTACCGGCCTGCGTTGCGTGCGCATGGAACTCGGCGAACCCGACGATTCAGGCCGCGCAAGACCGGTCCCGATCGAAGGCTCCGAGTTCGTGATTCCGGTCGACAACGTTGTGCTCTCGATCGGCAACAAGCCCAACCCGCTGCTGCTGCAGACCACGAAGGGTCTCGAAGCCAACAAGTGGGGTTGCCTAGTGGTTCACGACGGTTCTTCCGAGACGTCGAAGGAACACGTATTCGCGGGCGGCGATGCCGTCACGGGTGCAGCCACTGTGATCCTCGCGGCCGGCGCGGGCAAAGACGCCGCCGCCGAGATCCACGAGGACCTGAGCGCACTCGTCCAGTAGCGGTTACGCGCACTGCCGTTATAATTCCGGTCCTATGTTCAGGACCCTGATCGTCGGTGCTTTGATGACCACGCTGACGTTAACTGCTGCAGCCGAGCCCGCGCCGCCGGAGATCATGACGGCGGCCGCGCTTGCCGACTTCCCGAATCCGGAGGCGGACCACGTGATCGCCTATGGCGACGACCCGCTGCAGTTCGGCGAGCTACGCCTGCCCGAGGGGAAAGGCCCGTTTCCGGTGATCGCCTACCTGCACGGCGGGTGCTGGATGTCGGAATACGACATCACCCACAGCCGCGTGCTGACCGACGCCTTCCCGCGCGTCGGCATCGCCACCTGGTCGCTCGAGTACCGGCGCATCGGCGATCCGGGCGGCGCCTGGCCGGGTACGTTCGCAGACGCCGAGGCCGGCTATGCGCATCTCTCCTCATTGATCGGGGCCTATCCGCTCGACCCGGAGCGCGTGATCATTGCCGGGCACTCGGCGGGCGGCCACCTTGCCCTGTGGATCGCGCAACGGATCGAGGAGCAGCAGCCGGACGGCGTTATCCGGCCGCGCGGCGTGCTGGGGCTCGCGCCCGCACCCGATCTCGAATTCCTGTACGAGCACGAGACCTGTGGCCAGGCGGCCGGCCAGCTGATGGGCGGTTCCCCGGACGAATACCCGGAGCGCTATGCCTACGGTTCAGTGGCGAAACGGATTCCGCAGTCTACGCCCCAGATCGCGGTCATCGGCAAGTACGACGAAATGTGGCGGCCGGTCGGTGTTCGCTATGCCAGGTCGGCGGCGGAGCAGGGCTTGCCCATCGAGGTCATCGACGCAGCCGAGTCCGGGCATTTCGAGATGGTTTACCCGGACTCATCGACCTGGCCGCTCGTACTCGATGCGGCCCGCCGTCTGCTGGGAATCGACCCGGCGAGTCCTTGATCCGCTACTGCTGCCCGCTGTCTCCGTCCGCAACTACGCATTTCGTGTCGGGCAGCAGGTGACGCGATCCGTCGCGCTCGTCGACAAGCACGCAGTCGGTGCCGTTGGTCAGCAGCGTAAACCGATAAGGCATTTCCATGTTGCGGCCTTTCGCCGGCGAACCTTCAAGGGATCGCGGAACCCTGCGCTCGATGAACAGGAAGCTGGTCTCGGTCAACGCATTGCCGGACAACGCGACGTCCGTGTCCAGCAAGCCGCTGATCGTTGCTTGCAAGGCCGCGCGGCTCGCGTCCGACGGCTCGACGATCAGCGCGGGCTGGTTGGCGTCGGGCGCCACGTTCTTGCAAGCGCCCAGCGCAAGCCCGCCCGCAACCGCCATTGCGAGCCCGGCCGTCCTCACTGACGATAAATCCGGTTGGTGTGCCACGGCGACTTCGGCACAAGCGGCTCCAGCTCGTCAACAGCGCGAATCCCGGCTTCGGGATCGCCGGCATTCAGGCCCGACGCGGCCGGGCATGACGCATTGTCGCGGTAGAACAGCGCGGCAGCCAGCCTGCCTTCGGCCGGGTCGCCGAGCTGCGCCGTGAAGTCATCGGCGACTGAGCAACCCGGCACCGACACGCCGATGATGTTCGGCGTGTTCGCCGGCGAAAAGCCGTCGGAGTACTCGCCAAAACCGAGCGCATTCGAACCACGGAACTGGACCGTGAAATAGGTAGTCCCGCAGTTCGGGGTCGGGTAGAAACCGTAAGGCTTGCCGCAGGTTGTCGAGCCGATCTGGAT
>JASJBB010000039.1 GCA_030066735.1 Woeseiaceae bacterium | reverse complement strand
TCGTTTTCGTTCCGGGGCCGCGAGGTCGATGTGGCAACCGTCGCCGAGGAGCTCGGTGTGTCACACATCCTGGAGGGCAGTTTTCGGAACGATGGCGGCCAGATCCGCATCAGCGTGCAGCTGATCGATGCCGCGACGAGCGAGTACCTGTGGACTGAGCGCTTCGAACGCGCACTAAGCGCGTCGAACATCTTTGCAATCCAGGACGAGATCGCCATGGCCGTGATCGAGTCATTGAAAGTCGAACTGCCGACTCTCGAGTACTCAAAGTCCCCGAAACTACCGACCGACAGCGTCGATGCGCTCGACGCCTATTTCGAGGGACGCGCGAAAATGGAGACGCGTCACGTGGTGCAACTGGATGAGGCCGCGGTTCTTTTTGAGCAGGCTATCGAGTTGGATCCTGACTTTGCACTGGCGCATGTTGCAATCGCCGACGTCTCTTTTCTGCGTAACTTATACGGTTCTTTGCCCGTCGCGGCCGCCCTCCGGCGTGTCGAGACCGCTATCGATGCTGCGTTCGCGATCAGTGACCAGATCGGCGAGGCATACCTGCCGCTCGGCACCCTCTTATTATGGCGAGATGCTGATCTCCGGGGCGCCGAAAGTGCCTATTTGCAAGGCATCGAACTGAGTCCGAATTATGCGCCGCTCTATCAATGGTACGCAGCTCTTCTGAATCAAACATTAGTGCGCCCGCACGACGCCATTCCCTACGCGAAGATGGCGGTCGCGCTGGACCCCCGTTCCGCAATCATAATTGTCGACTACGCGAACAGCCTCAGAGAAGCTGGCAAGCTCGATGCAGCCCTGGAACAGTACGATCTGGCCATCGCGATCGATCCGGGTCTCGCGGCAGCTTACGTGAACAAAGCATGGCTCCTCGGCGAGCGCAAAGCGGAGATTGCGGAGGCCATCCGGCTAATCGAGCATGCCAATCGAGCCACGCCGCGGTCGCGGGTCGTTATCAATGACCTTAGCGCGAGATTCTTCGATGTCGGGAATTTCGATCGGGCTGAGGCGCTGGCGGACGCAGCCGTGACACTGGCGCCTGAGCACGGATGGGCGCTGCTTTGGCAAGCCTGTGTACAAGTCCACAAGGGCGATCGCGCAGAGGCCGCGCAAAGCGCGAGGGCCGCTCTAAGGGATACCCCGGGCCAACCAGAGGCACTCGCCATCCTCCGTGACCATTACATGGCAAACGGTGAATACTCACAGGCCGTCGAGCTTTACAGGCGCTTCTACCCAACACTCCTCGAGGAGTCGTCCCAGTCATACGAAATGGTCGGCTGGGCATTCGACGTGGCGATCGACCTGTCGGTGCTTTTGATAGAGATGGGACGCCTGGAGCTCGCCGAGAGGCTGCTGGCCGCCGCTCTCATCGAGGCCGAACGACAACAGCAACAAGGGATTGTTCGGGCCGATATTGCACTTGCGGCGATTCATGCGTTGCGCGGTGACAGAGGCGCGGCGATCGACGCATTGCGAGGCGCCGTTGATAAAGGCTGGCGGGCGGGTTGGCGAATCGCTCTAAATCACGACGCGGCGCTCGACAGCTTGCGAGATTCGCCCGAATTCCAGAACATCGTTGCCTACATCGAAGCCGACATGGAGCAGCAGCGGCACGAATTGCGTTGACCAGGCCCTGTGCGACTAACCAGCAAACCTTTCTCTTTCCGCGACGATCCTTCAGTCCCGGCGTTTGACGTTCCTGATCATTTCACGGTCATGGACGCCAACTGCGGCCTGTGTGCGCGCGGCGCCACGTGGATAGCAAGGAACGACACTGAAGAGAAGTTCCGCATCGTGCCCGTGCAGTCGGACCTCGGCGCCGCGCTCTTGCGGCACTACGGCATGGACCCGGAGGATCCGTTGTCCTGGCTGTACATCGAAAACGGCGTTGCCCATACGTCCCTGGACGCCATCATTCGCGTAGGAAGGGAGTTCGGCGGCATCTGGAAGATGCTGGGCGTATTCAACGTTTTTCCGAGGGGCGCACAGGACTCCCTGTACGGCGTCATGGCCCGCAATCGTTACAAGTTCATGGGGCGAAAGAGCTTCTGCGATTTGCCGGACCCGCGAATCCAGTCACGAGTGCTGCGCTGATATGGCGCGTGCGATCTTCCCGGGCCTGCTCGGCGCTACGTTTGACGAATTGCCCGAACCCTTGCAGGAACTGCACTGCGGCGAAGAAAGCGCGGAATGGCATGGCGAGGCATCACTGCGCGGCGCCCAGAACCTCGCTGGGCGCATGGTAGCCGCACTGTTCAATCTCCCGGCTCACGATCATCGCACCGACGCTCGTGTCTCTATCAAGGTCACCCCGGACGGCGAGACCTGGACACGCTCATTTGGCGGCAAAGAGTTTCGCAGCCATCTGTCACTCGGTACCGGTCTCGAAGCCGGCCTGATGTGCGAGCGTTTCGGGATTCTCACCGTCGCCATGGCGATTACCTGGAAAGACGACAAACTCTGGTTTGTTCCCCGACGGTGGCGAGTTGGGCCGGTACCCTTGCCGAGCGCGCTATTGCCCGGTGGCGATACTTTCGAATGCGAGCACGACGGGCTGTTCGCATTTGACGTGCGGGTCGAAGTGCCGATTATCGGTCTGGTTGCGGCCTACCGGGGTACTCTGCAGAAGCAGGATTAAGCGATCGCAGTCAGTCTCTACTGGAGAGGTTCCGCCTCGGTCGCCGCGTCGGCATCTAACCTGTATAGGTCCATCGTGATGTCGGAGCCCTCGGCCGACTGGCGGTCGACCCATTCCGCAAATCCTGCGTGCAGATAGGTGCGTCTCTGCCGCCAGTACCGCTTCATGCCGGGCAGCTGGTTGATGTTGCCAATCGTCGTGTGCAGCGAACTCAGCAGTTCCTGGTCGATGGTCCCTTCCTGCGCCAACAGGTAGCTGTTCTGGAAGCTGAGGAATACAGCGTGAGTCATCATCAGGTACTGGAATTCCTCTTCGTCCGGAAGCGCCTCCTCACTCATTAGCCCACGCCAGATCAACGAGCTCGTTTCGCGGTCAGACCCCACCTCCATGTACCAGGCTTGCAGCGCCGCGTTGGTGTCATTCGCGGCCGCGGAACGCACGGCGCCCGCACTGTCGTGCACCTGGATGCCCACGTAAATGAGCGAAATGACCACGGCCACCGCGCCGATGATTTCGGCGACGCTGGCCCACTGCTTGAGTTTCAACTTCATACTGCCTTCATCCTGACTGCGAAATTGATCGGCACCTTCTTACCCAATTATTGCGTGCTCCAGTCACGAAGCCGCAGGATGGTTTCCCTGTCTTCGGCATCCGAAAAGTCAACGGTTCGGGTGGCGCTGCATCGGCCGATGTAGATATCAGGCTCGCCGGCCAGGAAAACCAGCAGTCTGTCACCTGGCCCGACGACGATATCGCCGCAGCTGAAGATGGTCTCGTCGTCCGACCAGTCGTAGTAGGTTTTCGACGACCAGACACGAAGGTCGTCGACGAACTCGCCTTTGAGCACCTCGACCAGCTCCAGGTCGTACTCAACGTCACGCATGTACGAGCCTTCGCTCTCGGCTCCGAGATGCGCCGCGACGATCGTCGCAATGAAGACCGTGTCGGCCTGCTCCCAGGCCGTCGTGTCGAACTCCTCGCGCGGCACAATGTCCTTGATGCAATTGCTGCAGGCCCATGCGGCGCCTGACAACACCGCAGTTGCCAGGACCGGGAACAAGAGGACACGAGTGTGCATCACAAGACCAGCGTTACGGGACTTCCGTCGCATCTTCGGGTTGGTTGGGGCCGGCGCTCAACTGCCGCTGGTATTCCTCGTCGTCCATGTGGCCTTGCGAAAAGAGGATCAGGCCGTCCTCGTTCAGAGTCCACTCCTCGTAGCCTGTCAGGTCCACGGCGGCGCCGGTTCCTCCAGGGCCCGTATTGGTGCCGGTCCAGTGCCAGTGGAATTGCACCTTGTCGCCATCGAGACGAAGGTCGACCAGCTCGACGAGCATGTCGGGAAAGTCGGTCATGAAGCTGCGGGCCGTTGCCTCGACCGCGGCGCGTCCGACCGATGGCTCGCCGTCGTTGATACGCAGGGTCCCTTCGTCAGCGTAGAACATCGAATAAGCGACCGGATCCTGGCCACTCCAGGCCGCTGCGTACTCTTCCGCGAATACTCTCAGTTCTGATTCGTTCATGGTTTCGCCCTGCTGCTGGCAGCCTGCGGCAAGAAACCCCAGAATAACGACTCCTAAAGCCGCAACGCTGAACCGAACACGATGCATAAGACTTCCCCCGTTTGTCGAACCCTGAGTATAGCCGCCCTTTGCGTTTTGGCCGCCACCCATGCGATGGCTGCGACCGTCACTTCACCCGATGGCCGCACCGTCGTGAACATTGGCGTGAACGGCGACGGTAAGCCGAGTTACTCGGTCAGCTTCGATACAACGGAGATCATCCGCCCCTCAGCGCTCGGGCTGATCTTTCGCGGTGGCCCGAACCTCGATACCGGCCTGTCCATAGCGGCGGAGACCACTGCGACGTCAGACTCTACCTGGGAGCAGCCCTGGGGCGAGCGGCGCGTGGTCCGAGACCAATACAACGAGCTGCTGGTTACGTTCGAGGCCGACGATCCGAAGCGGCGTTTCTCGGTACGGTTTCGCGTTCACGACGACGGTCTGGGCTTTCGCTACGAGGTGCCCGCGCAGGATGCATTTGGCGCGGTCGTCATCGATGACGAACTGACCGAGTTCCGGCTGCCGGTCGATGCGATGGGCTGGTGGACGCCGGCGCGCGGCTTCAATCGCTACGAGTACCACACCCGCAGACTGTCGGTCGTCGACCTGACGCTCGCGAACACGCCGGCGACATTCCGGCTCGCCAACGGTACGCACGTGAGCCTGCACGAGGCGGCGCTCGTCAATTACGCGGGCTACGTGCTGGAGCAACGCGATCATGGCGTACTCAAGACCAATCTCACCCCGTGGCCGGACGGCGCGGGCGTGAAAACGGCGACGCCCTTCGTCACACCCTGGCGCACGATCCAGGTCGCCGATAACGCCACCGGCCTGCTCAATTCCAGCCTCATACTGAACCTTAATGAACCGAACAAGCTCGGCGACGTCAGCTGGGTCGAACCCGGCAAGTACATCGGCATCTGGTGGGCATTGCACCTGGGCGAAAAGACCTGGGGCTCCGGTCCGGCGCATGGCGCCACGACGGATGAGGCAAAGCGCTATATCGACTTCGCGGCCGAGCACGGTTTCTCGGGCGTTCTCGTCGAGGGCTGGAATACGGGCTGGGACGGCAACTGGATGGAAAACGGCGCGGTCTTCAGCTTCACCGAGTCCTACCCCGACTTCGACCTTCAGGAAGTTGCCGCTTATGCCCTCGCCAAAGGTACACGGCTCGTCGGCCATCACGAGACCTCGGGGCACATCAGCAACTACGAGTCGCAGATGAACGATGCCTTCGAGTTGTACGGCGCGGTCGGCGTGCGCCAGGTCAAGACGGGCTATGTCGCCCACGGCGGCACCCTGCAACGCATTGACGAAGACGGCAAGCTGATCAACGAATGGCACGACGGCCAGTTTGCGGTCGACCACTTCACGCGCGCACTCGAGGCGGCCGCGCAGCACCAGATCAGCATCAATACGCACGAGCCCGTCAAGGACACCGGGCTGCGGCGCACCTATCCGAACTGGCTCACCCGCGAGGGCGCGCGCGGCCAGGAGTACAACTCGGCCTGGCCGCTGCCCAACCGCGTCGACCACACCGTCAATCTCGTCTATACGCGCATGCTGGCCGGACCCCTCGACTTCACGCCCGGCATCTTCAACCTGCAGCACCAGGGCGCCGACTCGAATCGGCGCGTCAACTCGACGCTGGCGCACCAGCTGGCGCTGTACATCGTGCTCTACAGCCCGGTGCAGATGGCGGCGGACCTGCCCCGGAACTACCTGGCGCGGCCGGACGCATTCCAGTTCATCAAGGATGTCCCGACAGACTGGGAAGACAGCGTCGCGCTGGCCGGCAAGGCCGGCGACTTCGTCGTCTTCGCCCGCAGGGACCGCAACAGCGACGACTGGTACATCGGGGCAATTACCGACGAGAGCGCCCGGCAGGTCGACGTGCCGCTGGACTTCCTGGAAGCCGGCCAAAGGTACACGGCCACCATTTACCGCGACGGCGACGACGCCCACTGGGAGTCGAACCCGCTGGCCGTCGAGATCGAGCAGCGAATCGTGACCGCTGCCGATTCGCTGACCCTGCCGCTCGCCGCCGGCGGCGGCGCCGCGCTGCGCCTCGAGCCGCAGCCGTAGCACGTTGCGGCCCGCGCCGCCGCCCGGGACACACCGTCATGCAGTCCGTAGTTTCCACGTATTACAATGTTCCGCGACATTGGTATAAGGGGGCCAGCAATGAGGTCCGATAACACAAGAATCGCCGATCCCAGCCCACAAGCCTTCGCCGGGTCCTCCCCGGGCCAGACCGCCAGGCGCCTGTTCGCCGCAATGCGCCCGAAGTTCTTCCCGGCTTCGGTCTTGCCCGTTCTCGCAGGCACGGCATGGGGTTTCGCCAGCTCCGGCAGTTTCGACTGGCTGGTGTTTGCGCTCGCCCTGTTCGCGACGGTTTGCGTCCATGGCGCCAGCAACGTACTCAACGACGTCGGCGACGACTCGAGCGGTACCGATGGGCAGAACGAGGACCGTATCTACCCTTACACGGGCGGTTCGCGCTTCATCCAGCAGGGCATCATGTCGGCCTCGGAAATGGCGCGCTGGGGCACCAGCCTGCTCGCAATGGCGGCCATCGCGGGCATCGTGCTGATCTATCTCAGGGGCCCCATGGTGTTGTACTTCGGCCTGGCCGGGGTACTGCTGGCCGTGCTGTATTCCCTCGGCCCGGTGCGCCTGGCGTCGATCGGCATTGGCGAAACCGCGGTCGCCATCGGCTTCGGCGTCATCCCGGTCATGGGCGCCGCCTGGCTGCAGGGTGCGTCCCTCGATTCGAGCCTGCTGATCTTCTCGCTCCCGGTGAGTTTCTGGGTGGCGGCCATTCTCCTCATCAACGAGGTACCCGACATCGCCGCCGACGGCGCCACGGGCAAGCGCACGTTACCCGTGCGCCTGGGTCTCGGCGGTACCAGCATCGTGTACCTTTTGCTGCACCTCGGTGCCGCCGCGGCCACGGTGTGGCTCGCGATGACCGGCGCGATGCCCCCTTTCGCGCCCGCCGTACCGCTACTGCTGCTGGCAATCGCGCTCAAATCGGCGCTGGCCATTCGCAAGGGGATCGAAGACCGTGATGGCATGACCAAGGCCATCGAAGGAACGCTCGCCATCCACACGATCGGATCGATCTGGCTGGCGGGCTGCATGCTGTACCTGCACTGGTGGGGCTGAACGACTGATATGCAATTACGAATAAAGAAGGGCCTTGATGTGCCCATGGGCGGCAGGCCGGAATTAGCGATTTCGCCTGGCAATGAAGTCTCATCCGTCGGGCTGGTCGGTTTCGACACACCCGGCCTGAAACCGAAAATGGCGGTTGCCGTGGGCGACCGGGTCAAGCTCGGCCAGGTTCTGTTTACGGACAAGCGCAATCCGGAGGTGTGTTACACCTCTCCGGGCGCTGGTACTGTCTCCCTCGTGAATCGCGGCGAGCGACGCGTCCTGAACTCGGTGGTGATCGAGCTCGACGGTGACGATGCCGAGAGTTTCTCCACGGACCAGAGTGACGAGCAGCAGATCCGTCGCACACTCTGCAAGTCCGGCCTTTGGCGGATGCTGCGGACCCGGCCATTCAGCCGCATCCCACAGCCGGACGCCAGTCCCAACTCGATTTTTGTCACGGCCATCAATACCAATCCGCTGGCCGGCAACCCGGCACTGGTTATCGGCGAAGACCCGGAGGCGTTTCTCGACGGTGTTCGCATCCTGGCAAAGCTTACCGACGGCAAGGTGTTCGTCTGCACGCGGCCGGACTCCGGTGTCCCGGTGCCGGACGGCGAACAGTTCGAGCAAGCCGAGTTTGCCGGGCCGCACCCGGCAGGCCTGGTCGGCACACACATTCACTTCCTCGACCCGGTTAGCCTGCACAAGACCGTGTGGCACATCGGCTACCAGAACACGATGGCAATTGGCCGCCTGTTCCGTGAGGGGAGACTGTCTACGGAGCGGGTGATTGCGCTGGGCGGACCGATGGTCGAGAACCCGCGGCTGGTCCGGACGCGCCGTGGCGCGAGTACTGCCGATCTTCTCGAGGGCGAACTGAAGCCGGGCAATGCGCGAGTCATCTCCGGCTCGGTGCTGTCGGGCCACCGCGCATCGGGCATGCTGGGCTGGCTGGGCGCCTACCATAACCAGATCAGCGTGCTCACCGAGGACCGCAGCCGCGAATTCATGCACTGGATGCGCCTGGGCCGCAACAAGTACTCGGCGTCGCGGGCATTTGCCTCGACTCTCATGCACAGCGGCGACTACCCGCTGACGACCACGCAAAACGGCAGTCCGCGGGCCATGGTGTCGATCGGCGCCTTCGAACGCATCATGCCGCTCGACATCCTGCCCACCCCGCTGCTCAAAGCGCTGCTCGTGCACGACACGGACGCGGCACAGCAACTCGGCGCGCTGGAGCTCGACGAAGAAGACCTCGCGCTGTGTTCATTCGTGTGCAACGGCAAATACAACTACGGGCCGCACCTTCGCAAGGCCCTCGATGAAATCGAGGCATACGGCTGATGAAACCTCTACGCAGACTCCTCGACAAGGCAGAGCCGCTGTTCGTCAAAGGCGGACGGCTCGAGAACTTCCATGCCGTGTACGAGATGATCGACACGCTGTTCTACTCTCCGCCGGACGTGACGCGCGGCTCGCCGCACATCCGTGACGCCATCGACCTGAAACGCGTCATGATCATCGTCGTGTTCGCGGCGACACCGGCAGCACTGGTCGGCATGTGGAACACGGGCTTTCAGGCGAATACGGCCATGGCGGCAGTGGGCGTGGAAATGCTGCCCGGTTGGCGCGAAACCGTCCTGCTGTTGCTCGGCGCCGGCCACGATCCCGGCAGCGTTTACGACAACTTCATGCTCGGCGCGGTGTACTTCATACCGATTTACATCGTCACGATGGCGGCCGGCGGCTTCTGGGAAGTCCTGTTTGCCGGTGTGCGCAATCACGAAGTCAATGAAGGCTTTTTCGTCACGTCGTTCCTCTATGCGCTGATTCTGCCGGCGACGATTCCGCTGTGGCAGGTCGCCCTCGGCATCAGCTTCGGCGTCGTGATTGGCAAAGAGGTCTTCGGCGGCACGGGCAAGAACGTGCTCAACCCGGCCCTGGTCGGCCGCGCATTCCTGTACTTCGCCTACCCGGCGCAGATTTCGGGCGACGCCGTATGGACGGCCGTTGACGGCTTCAGCGGCGCGACCGCGCTCGGCCTCAGCGCCATCGAAGGCATGTCGGGCATCATCGCCAGCGGCCTGACCTGGACGCAGGCATTCGTCGGCCAGATGCAGGGTTCCGTTGGTGAAACCTCGGCGCTGGCCTGCCTGATCGGCGGCATCTTCCTCATTTACACGCGGATCGCATCGTGGCGCATCATCCTGGGATGTTTCGCCGGCCTGATCATTCCCGCGTTGCTGTTCAGCGGCATCGAAACCAGCAATCCGATGGTCAGCATGCCGTGGCACTGGCATATCGTCCTCGGCGGCTTTGCATTCGGCGCCGTCTTCATGGCGACCGACCCGGTATCGGCGACGCAGACCGAGACCGGCCGGCTGATCTACGGCCTGCTCATTGGTCTGCTGACCTACATCATTCGCGTCATCAACCCGGCGTTTCCCGAGGGCATCATGCTGGCGATCCTGTTCGCCAACGTGTTCGCCCCGATGATCGACTACTTCGTCGTCAACGCCAACATCAAACGGAGGGTGCGCCGCAGTGGCTAACAAAGAGAGCATTGGCAACGTCCTGTTCGTCGCCATTGGTGTCAGCCTGGTGTGTTCTGTGCTTGTCGCAAGCGCGGCCATCATTCTGAAACCGCAACAGCTGGCAAACGAACTCGAGTTCCAGCAGCGAATCGTCCTAGAGGTCGCGGGGCTCTATGAACCCGGGGCAGACGTCGGCGCGCTGTACTCGTCGATCGAGGAAATTTCGATTGAACTCGCATCGGGTGAGCAGGCCCCGGTCTTTCTCGTCAGGAGCAACGGCGAGATCGAGCAGGTCATCCTGCCGGTCCAGGGCGCCGGCCTGTGGGGCACGATGTACGGCTACCTGGCCGTCGAATCGGATGGCCAGACCGCGCGCGGCCTGCAGTTTTACCAGCATATCGAAACGCCGGGCCTTGGAGACGGCGTGGACAAGCCGGCCTGGCAGGCGCAATGGAGCGGCAAGCGGCTGTTCGATGACGACGGCGACCCGCTCATCGAAGTCGTCAAGGGCCCCGCGCCGGCGGGCAGCGACTACCAGATCGACGGGCTGGCCGGCGCCACACTAACGGGCCGGGGTGTCAGCATATTCGTTCGGCACTGGATTGGTGACGAGGGCTACGGGCCCTTCCTTAAATCGCTCTCTGGCAAGGAGTCGTAGTAGACATGGGTGAAGCACGCAAAGTACTGATCGACCCGTTGGTCGACAACAACCCGGTTACGCTGCAGGTGCTCGGCATCTGCTCGGCGCTTGCCGTTACCACATCGCTCCTGCCGGCACTGCTGATGTGCCTGGCGCTGACGAGCGTCTGCGCATTGTCGACGGCGGCAATCAGCAGCATCCGCAACCGGATTCCCAACAACATTCGCATCATCGTGCACATGACGATCATTGCTTCGTTCGTCATCGTCGTCGACCAGATGCTCAAGGCCTACGCGTTCGAGACCAGCAAGCAGCTGTCGGTATTCGTGGGCCTCATCATTACCAACTGCATCGTGCTCGGGCGCGCCGAGGCCTTCGCGATGAAGAACGGCGTCGGCATGAGCTTCCTCGACGGTCTCGGCAACGGCCTCGGGTACAGCGTTATCCTGATCTTCGTGGCAACAGTCCGCGAACTGTTCGGCGCTGGCTCCCTGCTCGGTTACGAAATTCTGCATACCGTTGCGAACGGCGGCTGGTACGAGACCAACGGCCTGATGCTGCTGCCGCCAAGCGCGTTTTTCATCATTGGTCTGATGATCTGGGGAATCCGTGCCTGGAAGAAAGCGCAGGTGGAGAATCCCGACTACCAGATCCATGAAGTCCACCGGACGGAGGTACTGTGATGGAATACATCAGCCTCTTCATCCAGGCCGCCTTCGTCGAAAACCTCGCACTGGCCTTCTTCCTCGGCATGTGCACGTTCCTGGCCGTATCGAAGAAAGTCGAGACGGCAATAGGACTGGGCGCCGCCGTCATCGTGATCCAGACGATCACGGTGCCGGTCAATCACCTGATCTACACCTACCTGCTCGCTCCCGGGGCGCTGTCGTGGGCCGGCCTGCCGGAAGTCGACCTCAGCTTCCTGGGCCTGGTGTCCTACATCGGCGTCATCGCGGCGCTGGTGCAGATCCTCGAGATGACGCTCGACAAGCACTTCCCGAAACTCTACAACGCGCTCGGCATTTTCCTGCCCCTGATCACGGTCAACTGCGCCATCCTCGGCGGCACCCTGTTCATGGTGGAGCGCGCCTACGACCTGCCGGAGTCGGTGGTCTTCAGTCTCGGCAGCGGCTTCGGCTGGGCGCTGGCCGTCATCGGCCTCGCCGGCATCCGGGAAAAACTCAAATACAGTGACGTGCCCGAGGGCCTGCAGGGTCTCGGCATCACGTTCATCATCACAGGGCTCATGTCGCTCAGTTTCATGGGCTTTTCGGGAATCCAGCTATGACCCTCGACGCCACCACAATGCTGCAGGTCGGGCTCAGCGTCGGCCTGTTCACCGTCATCATTCTCATCCTGGTTTTCGTGATTCTCGCGGCGCGCTCGAAGCTGGTCGCCGGTGGCTCGGTACACCTGGTCATCAACGAGGACAAGGAGTTCGACGTCCCGACGGGCGGCAAGCTCATGGGCGCGCTGGCCGATCTCGGCATCTTCGTGCCCTCGGCCTGCGGCGGCGGCGGCACCTGCGGCCAGTGCACGCTGCGCGTGCTCGAGGGCGGCGGCGCGATCCTGCCGACCGAGACGTCGCTGATCAGCAAGCGTGAGGCAAAAGAGCACTACCGCCTGGGTTGCCAGGTGGCCGTCAAGCAGGACATGAAGATCGCGATGCCCGACGAGATCTTCGGCATTCGCAAGATCGAGTGCACGGTGGTCTCGAACCGCAACGTCGCGAGCTTCATCAAGGAACTCGTGCTCGAGTTGCCCGAAGGTGAGGAACTCGACTTCCGCGCGGGCGGCTACATACAGATCGAATGCCCCCCGCACGACCTCAAGTACACCGAGTTCGACATCGACGAGGAATTCCGCGACGAGTGGGACCGCTATCACCTGTGGGACTTCGAGTCGCACGTCACCAGGGAAGAGTCGCGCGCCTATTCGATGGCGAGCTTCCCGCTCGAGAAGACCCTGGTGAAACTCAACGTGCGTATCGCGACGCCGCCGCCCGGCGCCGACGCGTCGATCCCCCCTGGCATCATGTCGTCGTACATTTTCAACCTGAAACCGGGCGACAAGGCCGTGATTTCGGGCCCTTACGGCGAGTTTTTTGCCAAGGACACGGACAACGAGATGGTCTTCATCGGTGGCGGTGCCGGCATGGCGCCCATGCGCTCGCACATCTTCGACCAGCTGATCCGGCTGAACTCGACGCGCAAGATGACCTTCTGGTATGGCGCCCGCAGCCTGCGCGAGATGTTCTACGTCGGCGAGTTCAACAAGCTGGCCGAGGAGAACGACAACTTCGAGTGGCATATCGGTCTTTCCGAACCGCTGCCCGAAGACAACTGGACCGGCTACACGGGCTTCATCCACAACGTCATCTACGAGAACTACCTCAAGGATCACCCGGCGCCGGAGGACTGCGAGTACTACCTTTGCGGGCCACCGATGATGAACTCGGCCGTGATCAAGATGCTCGAGGACCTCGGCGTCGACCAGGAACACATCATGCTCGACGATTTCGGAGGCTAGGTGCGCCTCACGTTACTCATTCTTGCGCTCGCGCTCGCGGCCTGCGGCGGGGATGCCCGCCAGGTCGAGATCGTCGGCAACACGATGGGCACGCAGTACAGCGTCAAGCTGCCGCGGCTGCAGGCCGATCACGATGTGGCAAACCTCGAGAAATCCATCGACACGGTGCTGGACGTCGCCAACGCGCAGATGTCGACGTACCTGGACGACTCGGAGTTGTCGCTGTTCAACGCCAGCGAATCGGTCGAGTGGCAGCAGGTTTCGGCGGATCTGTGCAAGAAGATCGAAGCGTCGCAAGCGCTCAGTCGGCTCACCGACGGCGCCTTCGACATCACGGTAGGTCCGCTGGTCAACCTGTGGGGATTCGGTCCCGGGGAAATGATCGACGAACCTCCTGGCGAGGATGCGATCGCGGCTTTGCTCGAGGTCACGGGCTACGAGAACCTGCACACGGACTGTTACCGCTATCTCGTCAGGAAAGACCTGCCGGGACTGATGCTGGACCTTTCGGCTGTCGGCAAAGGCTTCGCAGCGGACCAGGTCGGTCTGCTGCTGACCTCGATCGGTTACGAGGATTTCCTGGTCGAGGTGGGCGGCGAACTCAGCGTCCGCGGGCAAAATGCGAAGGGCGAGCCCTGGGCCATCGGCATCGAGGCGCCGCTGCCGAACCAGCGCCGGCCGCACACGGTCGTTAAGCTTACGAACGTGGGCATGGCGACCTCGGGCGACTACCGCAACTTCTTCGAGGCGGATGGCAAGATCTACTCACACACGATCGACACGCGCACGGGCCGGCCGGTTACCCACACGCTGGCATCGGTGACGGTCGTCGACAAGCTCGCATCGCGCGCCGACGCGCTGGCGACCGCGCTGCTGGTCATGGGTCCCGAAGAGGGCATGGCGTTCGCCGAGCGCGAACAGCTGGCCGTGCTGATGCTGATTCGCACGGATGGCGGTATTGAAGAGCGGCAGACTGCCGCGTTTGCAGAACTGAGAGACATCACATGACGATCATTGGAACAGTCTTTATTACATTTGCGGTGATGCTTGGCGTCATTGCGGCAATGGCCGTCGGCGTGATGAACGGCCGCAAGCCGATCAGCGGCAGCTGCGGCGGCCTCAACGGCGGCGGCTGCGAGCTTTGCAGCGGCAGCGGCAAGTGCCAGAAGGAGGGGGACAAATGAATCTCAAGTCATGCCTGGTTCGCGATTACATGGCGGGCCAACTCATAACGTTCAAGCCCGACACCGAGATCATGGACGCCGTTCATGAGCTGGTGCATCGCCGGGTCGCCGGCGCGCCGGTCGTCGACGACAAAGGGGATCTCGTCGGCATGTTGTCGGAGCTCGACTGCATGAAGGTCGCACTGAACGCCGGCTACTACGGCGACTGGGGCGGCCCCGTGTCTGATTACATGACCGCGGCCGTCGAGTCGGTCGACGCGGAGATGAACATCGTCGATCTCGCGCAGAAGTTCCTGGATTCCGGCTACCGGCGCTTCCCGGTGCTGAGAAACAACCGTCTCGTCGGCCAGATCAGCCGGCGTGATGCACTGCGAGCACTGAGCGAGCTCGCCGTTTCGTAGGGGGAGAGAACAATGGCAGTAGTGAATCGCAGCGGGTCATTTCGAGCGCAGCGAGGCAAGCTGCTGTTGCTGGTTCTTGCCGCAGCGTTTGCAAACGCCGAACCCGCAAACATCCAGGTTTGCGCCGCCTGCCACGGGGAAGACGGCGCCGGCGTTGGCCATGACTATGTGCCGATCATCGCGGGCACCCCGGCGGCGCATCTCGAGGAAGCCCTGTACGCCTACAAGGACGGCGCCCGCAAATGCATCGGCGTGCCGGTCATGTGCGATGCGATTGCGCCGTTGTCGGACGACGATATCGTCGAGATGGCCGATTACTATGCCGCCATGCCGCGACTGTCGACGGACGAAGAGTTCGACCGGCAGTTGGCAGCTGTCGGCAAGATCATCCATGACGATCTCTGCGCGCAGTGTCATGTCCTGCCGACCGACGAGAATGTCGAGGACGCGCTCGGCATTCCACTCAACGGTCAAAAAGGGGCCTACCTCAGGCTGGCGCTTGGCGCGTACCTGACCGGCGACCGGGAGACGCTCGTGCCGATCATGTCGGACAAGCTGCGGCTGCTCGACCAGGACAAGATCGAGGCGCTCGTGCACTACTACGCGAGCTGGGACCCGGAGTCATGACCGACCCGCAGGCGTGGACGGCATTCTTCGGCTGGCTGACTATCGTCAACATGGGCATCTACATCATCTCGGTAACGGCGCTCTGGTTGATGCGTGACTTTGCCTACCGCATGAACGCGCGGATTTTCGGCATCAGCGAGGAAGAGGTCGCGAGAACGACCTTCAGGTACATCGGTGCTTTCAAGCTGCTGATCACCGTGTTTTGCTTTGCGCCGTGGCTGACGCTGAAGCTGCTCGCATAGAACCAGCTGCGATGTGACACGGCGCCGCTGCATGGTAATCTCTGCGCCATGCTCTGGTTCCTGATCATTGTCCTCGCCCTTGCGCTGGTCTACATCCTGTCGGAACACGGGATGCAGGTCCGCAGGCGCAAGCAGCAGCTCGAACAGATCGAGCGCCGGCTCGCCGAGAAAAAGGCTGAGTCCCCGGCGGAGCCGGATGAATGAGACCCCTGCTCGTAGCGGCCTTGCTGATCCCGGCCGCCGCAATGACCCAGGAGGAGCCGGCAGTGCCGTCGGCTGACCACTGGTACAAGACAGAATACGCGGCGCTCTATAACGACAAGCCCTGGGACAAGGTGGATGAACTCGTCAGCCACTTCGCGGAATCGATTCACGACCACGATGACGGGCAGCACTACAACGCCCGTGAATGGCTAACTGGCGGAATCGAGGAATGGAAGATCGACGGCTGGATTCGCAGCGACCTCGACGTTCTGGACGTCGATCTTCTCAACCCGACCACCGCCAGCTTCAAAGCCAAGTGGCGAGACTATTACACCGGTGGGAACATCGGCTACGAGTGCGGCTGGTACCTGGCCGACGTAATCGACGGCAAATGGCTGATCACGGAATACGCGACGATCACCTGCAGCGAACACGGGTTATAAAGCGGTAGACAGCGCCTTGCGTCGCAGGTAGGCGTACACCTCCAGCAGCGGCAGCTCTTTCGGGCAGACATCGTGGCAGGCCATCATGCCGATGCAGCCGAACACGCCGTTCTCGTTGGAGATCACCTCGAACCACTCATCGTCATCGCGCGTGTCGCGCGGGTCCATCGCGAACCGGGCAATGCGATTGAGCCCGGCCGGCCCGGCAAATTCCGCATTGACGTTTGCGACGCCGCAGGAAGCGACGCAGCAGCCGCATTCGATGCAGCGGTCGCTGTCGTAGATCTTCTGCGCCAGGTCGTCGTCCATGCGGTCTTCCTGGGCCTGGGGATCAAACGCCTTCTCGGCATGGATCCAGGCTTCGCTCTTTTCGGCCATTTCGCGGAACCAGATCCCGGTGTCGACGGACAGGTCGCCGACAAGCTTGAAGACCGGTAACGGATGCAGCCGGACTACGTCCGGCAGGTCCGAGGTCTGCGTGCGGCAGCCGAGCGCCGGTTGACCGTTCACCATCATGCCGCACGACCCGCAGATCGCGGAGCGGCAGGCGAAATCGAACTGCAGGCTGGGATCGAGCGTCTCGCGAATCTCGTTGAGCGCCATGAACAGGGACATGTACGGCACTTCCTCGATCTCGAAGGTCTGCATGTGCGGCTTCGAGTCGGGATCCTGGGGGTTATAGCGGAAGACTTCGAACGTCAGCCGCCGGCCTGTCTCACTCACAGCATTCCCTCCACGGGCAGCTTGCCGGCGGCGCGCTGCGCATCCTCGACCTGCCGGTTGTAGTCCTCGACGGTCATCTCCATCTCGATGCGCTCATCGGCGCCGTAGCCGCGGTGGCCGGGCGGGACGTCGAGCTCGCCGACGGGTTCATAGCTGATGTCCGGCTCCGCGGCCGCCTCGGGCCAGCGCGCCAGCGTGCGATTGAGCCAGCTGGCGTCGTCGCGCAGCGGGAAGTCGCTCCGGAAATGCGCTCCACGGCTCTCAGTGCGCGCCAGCGCACCTTTCGCCGTGATGTAAGCCAGCCGCACCATGCTCTTGATGCGCAGCGCAAACGACAGCTCGGGGTTCATGCCGGGAGCCTTCGAGCGCAGCACGATACGGTCGCAGTCGTCGAGCAGCTGCCCGAGCTCGGCAACGGCCTGCTCCAGCTCGTCGCCCGTGCGGAAGATGCCGACCTTGCCGATCATGACCTCGGCCATGGCGTCGCGAACCGCATAAACGCCCGGGCCATCGCCCTGGCGCGCCAGCAGGCCGGCGGCCCGCTCTTCGGCCCTCTGCAGCGCCTCGTTCGCGTAGCGCGTCTCGGCGTCGACACCACCCTTGCCTATCGTCTGTGCAATGCGCTGCCCGACCAGCCTGCCGGATACGATCGTCTCGGCCAGGCTGTTGCCGCCGAGACGGTTGAAGCCGTGCATATCCCAGCACGACGCCTCGCCGACCGCGAACAGGCCGGCCATGTTGTAGGCCTCGCCCTCGGCATTCACGCGCACGCCACCCATCGAGTAATGCTGGGTGGGACGCACGGGGATGAGTTCCTGCGCCGGATCGAGACCGACGAAGTCGCGGCAGATTTCCCAGACCTCGCGCAGCTTGGTGCGCAGGTGCTCGTCGCCGAGCTGGCGCACGTCGAGCCACAGGTGCGGCCCGTGTTTCGTTTCCACGCCGAAGCCGTCGCGCATACGCTGCGCCATGTGGCGTGACACGACGTCGCGCGACGCCAGCTCCTGTTTCTCGGGCTCGGCATCGACCATGAAACGGTGTCCGTCCTTGTCGAGCAGGAAACCGCCGTCGCCGCGGCAGCCCTCGGTAACGAGGATGCCGCTCGGGGATAGCGCCGTCGGATGGAACTGCACGGCCTCCATGTTGCCCAGCGGCACGATGCCCGTGTTGAGTGCGATGGCCGCGCCCATGCCTTCGTTGATGGTCGCGTTGGTCGTGTATTGCCCGTAGATGCGGCCGTGCCCGCCCGTCGCAATGACCGTAGCCTTGGCCAGGATCGCCGAGTGCTCGCCGGTACGCAGGCAACGCGATACCGCACCGTAGCAGCGGCTGCCGTCATGAATCAGCTCGACGGCCTCGGCGCGGTCGCGCACCGTGACGCCCAGCCGCACGACCTCGGCGTCCACCGCAAACAGTGCCGAATGGCCCGTCCCGGCCCCGGCGTAGCACGCGCGCCACTTCGCCGTGCCGCCGAAGTCGCGGTGCATGATCAGGCCGTCGTTCTCGAGCGCCTCTTCGATCTCGACGCGCTCGCCCTTGATGAAGTAGCTGTTCTTGCCGCCCTTGACCCGCGTCCACGGCACGCCGAAGTGCGCCAGTTCGCGCACGGCAATCGGCGCATTGTCGGCGAACACGCGCGCAACCTTCTGGTCGGCGCCCCAGTCGGAGCCGCGCACCGTGTCCAGGTAGTGCACATCCGGGTTGTCGCCTTCGGCTTTCACGCAGTTGCCGAGCGCGGCCTGCATGCCGCCCTGGGCGGCGCAGCTGTGGCTGCGGCGCGGGGGCACCAGCGACAGGATCAATACGTCGTGGCCGGCGGCCGCCGCTTCAATCGCGCAGCGCTCGCCGGCGAGGCCGCCGCCGATGACCAGGACGTCCGTGCTCGAGATCCGTGGCGTCATGCGTTACCTCCCAGCAGGAAAGCGAGCGGCGGCGGAATCACGCCAGCCAGCACCAGCAGGATGACGAAACCGAGGCCGAGGAACAGCCACAGGATGACGCGTTCGATCGTGTGCAATGTGCTGCGCCCGAGCTTCGCGAACGCGCCCCATTTCACGGCCAGCCGATACAGGCCGATGCTGGCGTGAAACTCGACGCAAATCAGCAGGATGGCGTACGGCAACCACAGGCCCGCCTGGACGCGCTCGAGGCTCGTGACCGCTTCAATGCCGATGCGCTCGCCCCAGAGCGGCGTCAACACGTCGATGGCCATCAGGACCAGGTGGAAGCTGCCGAGCACGAGCACGATCATGCCGGTGCGCACCTGCCAGATCCACAGGATCGACTCCTCGTGAGCGCCCTTGAGCCCCTTGCCCAGCTCGATCATCTTGCGCCGCTCGACAAGTTGCGCCGGGATCTTGCGCGCGGCCAGCGCCGCGTGCACGAGGAACAGCACGAAGATTACGATGACGGTCGGCTGCGCGATGAAATAGACCTCGAGCATCTCCGCGAGCCAGTCGAAGCCCCGGCTGCCGGTCAGTATCGAACCGACGAACACCATGTGGCCCCACATGAACAGCGCCAGGACGAGACCCGTGCCACCGCTGAGCAGTTCGTAGACGAGCTGCCTTGTTGCCGTGTTTGCAGGCTTCAACAGGTTCATTCGCCGCTCAGCACCGACAGGATCTGCGGGTTCTCTTCCTCTTCCGCCAGCACGACGTGGCAGGTCTCGCAGTCAGAGTCGATCTGTTCGCGATCCTCCGTGCGCATGCGGCGTGTATGGCAGCGTTCGCAACCGGCGGACTGGGTATGTCCGATGTGGTTCAGGTACGTGTCCCACCAGATCTCCATTCCCGGGAACACGTTGGCCGCGTAGATGTCACCCAGCGCTGTCGCCGCCGCACCGATGGCATCCGCCTGGGAGCTGGCGACATCCGGATAGTTCTCGGCATAGAAAGACGTCAGCTCCGCGCTCATGACCGCGCGTGCGTCCTCGTGCGACGGGTACTGTTCCTGGATGACCCGCATGGACTCGCGTTTGACGAACGGCAGCGAACGGTCGATGAGACCCTGCGCGATCGCGCGATCCACTTCATTGCCCGGCGACTGATAATTGTGAGCCGGCCGATTGTGGCAATCGACACAGTCCATCGTTCGCCACATGCCGCCTTCTTCGGGTGCGCGGCGATCCGCGTAATGCTTCAACGTGCCGTCGGCCGCCGTGAACTCGACCTCATATATTTCTTCGCGGGTCTCGTCCGAGCGATAGCGGATCTCGTGCTCGGGGTCGACGTGCCAGTGGATGCCATGCGACTCGGTCAGGTTGACCCCGCCTACCTTGAGTAGCAGCGCCGTCGTGAGCTCGGTATTGGCCTCGTCGTCCCGGTAGTGCTTGATAACCTTGAGTCGATCACCCACGAACTTGGTCGGCCAGTGACATTGCTCGCAGGTATCGCGGGCCGGGCGCAGATCGTGCAGCGGCGTCGGGATCGGTTTTGGATAGAGCCCCAGGTTGACCGATACGAGCTGCCAGGCGCCGTCAAGTTTCGATTTGACGAACCAGTCCGCGCCGGGACCGATGTGGCAGCCCGCGCAAGACACGCGCGAGTGCGGCCCGAGCGCGTGCGCGGTGTGCTCCGGGTGCATCACCGAGTGACAGGCAAGTCCGCAGAACTCGGTCGACTCCATGTAGTGGATGCCCGTGTAAGTCGCGCCCGACAGGATCACGACGTTGACCACGGTGATGGCGACGAAGATCAGCGTCCACTTGCGCGTGTGCTCATTGTTCAGATCGAACACCGGCAAAGCGGGCACGTTCTCGCCCTCGGGTGTCTTGCGGACCTTGCGACGCCACATCAGGTTGCCGATCGGGATCATGATCAGCCCCACGATCGCCAGCATCGGCAGGATCAGGAATGTCAGGATGCCGAGGTACGGGCCGCCCTCGAACCCCATCTGCTGAATAAAGAACAGCGAGACGATAAGGATGATGCTCGCCAGCGCGAGGGCCGTCCCCGCAAGGCTGGTCGCGTTGCGGGTGATCGACCCCAGGAAGTTCTTGAGCATGGCTCTCCTGTTTATCTTCTTGTTATCAGTGACTCAGCAATGCCCAGATGATACCAATCGCCAGCGCAATTCCGATGGACAGCGCGATTGCGCCCCAGATATACGCGCGTCGCAGCTGTCTCGGCCGCGGCGGCGGTACCAGGTAGTTCTCGAGCTCCCCATTATCCACGAGCCGCTGGTATTCGAGCGGCCGCTCGTGCTTGAAGCGTTCCAGCGGCATCTTGCCCGTGAAGATCACGGTATCCATCGGGAACGACTCCGGACGCAGGTGCGTGTGGAAGAAGTGGAAGAAGAAAATGAACCCGGTTGCCAGCAGGGCTTCGTCGCTGTGGATGACGTGCGCCGCGTTCAGCACCCACCCCGGCAGGAACGTGGTGAACACGTCCGGCAGCCACAGCGCAAGGCCGGAGACACCGATGATCGCGACGCCCCAGAATACCGCCAGGTAGTCGAACTTCTCGAAGTAGGTCCAGCGATCGCCCTGCGGCCGCTCGCCCAGGTACAGGAAGTAGCGGATGTTGGCGACGAAGTCCTTGACGTCCTTGGGCTGCGGCATCATCGAGTTCGGGCCCCAGAACATGCCTTTTTCGCGCTTCACGATCCAGCGCCAGGCGACGTTGCCCACGTGGAACAGCATGTAGCCGAACGTGCCTATTGCAGCGATGCGATGCAGCGCGCGCGCCATGTCGACGCCACCGAGCAGGTTCATCAGCGTTTGCGCCCAGGGCGCCCCGCTGAACTTGAGCGGCAGGCCGGTCAGCGCCAGCACGAGGAACGTCGTGATGATCACGGCGTGTGTGCGCACGTTCGTCATGTTGAAGCGGCGGACCCACTGGCCGTCGGTTGCCTTCTCGGCGTCGAACTCGCCTCGCTTCAGGCCAACCCACGAACGCTGCAGCCACAGCAGGTCGTGTATGCCGAAGAAGGCGAATACTCCGATCAGCAGGCTGGTCATGAAGACCCAGATGATGTAGACCGCGTAGTGATCGTCGGGATTGGTCGGATCGTTGTGCGGCTGGAACGCGACGAAGTTCTCGTTCGCATTCTCGTGACACGCGCCGCACGTCTCGATCAGGTTGTCCGGATGAACGCTCGAACGCGGATCCGATGCCGGCAGGTTCTTGTGCGGCGTGTGGCAGTCCGCGCAGACAGCGCCCTGCGACATGCCGAGGCCGGTCGCCTTGCCGTGGAAACTGTCACGGAACGTGGTCAGGTACTCTTCATGGCAATCGCCGCAGTTGTCGGCCGACGCCAGGCGGCTGTGATCCGTCGTCGGGTCGACAATATCGTGCGTCGCGTGGCAATCCACGCACACTGGCCCTTCCTCGCCGTCGGTCCAGACCATCCCGTGCGCGCTCATCGTCTGCCACTCGTCGAGCAGGAACGCATGACAATTGCCGCACATTTCCGGCGAATTCGCGCGCGCTGTCGGCGCCCGTTCGTTTTCGACCGGATAGATGCGGTGGGCGCCGTGGCAATCGCTGCAGCCCGGGGCGGACGCCAGTCCGGAAAGCAGGACGGCACGACCGTGCTCGCTCGTGACGTAGAGTTCGAGCGGCATTTCTTCGGTATCGTGGCAGCCGCCGCAGGTGCGGATCTGGTTGGCCGCCGAGGTGGCCGAGTGCAGGTGGGCGACTTCGTGAATCTGGTGCGGATCGCCGTGGCAGTCGTTACAGCCCGCCTCGCCATTGTGGGCGCTGCGGCCGATTTCCCGCAGGGTGCGCGAGTGGCAGTTGACGCAGCTGTCCTCGTCGGTCAGCGGCTCGAGGTCGTCACCCTCGTGGTCTGCAGTGACATTCGAATGGCACTCGTAGCATTCGACGTCCGGGTGCGCCGGCGAGTCGAACACGACATCTTCGTGGCACTCGAGGCAGTCGATGTCCTGCGCATGTGCCGTGCCCATGAACAGTAATACCACCGTCGCGATGAGAATCGCGGATACAAAAGCTAGTTTGACGCCCGCACGCATGTCGCCGTCCCTTGATAGTCTGCGGTAGAAGTGCTTAGTAACCTGCGGCACGCCTTATATCTATTGGGGTTTCCCGCAGGTTTGTTGCGCGCCAGGGAAGATCAGGGCTGGGCGAAGAGCGGACCGATGTCCATGTAGATCAGGTAGGCGGAAATCAGGCCGCCCGAAACCTCGAAGACATCGCAGAACGGCAGCGTGATATCGCTGCCATCGATGCGTGTGTAGGTCACTTCTCCTGCACACACGATCACGTCGCCCTGGGTGATGACCCGTTGCAGCTCGTGGCGCAGCGCCGCGATGGACGAGAAGAAGCCTTCAACGGCGGCCTTTACGGACTCGCGGCCCGCAACCGGCGGAGCGGAGCCAAAGCGGAAGGTCCCGTCCTCGGTGAGAAAGCTGACAAAGCCCTCCGCGTCCATGCCATCGATGGACGCGAAGAGCTTGTCGAGGTCAATTCCGGCTGTTTCTGCGCTCACTGCTGGGCGGCGTAGAAGTGCAGCAATGCCTTGACGTCGTCGTCCGTGAGCTCGTTCATCTTGCGTTCCATCTGTTTCGGCTGCTCACGTTCGCCGGCCAGGTACTGGGCCATGGTCGTCTCCATGTAGCCCATCCACTGACCACCGAGAATGCCCGCCTCGTCATCCGGGTTGGTGCCGGCTTCCGAGTGGCACTGCTCGCACAGCCGGTCGTGGACGGCACTGCCGGCTTCGGCCAGCGCCGGGTCGAAGTCCTGCTTGGCCGCCACGAACGGCAGCGCGAAGTAATGGGCTGCGAGATCTTCCAGCGTCGCGTCATCGAGATCTGCCACCACGTCGCACATCGACCTTGCGGGCCGGCTCGTGTCGCCCTGGCGATACTCGCTGACGGCGCACGGGCGCGCGTTATCGCGGTAGATGAACAATGCGTCCGCGTGGACGAATTCCGGCATGCCGGCGATCGTCGGCATGTCGGTCCACTGGCTGACGCCGTCATCGCCGTGGCAGCCGTTGCAGTCCGCAACGATAGCGTCAAAATCCTGCGCGAACGCCGATGCGGCGAACAGACCGAGCGCCAGTGAAATTGCCGTACGATAGAAGTTCTTCATGACATTCCCTTCCTGCTGAAATACACCCTGTCCCATGGTCCCGTATACACGACCATGCATTAACGGATTATGAACGGAATCGATTTTACCCGCACCTATGTGCCACAGGGGGCCTGCAAGGCCAATAAGTAGACGCCACAGGCGCTTAGTTGATGATCTGGCCGCCGCAGCACTCGTCGGCGATGGCGTGCAGGCGATCCCAGTCGCGAATCTCGATACGGCCGCGCGGCGCATTGACCGCTCCCATGCGTTTCATCATGGCCATCGAGCGGCACACGGTCTCCTCGCTGAGGCCCAGCAGCCCGGCCATCTCGACGCGCGAGAACGGCATTTCCACCTGGCAGTTGCAGGTGCCGTTGCCATTGGTCGATTTCGGGGTCATCAGGAGAATGAACGCAGCGATTTTGGACGCCGCGCAGCGATGACCCATGACCTCCATTAGCGCGCGGCTGTGGGCGAGCTGGGCGTTGATGGCCTCGATCAGGCGCACGGCGACACCGCCGTCATTGCGCACTTTGGCCAGCATCGCGTGGTGGTTGATACGGCACGCCCGGACCGGGGTCGCGGCAACGGCCGTGTAGGCATAGCGATCCTCGTTGAGCGACTGCAGGCCGACCAGCAGGTTGCTCGGGCTGCTCAGGCCGACGATCTGCTCCCGGCCGTCTGCCGTATTGGAGCAGATCTTCACCATGCCCTCATTCAAAGCGAAGAGGTTTGAGCTCGGCTGGCCCTGCATGAACAGGACCTCTCCGTGGTCAAACTCGACCACATGAGTGCAATCATTGACCACGCACGCGATCGCATCGTCAGCGATTTTTGCGCCGTCGGCTTCGAACTTGAAAAACGGACAGTGGCGGTTCGAACAACTCATAGGACCCTGGTCTCCCCCTTTGTTTTTTGTAACGTTTTCGGGGTCGGTATTCGATAGCCAGTTGCCGCGGGTCCTTCGTGGTTTCTACCTAGCCGAAACTGACATTTGTCAGTTCATCCCTGTAAGCCATTGATCGCTCTCCCACTGCTTTCGTTACCCGATATGCGCATACGCATCATCCACCTGCCAAAAAAACGCCATAACTGACAGATGTCAGTGTTGCCCGGTTCCGGGCTCTCTAGGCTATGCCCAAATGCCGGGGCCGTGCCCGACGGTCATCGCTGCGACGCCGCTCCGGAATCATGCAACACCCATTAGTTAGGAGTAGACAATGAACCGGTTCGAAGTATTCAAACGTTCGGCCTGGTCAATGCTCGTCGCGGGCGCGCTGGCAATCAGCGGCTGCTCAGGCAGCGACGGCAAAGACGGTGCCGACGGCAACGATGGCGCAGACGGCCGAGATCCCGTTGACACCGGCACGATCAGCGCAACGGTAACGTCAAGCGGTGTCGCCGTCGTTGGCGCTACCGTCACGACCGAACCGGCAACGGTTAGTGTCGACACGGATGCCAACGGCGTGGCCGTTCTGGCCGACGTTCCGATTGGCGTTTATAACGTGACCGCAGCCGTTACCGGCACGGCAGTCTCGGAGACCATAATGTCGGTGAACGTGGCCGGCGGCCTGACCTCCGACGTGGCAATCTCGCTGAGCGGAGTGCCCGGCGCGGTGTCCGGCACGGTGCTGGCGCCGGACGGCTCACCGGTTGAAGGCGCGACCGTATCGGCGCCTGGCAGTGCCGACGTAGTGACGGACGCCACCGGCGCATTCACGATCGACGCGGTCGTTCGCGAATTTCTGTCGGTTACACCGCCGGCAGGCTCGAGCCTGCTGCCGGGCGATACCCGCGAGTCGGTGACACCGGGTGATGTCGTCTCCATCGAACTCTCCGGCGGCCCCGACCCGGGCGCCACGTTCGCATCGAGCGATTCCTGCATGCTCTGCCACGCCGGTGGACTCGCCAACGCGTGGATGAGCTCGGGCCACTATCGCGTCGTAGAACGCTCACTGGTCGAAATGGACATGAACGGCTGGCCGGATGACCCCGGCGCAGGTACTTGCAGCGCCTGGTTCGATACCGGTGTTCTCTCCAATATCCCGGGCGAACCGCCCATCAAGGGCGACGAGAGCCACGGCACCTGGATCCGGACCTGCAACAACAACCCGGACCTGAGCTTTGACGTACTGTTCGACGTTGACACCAACGGCGTGCCGGATGAGGCCGTAGATCTCGTCGTTCCCGTGTATGCAACGTACGGCGGCCCCGGCACCCAGGCTGGTGAAATCTCTGTGCTGCAGGATCGCGGTGAAGCCACGGATATCCATGGCGCCTGGAAACAGCGCTACATGTTCAATATCGGCGACGATGTCGCGTGCCCGCCGCTCAATCCGGAAGGCACCTTCCCGAAGAACCCGAAACCGGCCTTCATCACGTGGGACACGACCCAGACCTGCGAAGACATGCTGACGCTGCCGATCCAGTTCAACCAGCGCACCCTGGAATGGGTTTCCTACCATCCGTGGGAATGGTATGAGCAGAAACGGGCCTACTCGAAGAAGTGCTCGGGCTGCCATGAAGCTGGCCTGACGCTGACGGCCGTCGATGGACTGGTCACGCAGTACTCAGCGGTCGACTATCGCGTGGGCTGCGAAAAGTGCCACGGACCGGGCAGCAGCCACATCGCTGGCGGCGGTGATCCGAACAAGATCATGAACCCGGATCACATGACGGCCGAAGCCGCGACCGAGATTTGCGGCGCCTGCCACAACCGCGGTTCCGACCCGATCGAGGGCGACTTCGGATTCCCATGGCGCGCCGACGTGGCCGAGTTCGACGGCAACTTCGTCGCCGGTCTGCACACGCTGGACTGGGATGCCGTTGAGTCGCCGGAAGGCTACTTCCTCGCCAAGCCCGGCAACTGGCCGAACGGCTTGCCGAAGAAGCATCGCCAGCAGTGGAACAGCTACATCGGTTCGGCGCATGCCGACAACCCGTACGACAAGCTGGCCTGCAACGACTGCCATTCGCCGCACAGCGGCCGTGGCGGACCGTTCCAGTTCACGACCAGCGACTTTGCCGGCAACGAGTTCCTGTTCGGCAATAACAGCAATGCGCTGATGTCGAACGTGCGCTGCCTGAGCTGCCATGCCAGCTTCGGACCTTTCGCCACCCTGACGAAAGAAGACATCGCGGTGTACCACACCAGCAGAGGCGGAACCGTTGACATGAACGGCATGGCCATGGCCCCGGACGCTGCCGAGCAAATGGCTGCCGAAGACCTGGTCGAACAGGCTGTCAAGTCACACAGTGGCGTCGCCGCCGGCATGCCGCTGGCCCCGTACCTGCCCGAGAACTCGCACATTCCAGAGAACTTCCTGCTGGGCGAGGGACCGGTAGGCCGCTGCACGTCCTGCCACATGACGAAGACGGCCAAGAGCGGCACGTGGTTTGTTGACGGCGCCGGGCTCACGATCGCAGGTGACAACACTGACCATAGCTTCCAGGTTGTCACGATCGAAGCCGGAACCGATCAGCCGAACGCGTGCGGCAGCTGCCACGCTTCGTTCCGGACCTCCTCCGCACCCCCGGGAGGTGACTAGACGATTAAGGGGAGCCATTAGCGGGCAGGCCCTCGGGCCCGCCCCGCTCTGAAACGGGCCGGGAGAGCGATCTCCCGGCCTTTTTTTGCGCTCTGCAGCCTCTTCGATCAGCGCGACCTGCATACGCATCATCCACCCGCCGAAACTGACGAATGTCAGTGTTGCGCAGGCGCTCCGAATCTACCCTATGCCGAGATGCCGGGACGCCGCCCATAACGAATGCATAAACAAGCGGATTCCGGGTTTTTAACACGATGGAAATCTGAGGAGTTTCAAATGAACCGGTTCGATCTTTTTAAGCGTTGGGCCTGGTCAATCCTCGTCGTGAGTGCCATGGCATTTGCGCTGGGCGGTTGCTCGGGCGACGACGGCAGAGACGGTGCCGATGGTGCTCCCGGGCCCCAAGGCCCGACTGGCCCGACTGGACCAGAAGGACCTCAGGGACCTGGTGCTTCCATTACACCGCTCGAAAGCTGTTCCGTCTGCCATGACGATGGCTCGTTTGCCTCTGCGCCAGACGCGCATGCATTGGGGCCGATAGAGGCTGTCAGCAATATCGCGTTTGCCGTGAACGGCGGCGACCTCGAAGTCACGTTCGACCTGGAAGCCGATGGCGTCCTGGCGACGAACTATGACTCGATGCAGCGCGGCTATCGGACCGACGGTACGACCCGCACCAACATCTGCGGCAACGTGAGCCGAAGCGATCCCTGTGATCCGGCTCAACTGACGCTGACCAACAACGGCGGCGGCAATTACACCGTAACCGTCATTGGTGGCGCAGCCGACGCGGGAATCGACAATCGTTACCTGTTCCGGGTTGGCGCTGGCAGTGACAGAGAAACGCGTGTCTATTTCTACGGTGACTTCCCGGCATCGCCTGTGGCAACGCCAGTGGTTGGCGCCGACGCCTGCACCGCGTGCCACGGTCCGGAAGGTATCGATGTCCACGGCGGCTACTATGCCGCGACGGACGGCGCCGAGCCCTGCCTGGTGTGCCACGGCGTCGACGTTCCGAGCCTCGCGAATGTAACGCACGGCCTCCACAGCGGTATCTGGGTCGAAGACGGCGAGGTCATCGAAGTCGCCTACCCGACCTACATGACCAACTGCAGCGTCTGCCATGCCGAACCGGCTGAGCTGGCGGCAGCAAACGCCATGGCGGTTTCGGGCGCAAACTGCTTCACTTGCCACGGCGACATGACCGGTTGGGACTTCACCGGACCACCGGACCTGACGTTCCACCTGAACATTGTCGATCCGGAAACGTCTGATTGCGCAACGGCTTGCCACGATGGCGGAATCGCGCCGGCGACCGTTACCGGCTTCCACAACGGCCTGGCGCCTGCATTCCGGCGCGGCCCGATCTTCAATGGCGAGGACGTCAGTGTCACTGAAGGCGCGAAGTTCGACTGGCAGGTTACCGGCATCGTCGATGACGGAACGGACCTGGCGATCTCCTGGATAGCCTCCTACGATGGCGTCGGCGTCGATCCCTGCAACGACACCGTCGCTGCAGGCGCTCCTGCGTTCCACAACTATCCGGGCAGCAACCTGAGCATGCTGCGCAGCTACGCCCAGGGTGATGACTTCATCATTGGCATGTCGACCAGCGCACCCGGCCAGGCATTGTCTGTGGATGTCACCATCGACAACACGGTCTGCGCGGCAAACGTCGCAACGACCACCATTCCTGTCGACGTCCTTGGTGCCTCGGTCGATCGCGGCATCGTGGCCATTCAGGGCAGGCCGTGGGTAGAAAGCCCGCTTGATCCCGCTACGGCGATTCAGGTCCGGGCCAAGACCCCGACGTACGAATGGATGGTTGGCGACGGCGCCCCGCCGCTCATGGCGCGCCGCGACATCGTCGACACCAGCCTGTGCCTCGATTGCCACGTCGGCTCGCTCTACCAGCACGGCGGCAACCGCATCGACAACGTCGACATGTGCATCCTCTGCCATAACTCGGCGTCCAACGAAGCGAATGTGCGCGCAGGTATGGGTGTCGATGCGTCCGAGGCTTATGACGGCAGGACCGGCGAGACCTACGAGATGAAGACGATGCTGCATCGGATTCACGCTGCCGGCGAAGACGGCCAGCCTCTGTACGTGATTTACCGGAACCGCGGCATTTACGCGTTCGGTCCCGACGAGTCAGCGATACCGAACTGGCCGGGCACTGGCCAACAGGTCGTATTCGGTTCGGATCCGGAGGTTACGACGCCGCATAACTACCACTCGGCAACCTATCCGCGGGCGCTGAACGACTGCGCAGCCTGCCACGTGGCAACTCTGCCTGTGCAGCCCGACCAGACCCAGGCGATGGCGACGACTGTCGAAGCCGGTAGCCAGGTTTGGGAAAACCAGCTCGACGATGTGCTGCAGGGCGCAACGACGACGGCTTGCGTAACGTGCCATGCCGACGGCGCAAGCAAGGGTCATGCGTACCAGAACAGCTGGGATCCGCAAGAGTTCCCAGAGGGTCGTCAGACGATCATCGACGCGGCCAACTAAGAAACGGCTGGCGGGACGGGCCCTCGGGCCGGTCCCGCACAACCGATAACGAGAACAGGACTGAGGCCGGGAGAGCGATCTCCCGGCCTTTTTTTGCGTGAGATTTCTATAGGTAGATGTACGAAGCCCCGCACGGTCGGTCCCGATATAGGGTTAGACTGCATCTAACTAGACTTTGTGATCAGCAGGAAAATAATCGCGGTTGACCTGTTGCTGCCGCTCCAATAAACCAGGGTGAGATAAAATGTTGATTTTTAAGAACTTCTGGGCCCGCTTCGCGGCCATCGCAGTACTCGGTGTTGCGCTCGCCGCCTGTAGCGGTGACGACGGCAAGACCGGACCAGCCGGTCCGTCGGGGCCAGCCGGACCGCAGGGTCCATCGGGTCCGCCGGGACCGGGCCAGGGTATACCCGTTGACTCGGCCGAACTGATCAACATCGAGGTCACGAGCATTTCCGTTCCTGCGGGCGGCGGCGCACCGGTCGTCGACATCACACTGACCAATGACCTGACGCAGGGCCTGTTCGGGCTGCCGGCCGGCCAGATTCGCTTCGTCATCGCGCAGCTTTCGCCCGGCTCCGGCGGCGGCTCGAGCGAGTGGCAGTCCTACGTGACACGCGACAGTGCGGGTATCCCCGATGCCCAGGCGACCACCGAAACTGCAACGGCCGGAACCTGGGTCGATAACGGCGACGGCACCTACCAGTACACGTTCGCCCAGGCCCTGACGGCCTACCCGGCCGGGCCCGCGTACGACGAGACCAAGACCCATCGTCTCGGCATCGAGATTCGCGGCCAGGCACCGATTTCTTCGAACGGCATCATCACGTTTGTCCCCACGGGCGGCGACCCGTTGTTTGAGCGCCGCATCGTTGACAACAACACCTGCTTCGCCTGCCACGACATCATCAACTTCCATGGCGGCCCGCGCACGGACATCGACTACTGCGTCACCTGCCACAACCCGTATTCGATCGATGGCGATTCCGCCGCCGAACCCTGGGGCGGCACGGTCGACATGACGCCGATGATCCACAAGATCCACTACGGCGAAAACCTCACCAACGGTTACTTCATTTTCGGATTTGGTGGAAGGATTCACGACTATTCGGACGTGGTCTTCCCGCAGGACGTACGCAACTGCACGACTTGTCACGAAGAGGACGACGCAAACACGCCGCAGGCCAGCAACTGGCGCGAGGTTCCGAACAAAGTGGCTTGCGGATCCTGTCACGACGACATTGACTGGGATGCGGGCGACCACCCGGGCGGCATCAATAACGACGATTCTTGCGTCGTGTGCCATGGACCTGAATCCTCGGTTCAGAACGGCGAACTGCGCGTGGAGGTCGTGCATGAACTGCCCGTCCAGATCTCGAGCCAGAACTATCAGTACAATATCGAAAACGTCCTTGACATGACGGTGGGTTCAAACCCGACGGTCGAATTCTCGGTCACGAACCCGAATGACGGCTCGTACTACGACATCCTGAACGATCCTGAATGGACGACCTGCGCCGGCGGCGCCAGCCGCCTGCAGATCGGTATCGCCTGGAACACTGACGATTACACAAACACGAACAGCGGCTCCGACCCTGCGCAGCCGATGTCCGCCGGCCTGAACGCACTGGCATGCTTCGGCAACCCGGGCGCGACGCCCGTTGCAGGCAGCCCGGGCTGGTTCAGCGTCACGACAGCCGATCCGCTGCCCGCTGATGCGACCGGCACGGCCGCGGTCACGATCGACGGCCACCCGGCCGAGACGATCGACGGTAGCGTGGAACGCATCCCGGTGCGTAACGTGATCGAGTACGTTGGCATCGACGGCGGCGCTGCAGATCCGCGCCGGGAGGTCGTCGACATCGCGAACTGCAACAACTGTCACCAGGAACTCGTACTGCACGGCAATAACCGCACCGACGAGCCCGCGGTCTGCGTGACCTGCCATAACCCGAACGCGACGGATGCCCGGCAGCGGGTGCCGGTCGCCGACCCCGACGACCCGCCGACCGACTGCGTCAACGTGCTGGGCGCCGACGACGTCACGATCGATATGAAGGTCATGGTCCACGCGATCCATGCCGGCGGCGCGACGGGTGAGACCTACGAGGTCTGCGGTTTCCGCAACTCCGTGCACACGTACGACTTTGCCTATCCGGGCCGCCTCAACAACTGCGAAGGCTGCCACAATGAAGGCACGTACTTCCCGGTTGACCCGAGCGCAGTGCTCGGCACGACGGTCGACGTTGGCGCCGACCCGACGCCGATCGACGACGTTGCGATCTCGCCGAACACGGCTGTCTGCTCGACCTGCCATACGTCAGACCTGGCCAGGAACCACATGGTCCAGAACGGCGGCGATTTCAACGCGGGCAAGGCGGCCGACAGCACGCTGATCTCTTCGGGTGTCGAGACCTGCGAGCTGTGCCACGGCGAGGGCCGCTCGGCCGACGTCGAGGAGGTTCATGGCGTACGCAACTTCCCGCTCAACTAACAAGAGGCTGAGTTGCTGCCATGAGGCTGCTATTACAAATCATCGCGATTGCGATGCTGACGACCCTGGCCGCCGGTTCAGCCGGTGGCCAGGAGGCCAACTACAGCCGCTCGGGCGCCGACACGTGTCTATCGTGCCACGACGACGACGTCACGCTCGCGCTGTTCCGCGGCGCGCACGCGGTACCCACCGATCCTGACGGGCCGTTCGGCCACGGGCAGCTGCAGTGTGAGTCCTGCCACGGGCCGGGCGGCGATCATGCCGGTCGAGTCCGGCGCGGCCAGGAGCGCCCTGCGATCGCCATAAACTTCGGTCCTGGCTCGGCCACCCCGGTTGAGGCGCAGAACGCGGCGTGCGCTGACTGCCACAAGGCGGACGTCGGCTTCGGCTGGCACGGCAACGACCACGACATGAACGAGGTCGCGTGCGCCGACTGTCATACGAGCCACGCCGCGAGCGACCCGGTGCTCATGACCGCGACGCAGCCCGACGTGTGCTTCGACTGCCACCAGCAGCAGCGCACGCAGATTCTGAAGCCGTACGCTCACCCGGTGCGGCAGGGCAAGATGGACTGCAGCGGCTGCCACAGCCCTCATGGGGCCACGGACGAATGGCAGTTCGCGCAGCAGACGCTCAACCAGACCTGCTTTGACTGCCACGCCGAGAAGCGCGGTCCGTATCTCTGGGAGCACGCGCCGGCCGCCGAGGACTGCGGCAACTGCCACGACCCGCACGGCTCGAATTACCCGGGCATGCTGACCATGCGCGGACCGATGCTCTGCCAGAGCTGCCATTCACAGGAAAATCACCCCAGCGTTCCGGCTGACAGCGACGGCCTGCCGGGCGTCATGGCGTCACCGTTCATGCTTGGCCAGAACTGCATGAACTGTCACACGCAGGTGCATGGTTCCAACCATCCGTCCGGTTCGAGGTTAATGCGATGAGACGGAATACACTGTTCACGACCGCCGCTGCGGCTGCCCTGCTGGCGCCCGGCGCGGTGATGGCCCAGGTCGACACGAGCGACTGGAACTGCGAGTTCTGCCCCTTCGAGGACGGCTACCGCGCCGACTACTCGGCGGGCGGCAGCTATGTCAATGACGACGCAGCACGCTTCGGCAATGGCACCGGTCTCGACGAAAAAGGCGCCTATGCCGATCTCGACGGCAATGGCCGGTCTCTCAGCGAAGGGGGCACCGAGGTGACCTGGTATGCCGAGGATCTCGGGCTCGATTCACGCGTTTTCGAATTCGGCGTCGGCAAGCCCGGCAAGTTCGGTCTCGAGTTCGGCTACAGCGAATTGCCGTATCGGCGCTTCGGCGATACGGTCACCCCGTTCAGCGGCAGCAGCAACCTGCTGAGCCTGCCTGCGGGCTGGGTAGACGCGCCCACCACCGGCGGCATGACGGCGCTGCCGTCCGCGCTGGCGTCAGTCCCGATTGCAACGGATCGTACGAGTTACGACTTCGGCGCGGATATTCGCGCCGCCAGGAACTTCCGTTTCTATGCCGACTATCGCCGCCAGGAGCGCGAGGGCACCGGCATCATGGCCGGCTCGTTCTTCACCCAGGCCTCGTACCTGCCGCGGCCGATTGACGACTACACCGATCGCTTCGACGTGGGCGTCGCTTACGCGGGTGACTCGTTCACGTTCAACCTGGGCTATTTCGGCTCGTACTACCGCAACGAGCTCGACTCGCTGGCCTGGGACAACCCGTTCACGTCGTTCGCGGGAGCCGACATGGGTCAGCTGGCCGTGGAGCCGGACAACGACTTTCACCAGGTCTCGTTCTCGGCGGCCTACTTCGCCAGCACCTGGAACACGGTCATCGCCCTGTCCGCAGCACAGGGCAAGGGTGAACAGAACGCCAGCCTGTTGCCGTACACGATCAACCCGACGATCCCGGCGCCGGCCATCCTGCTCGGCGACATCGACGGCAAGGTCGACACGACCAACTACGCGCTGACGCTGACGACGCGTCCGCTCGACAAGCTGAACGTGAAGCTGGCCTACCGCTATGACGAACGCGACAACGGTACGCCGGTCAATACCTGGACGCGCGTAATCACCGACGCGGTCGACTCCGGCGACATCGAGACGAACATCCCTTACTCGTTCGAGCGTAGCCGGCTGAGCCTGAGCGGCACCTATCGGCTGCTCGACACTGTCACGATCTCGGGCGGCTGGGATCGCAGCGAAATCGACCGCGACTTCCAGGAAGTCGCAAGCCAGGACGAAGACACGGGCTGGGGCAAACTGCGCTGGCGGCCGACGGCCTATCTCGAAGCGACCTTCAAGGGCGGCGGATCGCGGCGTGAGATCGACGACTACGATACCGACGTCGGCCTGACCTTTGGCCAGAACCCGCTGATGCGCAAATACAACCTTGCGCACCGCGCCCGGGACTTCGCCGAGGTCGCGTTGTCCGCGTCGCTCATCGACACGCCGATCTCCATCGGCATGACCTACCTGTGGGCCGAGGACGACTACTCGAAGTCGGAGCTCGGCATGATCGAGGGCAGCGAGGATCGCTTTACGGTCGATTTCAACTGGGCGGTCGGCGAGAGCTCGACGGTGTACCTGACAGCCGGCAGCGAAGCGCTGGAATCGTTGCAACGCGGAAGCGAGACGTTTGCCGGACCTGAGTGGGAGGCCTCGCACGACGACGACTTTACGCATTACGGTGGCGGTTTCCGCATCGCCGGTATCGGTGAAAAGGTCGACCTGACGTTCGACTACACACGCAGCGACGGTGAAACGGAAATTCTCGTTACGGGACCCGTGGTCGCCGCGGCGCCGCTGCCCGAGCTCGAGTCGACAATGGACTCGCTGCGCCTGGCGTTCAATTACAACGTCTCGGAGCGCCTGGCCATTGACGTCAATGCGCGCTGGGAGCGCTTCGAAGCCGAGGACTGGGGAATCGAGGGCGTTGCTCCCGATACGATCTCGTCCGTCCTGACCATGGGCGCTAACCCCTACGACTATGACGTCTGGGTATTCGGGATCGGCTTCCGTTACAGTGTCGGAGCCGACCCCGAAGAGTAGTCGGTTACTCGTACCTCAGGGCAAGAACCGGGTTGGCGCGCGCGATGCGAATCGCGTGCCCGGCCACGGTTCCCCATGCCAGCATGACGGCGATCGCTCCCGAAACCGCCAGTACGACGAGCGGTGATTCGATGCGGTCCGCAAAGAAGTTCAGGTACATCTTCGACGCGAAGAAAGCCGCCGGCAATGCGATAGCCAGCGCCCACATGACCGGCTTCGAGAATTGCCACACCAGCAGCCGGGCGATCTGCGCCGAGCTGGCGCCCAGCACCTTGCGTACGCCGATTTCCTTGGTCCGTTGCGCGGCCATGAACGCGGCCAGTCCGAACAGTCCGATCAATGCCAGCGACAACGCCACGAATGCAAAACCTCCGAGCGCCATGTTCATGTACTTGAGCACGTTGTAGACGTCGTCGAACGTCTCGTCGAGGAAGCGGCCCTGCATCGGGTAGTCGGGGATCACGCGCTTCCATACGCGCTCGATTTCCTCGATCGTACCCAGCATGCTGCCACCGGTAATTCGAATCGAAGCGACGCGCATTGCGTTGGGAGAGTAGGAGAATATCCACGGCTTCTCCTGGTTGAACAGACCGAGGATGTTCTGCGTCGGGACTACGCCCACGATGATCAGCTCGCGCAACGCGCCCGCGTTTTCGGGGTCGTCCACGTTGCGGTACAGGCGCTGGTTGATCGCCTCCTGGGGACTGTCGATGCCCATGCGCGCGAGCGTCAGCTCATTGACGACGACGTTTAGCGTCTCCGACGTCTCGAAATCGAACACGTCACCGGCGATGTCCTTGTCGATGTTGCGACCCGCCAGCAACGGGATATCGTAGGTCTCGAAGAACTCGGGCGACAGGCGCATCGAATTCACGCGGAACTCGCCCGCTTCATCGCCGGGCTGTGCCGAATAGTCGCGTTGCGAGTTGCTCTGCTCGTACGGCACTTGCGAAGAGAACGCGACGCTGTCCACGTTCGGCAGCGCTTCGAGTTCGTATTGCAAGGTATCGAGCCGGTCGCGGATGTCCTCGACGTTGAGACGGGTCAGGTTGTAAATCTCCGAGCGCGGGAAGATGTAGCTCGATTCCTTGACGCGTTCGTTCTGGATGTAAACGATCGCCACCAGCGCCAGCATGAATGCCGAAATGCCGAACTGGACACCGATCATTATCGAACGCATGGCCGAGCCCTTTTTGCCCTTGCGCGCGATGTCGCGTAGCGCGTCGATGGGCGCGGCACGCGTGATCAGCCAGGCCGGGTAGAGACCAGCGAGCAGGCCGACGAGCACCGTGGTCGCCACGAGCCAGGGCAGCGTCCGCAGGTAGTCGATCGTCATGGCCTTGTTGGTCGCGTTGTTCATGAGCGGTATCAGCACCTCGATGGCGGCGATGGCAATGACCATTGCGATCGTGGCGATAACCAGGCTTTCGACCAGGAACTGGGTTAGCAGCTGCGTCTGGCCCGCGCCCATCGTTTTGCGCATGCCGACCTCGCGGCTGCGACCCAGTGACTGCGCCGTGGCGAGATTCGTGTAGTTGACGCAGGCGATGACGAGCACCAGGAAGCCGAGCAGCTGGATGACCGTGATCACGGGCATTCCGATTGCGTCCCAGATCGCGGCGTTCGCGTGGGTCAGGGGGTCGACGTAGAAGCTTGCGACGACATCCTTGGCGTCTTCGTCGACGAGGCGCTCGTAAATGCTGTCGATCTGCGCCTGCAGCCATTCGCCATCGAGCGTCTCGGGCAGCATCACGTAGGTCATGTTGCCCATCGACAGGTTGTTCCAGTTGCCTTCCAGAGGCTCGTCCTGCAGGGTGACGAACGCCTGCATGGGCGCAAATACGCCGGCGGTGCCTTCGATAATCATCGACGATACGAAGTGAGAATTGAGCGGGATGTCCTCGATCACCGCGCCGATCGTGAAGTCCCATTCGTTGTCGAACGTGACGACCTCACCCAGGGCATCCGTCGTGCCGAAGTACTTGATGGCCTGCGACTCCGTAATCAGCA
>JASJBB010000038.1 GCA_030066735.1 Woeseiaceae bacterium | reverse complement strand
TCGCCCCAGTAACGGAAGTTGGAAGAGACGCCGAGCGGCATTTTGCTGACCGCACGCTCGAAGTGCTGGTTGGACTTCGTGAGTGAACGCATAGGGATTTAAAAATGAATGAGTATTCATTCAGATTATGCCATAATCGCCTTGCTCATGGCTACCGTAGCAACCGCGAAAACCCGGCGCCCCGGCCGGCGGACTGCCTCCCGCGAGGCCCGTCGCCGGCAGCTCGTTGACGCCACGATGAAGTGCATTGCGCGCAAGGGCCTCGGCCAGACGAGCATCGGCGACGTCGCAAGGGAAGCCGGCCTTTCGCAGGGCATCGTCAACCTGCATTTCGAGAGCAAGGACAACCTGCTGACCGAGACCCTGCGCACGCTGGCCAACGAATATCGCGAGCAGTTCGACAAGACGCTGGACAAGGCCGGCCCCCGCCCCGCCGATGCGCTGCAGGCATTGATGGCAATGGACCTCAAACCGAAACTCATCGACCGGCGCAAGCTGGCGATCTGGTTCGCGTTCTGGGGCGAAGTCAAGTCGCGGCCCACCTACCGCAAGATCTGCGACGAGCACGACCGCTATTACGACAGCGTCGTCGAAGGGCTCTGCGCCGAGATTATCGAGGACGGCGGCTACACGAACATCACGCCCGCGGCGGCGGCGGAGGCGCTGACCTGCATGAGTAACGGCCTGTGGCTGTCGTGCCTGATCAGCCCGAAGGACTTCGACCGTGACGTCGCATGGAGCGCGATCATGAGCTACCTGGCCAACGTATTTCCAAAGCACTACGAGACCACGACGTGAAAATCGAACTCGGCGAATCCGCCCTGAAGTGGCAGGCCATTGCCCGCGAGTACGCGGACGAGTACCTGCAACCGCATGAAGTCGATGCCGAACTGAACGACGGCGTACTTCCTGGAGAAATCACCAGGCGCAACAAGGCCCGTGCGATCGAACTCGGACTGAGCGCCATCGACGTGCCGAAGTCCCACGGCGGCCTCGGCCTGTCGATGGAAGAACAGGTTGCGATCTGGGAGCAACTCGGCCGTGTCACCAACGCGTTATCGTGGTGCTTCTCGGAACCGCAGTCATGGATGTTCGAGGCCTGCTCGGAAGAGCAGATCCGGAACTACATCCTGCCGATGATGCGCGGCGAGAAGAAAGACTGTTATGCGATCACCGAATCCGGACCTGGCTCCGATGTGGCCGGCATCGAAGCCACGGCGACCAAAGAAGGTGGCGACTATGTGCTCAACGGCGAGAAGTGGTACGTCACGAGCGGCAACCTGGCCGACTTCTTCTGGTTCCAGGCGACCCTGCCCGACGAAGACGGCGAGGCACTGTTTCTCGTCGACGCCGATACGCCCGGCATCGAGGTCATCGCGACCCCGAAATTCACCCACACCTATGCGGCACACCACCCGACGTACCTGTTCAATGATGTTCGGATTCCCGCGTCGGCGCGCGTCGGCCAGCCCGGTGACGGCATGGCCTATACGCACTCCTGGTTTCGGCACGAGCGACTAATGATCGGCGCGCGCAGCTGCGGCGCCATGGCTCGATTGATCGAGGAGGCGTTCGAATTCGCCAACAGCCGCACGGTCGACGGCCTGCCACTCACTGAAAAGCAGGCCATCCAGTTCATGCTGGCGGACAGCGCGACCGAGCTCTATGGCTCCCGCCTGATGACTTACGACACGGCGCGCGCCGTTGACGGCGGCGCCGATCTCAAGGTGCAGCACAGCCGCTGCTCGATGACCAAGCTGTTTGTCTCCGAAGCCGCCAACCGTGTCGCGGACCGCGCGGTGCAGATCTTCGGCGGCCGTGGCTATATGCGCGAGAACGTGGCCGAACGCTTTTTCCGCGAGCTGCGCGTCGACCGGATCTGGGAAGGCACCAGCGAAATCCAGCGCGTGATCATCGCCCGTTGCCTTATGAAACGCGGACTTACGGACATGTGATTGTCATTCCCCCGGTTGGGTGGTCAAATCGGGGGCGATGCGCACAATAACAACGATAGCGCTGGGGGTATTCGTCACGTTGCTGCTGTCATCCTGTGGCAGTGACGGTTCCGACCAGGACGATCGCAACGTCGTCAATGTCTACAACTGGGCCGACTACATCGCGCCCGGCATCCTCGAACAGTTCGAAGCCGAAACCGGCATCAAGGTGAACTACGACATCTACGATTCCTCGGAGATCGTCGACGTCAAGCTCCTCGCCGGTAACAGCGGTTACGACGTCGTCGTGCACAGCAACCAGTTTTCGTCGCGGCTCGCGCCGATCGGCGTGTTCGAGAAGCTCGACTTCTCGCGCATACCCAATGTCCGCCATCTCGATCCGGTCGTCATGGAACGAATACGCTACGAAGCCGTGGCCGACTTCAACGTCCCTTATCACTGGGGTTCGACCGGCTACGCGTGGAATGTCGCCATGGTGCGCGAGCGCCTGCCCGACCACCCGATGGACAGTTCCGACGTACTATTCGATCCCGACGTCATCAGCAAGCTGGCCGACTGCGGCGTATCCTTGCTCGACGGCCCGACCGACGTATTCCCGATGGCCCTCGCCTATCTCGGCCGCGATCCCAACGCGGTCGACGACGACAGCCTCACGGCGGCCAAGGAACAAATCCAGAAAGTGCGCCCCTACGTGCGCTACTTCAGCAACACGAAGATGATGTCGGACTTGCCCAACAAGGAAACCTGTGTGGCGATGAGCTGGTCGGGCGACTACGCCCAGGCGCAGGCGCGGGCCGAAGAAGCCGGCATCGACATAGAACTGCGTTATACGATCCCGAAGGAAGGCTCCGGGCTGTGGGTCGACGGGCTGTACATCCCGTCGGACGCGCCCCACATGGACAATGCCTATCGATTCCTGGACTACATGATGCGGCCGGACGTGGCCGCCGCCAACGTCACTAACTCGCGTTATGCCAATGCAAACGCCGGCTCCTGGGAGATGCTGGATCCCGAGCTTCTCAACAACCCGGCGATTTTCCCCACCGAGGAGGTCTGGGACGTGATGTACCCGATCAAGACGGCCGACCCCAAGCGGGAACGGCCCAGGACCCGCGCCTTCGCCAGCGCCAAGAGCGGCATATGAACGACGAATCAAGCTTCATCCGCATTCGCGGCGTCAGCAAACACTTCGGCGACTTCGTCGCCGTGGACGACGTCGACCTCGACATCGGCAAGGGCGAGCTGTTCTCGATTCTCGGCGGGTCCGGCTGCGGCAAGACCACGTTGCTGCGCATGCTGGCCGGTTTCGAGACGCCAACCAACGGCAGCATCGAGATCGACGGCACAGATATCACGGCCGTGCCGCCCTACGAGCGCCCGGTCAACATGATGTTTCAGTCGTATGCCGTGTTCCCTCACATGGACGTCGAAAAGAACGTTGGCTATGGCCTGCGCAAGGACGGCCTCGACAAGGGCGAGATCGACAGCCGGGTCGATGACGTCATCAGGCTCGTGCAGCTCGAACCGTTCCGCTCGCGCAAGCCGGACCAGCTGTCCGGCGGGCAGCGACAACGCGTCGCCCTTGCGCGCGCCCTCATCAAGCGGCCGAAAGTCCTGCTGCTCGACGAACCACTCGCCGCCCTCGACAAGAAGCTGCGCGAGCATACCCAGTTCGAGCTGATGAACATCCAGGACGAACTGGGCATCACTTTCGTGGTCGTCACTCATGACCAGGAAGAGGCCATGACGCTGTCGACACGCATTGCCGTGATGGAAAAAGGCCGCTTCCTGCAGGTGGGTACGCCGAAGGAAATCTACGAGTACCCGAAGAGCCGTTTCGTTGCCGACTTCGTCGGCACGATCAATACCTTCGAAGGCACGGTGTCGGAGGTCGGCGCAGAATCCATCACGGTCACCTGCGAGGAATTACCGGTTCCCGTCACCGCTCTCCGGAATGAGGACATCAGCACCGGACAAAAGGTGTGCATCGCCGTGCGGCCGGAGAAGATCTTCATCAGCCGCGAGCAACCCGACGATGACGAGTCCATTGCGATGCCGGCTGTCGTCGACGACCTCGGCTACCTGGGCAACCGGTCGCTGTATCGCATTCGCCTCGCCAATGGCCAGATCGTGCAGGTCAGCCGGCAGAACCGGCGCCGCTCGGCGCGGCGTTTCGTCGAGTGGGAAGACGCGGTCTGGGTGTCATGGCGCCCGCGCAGCACCGTCGTCATCGCGAGCGGGGACTGACCACGATGTCCGCGGCCCGCGAACCGGTCACATGGAAGCGCATAACGGTCGCCATCCCGTACCTGTGGCTGCTGGTCTTCTTCCTTTTGCCGTTCGCGATCATTCTCAAGATCAGCCTTGCCGACCCGATCATTGCCCGGCCGCCGTTTACGCCCCTGTTCGACGACCAGGGCCAGCTGTCGGTCACGTTCGACAATTTCCTGTTCCTGCTAACCGACAAGCTGTACGCCTATACCTACCTGAAGTCGGTCTTCATGGCGTTCGCGGCGACCGTGCTCTGCCTGCTGCTCGGCTTCCCAATGGCTTACGGCATCGCGCGGTCCAGTTCCTCCATGCGCAGCCTGCTGTTGCTGCTGATTGTCTTGCCGTTCTGGATCTCTTTCCTGCTGCGCGTGTACGCATGGATGGGCCTGCTCAATAACTACGGCGTCATCAACAATACGCTGATGTTCCTCGGCGTGACCGACCAGCCGATCCAGATCATGTATACGGACCTCGCAATCTTCATCGGCCTGACCTACTCCTACCTGCCGTTCATGATCCTGCCGCTGTACGCATCGCTGGAACGCATGGACCTCGACCTCGTCGAAGCCGCGCAGGATCTCGGCGCGTCGCGGACCCAGGCGTTCTGGGATATCACCTGGCCGCTGGCCCGTCCCGGCGTCATCGCCGGCTGCCTGCTCGTTTTTATCCCGGCGATGGGCGAGTACGTCATTCCCTACCTGCTCGGCGGTCCCGAGTCGCTCCTGATCGGCCGCGTACTGTTCGATGAGTTTTTCGTCAATCGTGACTGGCCCCTGGCGTCGTCGGTCGCCATCGTGCTGTTACTGCTGCTCGTCGTCCCGATCGTCTTCATGCAGCGCAATGACGCACGCCAGGCAGAGGCCGAATGAAACAGTCGCGCCTCATCCTGACGGTACTCGCCTTCGGGTACGCGTTCCTCTACATCCCGTTGTTCTCGGTTGTGTTCTATTCGTTCAACGACTCGAAGCTCGCGACGGTTTGGGGCGGCTTCTCGACCCGCTGGTACGGGGAGCTGTTCCGCAACGAGCAGATTCTCGACGCCGCGCTGCTGAGCCTGCAGGTCGCGGCAACCTCGGCGACGCTCGCAACGATCCTCGGTACGATGGCGGGGCTGATCCTGGTTCGCTTCAGCCGCTTCCGCGGCCGTACGCTGTTCTCCGGGATGATCACCTCGCCGCTGGTGATGCCCGAGGTTATTACGGGCCTGTCACTGCTGCTGTTGTTCGTGAGCCTTCAGCAAGCGATCGGCTGGCCAGGTCAACGAGGCTTCACGACGATCACGATCGCACACACGACCTTCGCGATGGCCTACGTTGCCGTCGTCGTCCGCTCCCGGCTCCTGGCGATGGACGAATCCCTCGAAGAGGCCGCAATGGATCTTGGCTGCGGGCCCCTGCGCGTCCTGTTCGATATCACGCTGCCGCTGATCGCGCCCGCCATGCTCGCGGGCTGGCTGCTGGCGTTCACGTTGTCGCTCGACGACCTCGTCATCGCAAGTTTCGTGTCGGGGCCCGGCGCCAGCACGCTGCCCATGTACATCTTCTCGAAGGTGAAGCTTGGCGTGACGCCCGACATCAACGCGCTGGCCTCGATCCTGATTCTGATCGTTACGATCGGCTTGCTGGCCGCGTGGTTCGCAATGCGCAACCGCCGGACGTGACAGGCCGCAACGGAGAAGGTGCTTACCGGAAGTAAAGCGCAGCGACAAATTCGCATCGAGCGAATTTGGACGCACGAAGTGCGCCCGTAGGGCCAGCAACTTCAAGTTGCTGGTCAACCGGCCATGTAGGTAAGTATCTTCGCAGTTGCGGCCTTACTACGATCGTTTAAGTTCGCGCAACACCCATTCAATCCAGCTCCGTTCCAAACGTTCTTGTCCGGAAAACGGTCCAGGCTCGTAGTAACGGGACTGCACGCCCTTCCAGTTGTTGACGATGATCGTCTTGTCGGCGTGGGTCGTAACGTCCCATAGCCAGGTCAGTTCATCGACGTCGTAGTCCTTGCCCTCGACCGCGTCGCCGCGAACCATCCAGTAGATGTCGCACTTGCAGTTGAGGTGATCGACGGGCGTGAACACGTAGGCGACGGCGTGATCGGAATAAACGAGCAGGAAGGAGAACGGGCCGAACGCGAAGTCGGAACCGCCGCCGTCGTAGTCCGTCAGTTTGCCCAGCAACGGCGCGACGGGCTTGCCCTCCTTGCTGCCGGTCAGGTAACCCTCGAACAGCGCGGTCCGCGAGTACTGGTAGCCCATCTCGCCCTCTGGCGTTTCCTCGTCGTACGCGAAGACCTCGATATTCCTGAGCCCGCACGACTCCATCTTGTCGAGCATGTGCTTTTGCAGCGGTTCGCGCTTTTTCCAGTACACCATCAGCGTGTGCATCTGGGCATACTCGGGATGCGACGTGGCGCAGTGGTAGCACTCCTGGTAATTCTCGATCGACAGCTTCCAGTTGGCGGGGATGTCGTACTCCTTGTGCGCCGCCACTTTGAGGTTCTCGAAGTCGAACATTGCCATCGGCTCGGCGAGGTCGCGGCGGGCGCTGCCGACGCCGGGCGGATCGTCGGAGAAGCACACGAATACGAGGCCGTGGATGACCTCGAGCGATACCTTGCGAAGACCGTAGGCGGACTTGTCGAAGTCCTTGTCCATGCTGCGCGCCGCGGTCAGGTTGCCGTCAATGTCGTACATCCAGCCGTGGTACGGACACGAAAACTTGCGGGTATTGCCTTTATCTTCTAGGCATACCAGCGAGCCGCGATGACGACAGACATTGGCGAAGGCCTTCAGCTCGCCATCGGAACCGCGAACAATAATCGCTGACTCTTTCGCGACGTTGAAGACCTTGAAGTCGCCGGGCTCCGGAAATTCGGACTGGTGGCCGGCCAGGATCCAGTTACGGTTGATGATGCGCTCGACTTCGAGTGCGTAGATCTCCGGATCGGTATAGAACCGTTGATCCAGTGCAAAACCCGGTTTCTGGCTGGCGATGAGTTCGTCGACAGATTGCATGCCGCCGGACGATATCACAGGGCGCCAGGGGGAACGCAATCCCGCCGCGGCAAGTACCTATTCTCAGGTACCGGCGACGGGGGTAGGTTCAAGGGGTACCTTTTGAGGGGAGGTAGCGCCGTGTCTGCAGATGCCGCAAGCAGCCGTCTCGTTGATATCGACACCTCGCAACCCGTATGGGACCGGTTCTTTACGGTCGCGCCCCTGGTGCTGGTAGGTACAACGGATCCGGACGGGTCCCATGACTTCGCACCCAAGCACATGGTCACGCCCATGGGCTGGCAGAACTACTTCGGTTTCGTGTGCGCGCCGACTCACTCGACCTGCGGCAATATCCAGCGAACGGGCGAGTTCACAGTCAGCTATCCGAAACCGTCGCAGGTCCTGTTCTCCAGTCTGGCGGCTTCGCCGCGGCAACAAGGCCACAAGCCCGTCCTCGATTACTTCACGACCTTCCCCGGCCAGGTCGTGAGCGCGCCGCTCATCGAACAGGCGTACCTGTACTTCGAATGCCGCCACTACAAGACCGTCGAAGGGTTCGGCCCGAACTGCCTGATCACCGGCGAGATCGTCGCGGCATACGCCGAACCCGGGTTCCTGCGGTCGAACGAAATCGACGACCAGGAGCTCGTGCACGACTCGCCATTGTTTGCGTACCTGGCGCCCGGCCGCTTCACTTCGATCGAGCGCTCCAACGCGTTCCCGTTCCCGGCCAACATGAAGAAGTGATGTGACAGACAGGGTCGCCAACCGGGTACTCGATCACATCCGCGGCCAGCAAAGCCTGCTCATCAGCCTGCTGCGCGACCTCGTCGTCGCGGAATCGCCATCGGCCGAACCGGCCGTCCATGAGCGCGCCAGGCACGTGTTCATGTCCGCGCTGATCGAGCTCGGCTGGCATGCCGTCGAGGCGGGCCCTGTCGATGGTCCCCGGCACGTCTATGCCCGCCCTGCAGCGCGCGAACGGCGGGCGCCAATACAGCTCGTCATTGGCCACTACGACACGGTATGGCCCGTCGGCACGGTTGCGGACCGACCCTTCACGGTCGACGACAACATCATTCGCGGCCCCGGTGTGTTCGACATGAAAGGCGGCCTCGTGCAGCTGGTCCTGGCGATCAAGACGATGCAGGACCTCGGCCTCAGGCCCGACGTCCTGCCCGTGGTGTTCGTCAACGCCGATGAAGAGATCGGAAGCCGCACGTCCACGCGCTATATCCGCGCACTCGCGCAGACGGCCAGCCGTGCGCTCGTTCTCGAACCTGCCCTCGGCGACGACGGCGCCCTCAAGACCGAGCGCAAGGGGATCGGGCGCTTTACGGTAACGGTTCACGGCAAGGCCGCCCACGCTGGACTCGATCCCACCGGTGGCGCCAGCGCCATTCTCGAGTTGTCGCACGTCATTCAGAAGCTGTTCGCGATGAACGATCCGGATTCGGGCGTCACGATCAACGTCGGCACGATCGACGGTGGCGTGCAGCCGAACGTCATCGCCCCCCACAGTACGGCCGTCGTCGACGTTCGGGTGCCGACGGTCGCCGAGGGCGACCGCATCGAGAAACTGATTCACGGCTTGCAACCTGAAACACCCGGCGTGCGGCTGCGCGTCGAGGGCGCGATCGGCCGGCCGTCGATGGAACCGACACCGCGCAATGAGGCCCTTTGGGAGCAGGCCCGGTCACTGGCCGCCGAGCTCGGCCTCGATATCGGCCGCGCCAAGGTTGGCGGCGGCTCGGACGGCAACACGACCAGCCAGTACACGGCGACCCTGGACGGACTGGGTGCGGTCGGCCATGGAGCGCATGCGCCGCACGAGTTCCTGTACATCGACAAGACCCTGGAGCGCGCGGCGCTGCTAACCCTGCTGCTGCTGGCGGCGCCGACCGACGGGGTCGCGCTCGAGGCGGCCGGATGACGCAGACCTTCCTCGCATCACTGACGCGCATCGCGGATTTCGACAGGAACCCGTTCGAATACCGGCCACTGGATCGCGCGGAATGGGACTGCGGCGACTATGTTTTGACCGAGGTAACGGGCGAGCGCACCGACCTGTATGTCGTCGAGTCTCGCAAGGGCGAGATGCTCCCGGTCAAAGCCGGTGACCGCGTCATCGGCGCGCTCGGTCACAGGGCCGCCACGCTCGAAGGAGTCGGCAGCTACCTCGATGTTCGCAAAGGCGAGATGCATGCGATGACCGGTGCGGGCCTCATCGGTCGTTTTACGTCGTACTCGATCCTGCTGCCCGACCCGCTGGCGCTGCGCTATCGCGGCCATATTGTGAGGGACGGCGCCAAGATCACGATGAAGCAGTTCGCGATGGACCTCGACGACGGCGAATTCAATGTGCCCACGATCCTGATCATCGGGACGTCCATGTCGGCGGGCAAGACCGTCACGGGCCGACGCGTCTGCGAAATCATGTCGAACGCCGAGCTGGACATCGTGGGGGCCAAGCTCACCGGGGCGGGCCGCTATCGCGATGTCGTCAGCTTCCAGGGCGCCGGCGCACAAAGAATCTTCGACTTCGTCGACGTGGGGCTGCCGTCGACGGTCGTCTCCGAAGCGGAGTTTCGCGAGTCGATTCGCCCACTGCTGAGCCACATTGGCAGCCTTGGGGCCGATTTCCTCGTGGCCGAAACCGGCGCCTCCCCGCTCGAGCCATACAACGTCGGCCCGGCCATGGACGAACTCGGCGACAACATCGCCTGTATCCTGCTGGCCGCATCCGACCCCTACGCCGTGGTCGGCGTCGAAAAGGCGTTTGGCGTCAAACCCGACCTCGTTACCGGCCCGGCCGCCAATACCTCTGCAGCCGTCGCTCTCGTGCGCAAACTCGCCGATCTGCCGGCCATCAACGTGATCGACCGGGACACGATACCCGAGTTCGCCGAGTTTCTCGCAGCCAAGCTCGGGCACAACCTGCTCGCTGCGTAAAGACGGAAGCTAGTTTTCCGGCGGACCGAGCAGCGCCTCGGGCGTCGCGAGCGGCGCCGCGAGCGTCTCCAGGAAAGCCTCGAGCTGGCGGAGCTCGGTCCTGCTTAGCCCGAGCGGCTTCGCCTCGTTATGGCCGATCATCGCCGGTGGCGCGTCGTTGTAATGATCGAGGACTTCGGCCAGCGTGAACATCTGGCCCTTGTGCATGTAGGGCTGGGTATTCTCGAGGTTGCGCAGCGAGGGCGTGCGAAAGGCGCCGAGGACCTCGAATCCACTGCGGGCGAACTCGAGTTCGGCGCAGGCGTCCGGCGGGGCATCGCTGAACCGGCCCAGGCAGTTGAATGGGTCCGCAAGCACCTGGCGGACCCCGAGGGCACGTCCCTTGTCGGGCACTTCGCCCGGGAGCGACAGCAGGCCCGTATTGTGGAATTCATGATTGGTCAGTAGCGGCCCGTTGTGACACTGCGTGCATTGGGCCTTGCCCACGAACAGGTGCAGTCCCGCGCGCTCGTCGATGGAGAACAGTTCCTGTTGGCGGTGCCGGTCTCCTGCCAGCACGGCCTCGACATACGCATCGAAGCGCGCCGGAGCGGGCATGATCAATCGCTCATATGCCGCGATCGCCTTGCCCAGGTTCGCGAACGTCGTGTCGATCCGATCGGCTGCGCCCGGGTCCGGTAAAGGCCCGAAGATGTCTTCATACTGGCGTCGCAGATCGCTGTCAGCGGCCACGGCCCTGACGGCATGCTCGCGACTGCCGCCATGCTCGGCCGGATCCTCGATCGGCGACAGCGCCTGGGCCCACTGGCTGTCGCGGCGACCGTCCCAGTACTGCCACGGGCTGTACGCCGATCCCACGATGCTCATGGTGTTGCGCCGGCTCTCCCCGACGCCGCGGCCTTTGCGCATGCCGTCGGTGAACCGCAATTCGGGGCGGTGACAGGTTGCGCATGCAATCGCCCCGGACGGGCTGAGCGCTTTGCTGAAGAACAGCGCCTGGCCGAATCGGGCGGCATCCGCATCATTGGCGACGGCATTACCGGGATCGGGCGGGAGTTCGGGCAGGCTGCCGATCCAGAGCGATCGCAACGTCGCGATTTCCGCATCGCTCCAGTCGTCGACCGCGCCGGGAAACAGCCGCGAGCCCCCGATCGCGGCCGCAACTGTCACGAAGACGAGCAGAGAGAATGCGGCTTTTTTCACAGGACCAGCGTGATGATGACGGTATCGCGACTGCCGCCGGCCGTAATGTCGAGCATGACTTCCCAGGTGCCGTTCATGTGAAACCGCATGCCGTCCAGCCGATAGCGGCCGCCCCCCAGGTCGGCCGTGACACGCGGCCGGGTGGGCATGCCATGATCGTGTTCGGGCATGCCACCTGACACTGTAATGTCGGCGCCCTCCAGCGGTTCGTTGTCGCGGGTAACGACGAGCGTCCAGCTGTGCATCCGGTTGATCTCGATGGGATCGAGCGAACTTTCGTAGTGCACCGTGAAAATACCGCGCTGCGAGGTCCATTCATTCGCGTAGGCGTCGGCGCCACCGAATGTGAGCGACACCAGGATCAATGCAGCGCCCGACCACCAACGCTGCAGGCGGCCGGTCATGTACAACCACAGCAACTCGACCAGCAGCAACAGCAGGAGAATGTACGGCCAGAACCCCAGGCCCGTGTAGCCGACTTCGAACGGAAACACGGCCCGGTAAACCTGGCCGTCGCCGCCGACATTGGCGGTTACGACGCCGATGAAATCGCCCTCTTCGTCGAAGTCATGGATGACCGTAAGCACGTCGGGATCGACAGTCGGCGGCTGGTAGAAAACGGTTGCGGCGTCGAGATCGTCGATCGCTTGTATGTCGTCCCAGCGGGCGAACCGGCCTTTGCCGGTGACGTCGCGAATGATGCGAAAGTCGACCGCCGCCTCGCTGAGACTGTCATGCAGGTACTCCATGACGAAGACGCTCTCGGTGGCATCGGGAAGATCCTCGCAGTACTCGCGGTGCCCACTGGTCAGCGGCTGGTAAATCTTGAAGTGCCCGCGCAGGTAATTGACCTTGATGACGCAGAGGTCCTCTTCCTCGACAACGCCGCCATGCGGCTGCGCCAGGGTCGGAGCCAGGCCGAGGACGAGGATTGCGCACCAGCGGATCATCGGCTAATCATAACGGGTCGCTGCGATCGCATTGAGTCCCTCGAGCACCCGATCCCAGGTCGCCGGGTCGACCGATTGCTTGAGCTCGGCGTAGGCGGACGCCACCCGCGGCATGATGTCGGCCTCCAGCGCCGCCCCCTGTGATGTCAGCACCACGTTGACCTTGCGCCGGTCCGCTTCCGATCGCTGGCGGTTGACGAGCTGGTCGCGCTCGAGACGGTCGACGACGCCGACCAGGCTCGGGGCGGGGATCAAGGTGAGCGCGGCGAGCCGGTTGAGCGTCGTCGCCTGCTCGTCCCAGAGCACCCGCAGCACGCGCCATTGCTGCTCGGTAAGTCCGAATTCGTTGAAAATCTTACGAAACCTTGGCATAACCGCATCCAGCGTGCGGTACAGCGCCATTGGCAGAGCGTGGCTGAACTGTTCGATCGCCATCGTTTCATCACTTAGTTAATACAACAATCATTCATATCTAAATGATTTGCTTGTTGTCAAGCGGAGCTGTCGGTGACAGAGGACGACCAACTCGACTTGCGCCAGACCCTGGGGCGTTTCGCCACGGGCGTCACGGTCGTTACGTGCCTCGGCGACAAGGGCCCGTGCGGCATCACGGCCAACAGCTTCAGCTCGGTATCGCTGGACCCGCCGCTGATCCTCTGGAACATCGCCAAGGTGTCGAACTCGCTGCGCGCCTACCTGGCCGCCGGGCACTTCGCGATTAACGTCCTTGGCGCAGACCAGCGCGAGCTGTCGCACCATTTTGCGCAGTCCGATCACACCGTCTTCAAGGGCGTCGAGTATTCGGTCTCGGAGCATGGCGTGCCATTGCTGCCCGACACGATTGCGAGTTTCGAATGCCGAACCCGCGAAACTCACGACTGCGGCGACCATTTCATCATCATTGGCGAAGTGGAACGTTTCGACAGCAATGACGGCGACCCCCTGCTGTTCTTCGGCGGCGACTACCGCCTTTGCGGCAACAAGCTCTGAATGGGAAAGCCCGGTAACACCGGCATTCGCCGCCTCATTCGTGCGACTCGATTTTCGTCGCAGGGTTTGGCCCATGCGTGGCGCCATGAAGCCGCCTTCCGGCAGGAAATAGCGCTCGCCGTTGTATTGACCCCTGCCGCTTTCTGGCTCGGGCAGACCGTGCTCGAGCGGGCGATGCTGATCAGCGTCCTGCTATTGCTATTGATCGTCGAACTACTCAACTCCGCGATCGAGGCGGCCGTCGATCGCCACGGTGACGAACAGCATGAGTTGTCGGGACGGGCCAAGGACCTGGGTTCTGCCGCCGTATTCGTCGCGCTGGTTCTCGTCGGCGTCGTCTGGGGCGCTGTCGCCTGGCAACGATTCCTTTAGAGCATGGCCGGGTTTGTGTCACACCTCGCAATTGTCGTATAAGCAACCATATGCAGCATAAGGTCTTTTGCATCGGCGCCCACAAGACGGGTACGACCAGCCTCGAGGTAGCGCTGAAGAAACTCGGCTACCGCGTGCGCGGTTCGTTTGGCACCAAGGACCCGGACATCGCCGACAAGGTCCACGAAATGGCCTATGCCATGGTCGAAAAATACGATGCCTTCGAGGACAATCCCTGGCCGGTGCTGTACCGCGAGCTGGACGAGCGCTTTCCGGGCAGCAAGTTCATCCTCACGCGGCGCCCGGCCGAGGCCTGGATTCGCAGCATGGTGAAGGACTTCGCGACGACCGAGACGCCGATGCGCCGCTGGATCTATGGCGAGAATGCGGGTTGCCCGGAAGGCAACGAAGACATTTACGTCGAACGCTTCGAACGCCACTACCGCGAAGTGCTGGAGCACTTCAAGGACCGGCCGGACGACCTGCTGATCTTCGACCTTCCCAAAGGCGATGGCTGGGAGAAGCTCTGCACGTTCCTCGGGCATCCGGTACCCGATGAGCCATTCCCCCACGCCAACAAGGCAAGTCTGTCGCGCAAGATCAAGAACTGGCTGAAGAGCGGGTAGCCGCCGGGCCGCGGCTGCGAAGCCGCTTACCTTCATGGCTCGCTGCGCTGCGCTTTACTTCCGGTAAGCGGCTTCTCCGCCACGTCCCTGCACCGACGGCAGTCGTCAGGCGTCCTGGCTCTTGCGCACCGCTTTACGAACCTTCGTCCACCAACTGTCTTTTTTGTACCGTCCTTTAACGATGTGGCGAATCTGGCAGACGTTCGGGATGTCGAGCGGCGTGCCGTGCGTGCCGATCAGCCAGCGAAACGCGCGGTCCTCGTAGGTTTTCATCCAGCGCACGGCCGGCGTCTGGTAGTACTTGATCGAATCGCAGTAGCCGCAGGCGCGAGCGATATCGCCGTGGGTAATCTGGTGCGGTCCCTTGGCTTTGGGCCGCGGACCGCCGTAGGGATGAAACTCCTCGATCGGGATTTCGAGCACGCTGGGTCCCCGCCGGCCCTTCTCGAGGAACTCATGGTCATCGGGCAGCAGTGCCGTGCCCAACCCGATGCGCGGATGCACCAGCCCGTCGTCGCGGCCCTGCAGCAGGTCCGCCAGCGTATCGAGGCACTTTTCGTGAAAGATGATGTCGGCGTCGGTGAACCAGATCCAGTCGGCCTGCGTGTTCTTCGCGGCCAGGTTGCGGCCGATGCCGCGGCGGAACAGCCGTTCCTTCGACAACGCCTGCCAGTTCCAGGTCACGCCCGGCACCTCCATGCGCCCGAAGTATTCGAGCACCGGCTCGACCCTGTCGTCGCCCTCGACATAGAACACGGTCATCGTGATATCGAACTTGTCGGTGCGGTGATTGACCAGCGAGCTCAGCTGGTAGGTCAGGAAGTGGCCGTAGCGCCAGCAGTGGCTCACGATCTCCAGGCTCAGCTTGCCGGTCTTTCGACCTTTCTCGACGGTATCCGGGTCAACGTCGCGGAACCAGGACACCGGCAACGCGCCCGACACGGCTGCGCGATAGAACAGGTTAAAGAACTTTTCCTTGAACGGGGATAACGGGGCGAGCTCGGTCATGGTGTCTTCCGTCGCATGCGGCGATATTTGGCGACCTTGCGGCGCGCATCGAGAGCCTGGGATATACGCCGCCACAAGAGTAGTTTTTCCGGGTACAGGCTGCGCGTCATGTCCGGTTCGACATCATCGAGGACTTTCTCCCATTCACCCGACGACTCGTAGCCGCATTCAATGAGGTCGGGGGTCAGCGAACCGTGGATCATCTGCTGCGCCTTGACGCGACCCGGGTTTCGCGTCCAGACGCCGACGCTGGTCGGCGCGATAGGCCGCACACTGTGCATGGCCGTTCGTGACTTCTCCGAAACCACGGCGTATTCGTGGTACTCCGAGAAGCGGTGCCGGCTCTCGAGCCAGGGCAGCTTGTCCACGATCATCTGCTGCGTGGCATCGGGGTCGCGCACAAAGTCCTCGTAGCGCACCTCGAGAAAACGCTCGTGGCCGGCCATTTGCCGCGCGTAACCGTGCATCTGCCGCCACAGCCGGATGTTCGAGTAGAAAATGCTCTTGTCCTTGCCGTGCCGGCTGCAGATCGTGTCGCGCGGATCGCGCAACAGGTAAATCACGAACAACTCGGGATCTTCGTCGAGAACGGCCGGCATGTACATCGTGTCCTTGGGACGCTTGGTAATGACCGTCTCGCCGTCCTTGCCGGTCACCAGGTGGAAACGAATCTCGTGATCGTAGTGCTTGTCGACCTTGAAGCAGGTCACCATGACCTCGTGCAGCAGCGTCGTGCCGGTACGGGGTGAACAAGCCACGATGTGCAGGTGCCGGAACATGATTACTCGTCAACCACTGAATTCGTCAATGTACCAATGCCGGAGATCGATATCTCTATAGTGTCACCGCCCCGGAGCCATACCGGCGGTTGCCTTGCGGCGCCAACGCCGCCTGGCGTGCCGGTTGCGATAATGTCGCCGGGCTCGAGCCGCGCGAACGTCGAGCAGTATTCGATGAGGGTGGGAACGTCGAATATCAGGTCGGAAGTCGGCGCCGATTGCATGACTTCACCGTTCAGGCGCGTCTCGAGCTGCAAGGCCGCCGGGTCGCCAACCTCGTCGGCCGAAACGAGCCACGGGCCGATGGCTCCGCTGCGCCAGAAGTTCTTGCCCGCCGTAAACTGGCCGGAGTGCCGCTGATAATCGCGAATGCTGCCGTCGTTGAGACAGCAATACCCGGCGACGTAGTCCAACGCCGCCGCAGCGTTGACGCGGTGCGCCGTCTTGCCGATGACCAGCGCCAGCTCGCCCTCAAAGTCGAACTGCTCCGATACCGCGGGACACAGCATGTCGCCGCCGTGACCGACGAAGCTGTCAGCCGAGCGCGTGAAGACCCAGGGGTGCTCCGGCAGGTCCCTGCCCATCTCCAGGACATGCTTGCGATAGTTGACGCCAATGCAGAACACCTTGCCCGGTTTCACGACAGGCGGCAGCAGCGTGACATCGTTTATGGACACGTCCGGCGCAGCGCGATCGGCGATCGCCCGTACCTGGTCGAGCGCATCTGCGGCCAGCGCCTGCTTGAGGCTGTGTCCGACCCCACGGACCGAGCACTCGATGAGGCCGTCGCCGATAACGACGCCGAATCCGGGTCGTCCGCTGCTAATGTAACTCGCAAGTTTCAAGCCATGTCCTTCAGGTAAACCGGGCAACGAGGAACGCAATCGCAAACGCCGCCAAAGCGGCGAAACCCACCCAGTGCCACACGACGAGCGCGCGGCTCGGCTGGTAGCCCGTTGTCTCGCGCGCCTGCATCAGCGCCCGGTAATTGTAGTACGCGATCGCGGGCGCCGTAATGAAACCGGCGCTGGTCGCAAAGTCGATGAAGGTATTGAAGCTGCCGAGCAACATCAACATGATCAACGTCACGCCCGAGACCTGGACCGCCAGCATCGCCCCGTAGGGCGTCCGCGGTTCCTCGGCGTAGCCACGCAGGCAGTCGACCAACCGCGAGGTTACCCTGGGCAAGATATCCATCAATGCCAGCACCGTCGACCACATGACAGCCACGGCCGCCAGGGCGATTACCGGGTAGGACCAGTCACCGATAATTGCGGTGAAGATTGCGAGCAGCTCGGTCGCAAACGCACCGGCACTCGCCGGCACGGCGCGGTCCGCCTGGAACAGGATGGCCGTTCCCATGATCATGAAGCTGACGGCAAGCACCATGGTGAGCACCCAGCCGAAGCGCAGGTCGTTGACGGCGCTGCGGTGAGTGATCGCGTCGCCGCCGGCCGCCTTCTTCTCCCTGGCCCACATCGAGATAAAGATCGACCCGGTCATCGGCATGGGCATCCATCCCGCGATGGCGATGACGAACACCGCCAGCGAACGCGACGGTGTGAGTGCGGCGAACAGTTCACGGCCCTCCGAGCCCAGTCGCGGCAACGCGAGCAGCATGGCGATGACCGCCAGCACCGAAAACGAGAACACGAGCACCTTGACCAGCCGCTCTGCCCGGGCGTACTTGCCGTTCAGTAACACCAGCGCGGACAGTACGGCGACGACGATGGCGACGTGCGGGCCGCTGAATGGCAGGTCGAAAACACTGATCAGCAGTCCTGCCGTAACGAGCGAGACGGCCGCGGTCGCGATGAACATGTCGACGACGAAACCGACCAGCAACCAGTACATCGGTAAGCGGCCCATTTTCGAATAAGCGTAGACGAGGCTGTGGTTCGTCAGGCTCGCGTAGTCGACCGCGAAGCGGAACGCCGGGTATTTGAGGATCGAGATCAGCACGACGAGCCAGACGAAACTCAGGCCGAAATCGGCGCCCGCGCGCGTCGACTGCACGAGGTGCGAAACGCCGACGGCCGCGGCCGCGAGCATGAGCCCTGGTCCGAGCCTGGCGATCCATCCCTTCATGACACTCCCTGCATCAGCCCCGTGTACATCAGGCGCAATGCCGTCAGTGTAACGAGTATCCGGTAGGCAAGGCGAAACCGGCTTTCCGACAGGCTCTCGCCGAGCCACTTGCCGATCGCCGTGCCGGCAAAGCTCATCAGGATTGCCGCGCCGATCATCGCGAGATACGGCCCGTAGTCGAAGCCGTAGTATGCGTACCCGACGATCTTGAACACGCCCATCCCGGTGAGCGCTCCGGCCATGGTCCCGACGATTTGCCGGCGTCCGAGCCCGGTGTGCAGGATGACCGAGTGCAGCAAGGCGCCGTAAGCAAACAGCGTCGAGATGAAGGTGTGGATGAAGCCGACGATGACCCAGGGGTGCCGGATCCTGGGCCGCCAGTTGACGCCGGGCAACCAGAGCGCCACCAGCATCAGGACGGCGATGGCGGTCGCGATGATGGCTTCGGGCAGCTCCACGTAAATGCGCGCGCCGATCAGCGCGCCAAACAGGCTGCCCAGGATGAACGGCCCGACGATCTTCCAGTCGATGAACTGCCAGAAAAACACGACGCGCGTCGCCGTTGATCCGATCAGTAGCGTCGAGTGAATGGGCACGATGGCCTGGATCGGCAATACCGTGCTCGTTACAGCGAGCACGATCAGCGCGCCGCCCGCCGAGAACATTGCGTTGGCCACCGACGCGGCGAAACTGCCAGCGACAATCGCGATAAACGTGGAGTCGATGACCGGGTGCAACGCAGCGCTAGCCCGGTCGCTGGAAGACGAGGTAGACCGCCGCCGAGATGCCGGCCGCGCCAAACAGCATGGTCATGACCACGATCTGGTATTTGGCGGCAACGAGTGGCGACACGCCCGACAGGATTTGCCCGGTCATCATCCCGGGCAACGCCACCACACCCACCGCGAACAGGGAATTGATGATCGGAATCAGGGCCGTTTGCAGGGCTGTGCGCCGCGCCTCCGGGTAACTGCTGCCGCTCGACGTCTCGGCCTGGTACCGATCCGCGGCCAGGCTGACCGCATTCATCGAGCCGGCGAACGCCATGCCGGCCAGCGGCACGACATAGCGCGGGCTGAACCAGGGCTCTACGCCAATCACGAACTGCGTAACCACGGCCAGCGTCAGCACGCCACCTGTGGCAATAGCCACCAGCGCCTGCAGGTAATCCGAGCGTGTCCGCCGGTCCAGTGTCCGCGTGGCAATCCAGCTCGATACCGTCAGCATCACGAGCAATACGGCTGCGATAACCAGCCAGTTGTCGGTCTCGAAAATGTAGATGAGGACATAACCGATCAGCAGCAGCTGCACGAGCATGCGCGCCGTCGCGTACAACGCCGTGCCGACGATCGAGCGCCACGCCACCATGATGCCGATCACCACCGCGGCCGGCACAAAGGCGATCAATAGTCCCTGCCAGGAAATTTCGAGGATGGCGTTATTCACCTGGCCGCATCGCCTGGGTTGCCGGAACCGACATGCATGTGTGCTGCTCCCCGGAGAATACGCAACAGAGGATAGCATTGTGCCCGTTACGCCATGCGATCCGGCGCCGGGATTCGGGTACAGTGATCGGGATGCACGCCTTCGATCTCCTGTTCCTGTTCCTGGTCATCGTCGTCCAGCCGATCTACGGCGCCTTTTCCTACCGCAAGTTCATGCAGCAAGTGGCGGCTGGAAACGCACCTGACCGTGCGCTCATTTATCGCGACACGGCCATCGCCGAATGGGCTGCGCTGCTCGTGCTCGTCGTCGCCTGGTACTGGCTCGGGCGGCCGTTTGCCGACCTCGGGTTCGTTCTCGCGGGCGGGCCTGGCTTTTTCGCCGGTGTGGGGCTGCTGGCTGTCGCCTGCCTGTACCTGTATCGAATGCAGCGCAAGTTACGCAGCATGACGACCGAAGAGAGGCAGGTCCAGGTGGAGGCGCTCGGCGATCTCGTCCATTTCCTGCCGCGCACCCGGCGCCATCTCGCGCATTTCACGGGCCTGTCCGTGACGGCCGGTATCGTCGAGGAGGTCGTTTATCGCGGCTTCGTGATCTGGTTGCTGGGCAACTTCGTGCCCCTGTGGGCCGCAGTGATCATATCGTCAGTTTTCTTCGGCCTCGGCCACAGCTACCAGGGCCTCGAGGGCGCCCTGCGCACCGGCGCGGCCGGCCTCGCGTTTGCCGTGCTCTACGTCGTTTCGGGATCGATCTGGCTGCCAATCATCGGCCATGCGCTGATCGACATTCTGCAGGGACGCCTGGTCTTCGAGCTGCTGCGTCGCTGACCCTCAGGCCCAGGTGCCCTCGGATTTTTCCACCGCCGGGAATTCGGTCTTAACGTGGGCGATGAACTCCTGCTGCGACGCGCTCAGGCCGCCATCGGCCGCCGCGACTTTCTCCATCATGCCGATCAGCGATTCCGCCTGTTCCGGTGAGAACCGCTCGCCGCTTCGCGCCGCCAGTTTGGCGAGCTGATTTTCGATCAGCTGAGGCGCGGCCAGCAGGTGCGCCGCGGAACCGAACAGCTGCGAAGCATCTTTCGAACTCAACGAGAATTCCGATTCGAACAGGCTCTGCGCCATTTCTTTTTGCTGAGCCGTGAGGTCGCCATCCAGCTTGGCGGCGCCGATGACCAGCAGCGACGCAATGTGCATCGGGTCCTCGACCGAGAAAATCGGGTCCGCGCCATACTTTTTTGCAAACGCGCGGCGGCGGTACCAGTAGAACGGGTTCAGTCCGCCGAGATCGATGCCGAGTCGATCCAGCATGTAGAGGATGGTCAGAATCGAACCCAGTGCACCCAGGATGATATGCATGCGTGCCCCTCCCAAACGGCTGTTCGAAAGATTACCAGCGGCCGCCGCTCAGGACTGTGACCTGGTACGGAGTTGTGGAATTCGGTCGGGAGCCCTACACCCTTGTATTTGCTGGTTTTTCGGCTAACAGATGCGGGGCAGCGGATCGTCTTCGAGCTCTTCGAGGAAGCGCTCGCCGCCAAGCGGGGTCTCGAGAATGACGCGATCGTCAGCCGACGTGACGCGACCGGCCCTGGCCGCATCCCTGCCCGACGGCAGCGCTCGCCAGGCCGCCAGGGCGTCGTCGGCCTGGCTGGCGTCGATCACGGCGAACACCCGTCCCTCGCAGGCCAGGTAATAGGGGTCGTAGCCGAGCATCTCGCACACCGACTGCACCGGTTCCTTCACGGGTATGCTCGCTTCGAGCCGGACGCCGAGGCCCGTTGCCCGGACGATCTCGTTGGCGATCGACGCAATGCCGCCACGTGTGGGGTCGCGCATGAATCGCAGGCCGTCGAACGCCATTAGCGCCTCGGTCAGGTCCATGACCGGCCCCGCATCCGACCGGACGTCGCCCTTGAGCCCGAAGTCTTCGCGGGACAACATCACGGCCGTGCCGTGATCGCCGACCGAGCCGCTGATCAGCGCCACGTCGCCGTCACGGATATTGTGAATCGACGGTTTGACCCCGGGCAGGCGCACGCCGACGCCGGTCGTGGCCAGGTAGATCCCACCGCCCTCGCCGCGCCGCAGCACCTTGGTATCGCCGGCTTTCACCTGCACACCGGCCTCCCGGGCGGCGTTCGCCAGGCTCGCCACGATGCGGTCCAGCACCTCGATTTCGAGTCCTTCCTCGATAAAAGCATTGAGGGCCAGGTACAGCGGCTTGGCGCCGGCGACCGCGAGATCGTTGGTCGTGCCGTGCACGGCCAGCCCGCCGATGTCACCACCCGGGAATTCGAGCGGTTGCACCGTGAATCCGTCCGTCGTGATGAGCACGTCCTCGCTGTTCAGCTCGATAGGCGCCGCGTCGGCCAACACGTCCAGCTGGTCGGCGCCAAGGTGCCGCGCAAACACTTCTTCTATGAGTTCGCGCATGAATCGGCCGCCGTTGCCGTGCGCCAACGAGATGCGATCGTCTTCCATCGCTAGCCGCAGCTGTCCCGGGCCGCCATTTCCGCCGCCTGGCCGAAACTCAGACCGGCATCGTTGACGGGCAGAATGCCTGGCAGCCGCGCTTCAAAACCGTCGCTGCGCAACAGCTCCAGCACCTGGTCGGTCAGTACGCGGTTCTGGAACACGCCCCCGCTCAGCGCCACCAGCGACACACCGTGCTCATCCCGCACGGCCTGCGCCTGCTCGAGAACCAGCCGGGCCATGCTCGAGTGGAAAACCTCGGCCCGTATCGCGGGGGGGCGGCTCTCATCGCCGAGCAGCGGCAGCAGCGGGCGCCAGTCACCACGCCAGATGCCGGTCTCGTCCCTGTCCAAGGGCAGGGAAACCGGTGTGGCCGGGTCCTGGCACAGCGACTCGAGGTGCATCGGGCCTTCCGCCTCGAAACTGACGTGTGTCCTGCCCAGGATCAACGCTGCCGCCGCATCGAAGACCCGGCCGGCGGCGCTGGTCTCGGCACAATTCAGGTTTCTCTGCCAGGCGCCGTACGCCAGGCCGCTGTCGTCGGGACACGCTGCCCATTGCTTGCCGCAGTCCCAGTGCATCGCTGCCGCACTCCGCCAGGGTTCGCGGCCGGCCTTGTCACCGCCCGGCAACCGGAAGGTGCGCAGGCTGCAGACCCGCTGCCACTCGCCGGGCCGGCCCAGCAGCGCCTCACCGCCCCACAAGGTGCCGTCCTCGCCCAGGCCGACGCCATCCCAGGCGAAAACGAGTTGCCGCTCGTCGCTGCCGAGCTCGGCGGCGACCGCGCTCGCGTGCGCGGCGTGGTGCCACACGGTCGTTACGGGCAAATCCTGCTTCCGCGCCCAGCGATGCGTCGTGTAACCCGGATGTGCATCGCATACGATTCTCTGCGCACCGACGCCATAGAGATCCTGCAGGTCCCGGGCGACCTGCTCGAACACCTTCAGGCTGCGCGGGCTGTCCATCTCGCCGATGTGAGGAGAAACGACAACACGGTCGTCCCAGCTCAGGGCGACGGTGCCTTTCATGTGTCCGCCGACGGCCAGCGTCGGTATCGCCTGCCGCCACGGCAGGCCGATCTCTACGGGCGCGCAGCCGCGGCCGATGCGCAGCGGGTGCATGGCGCCCCCGACCCGGCGGTAGACCGGGTCATCGGCCGGCCGCACGATCGGCCGGTCATGGTGCAGGAAGGCATCCACGACGTGGCCGATTCGCGACTCGACTTCGTCGTTGTCGGTCAGCACGGGTTCGCCGCTGATATTGGCCGAGGTCGCCACGAGCGGGGCATCGAAGCCGTCGAGCAACAGGGCGTGCAGCGGACTGTAGGGCAGGAACGCCCCCAGTTCCGTAAGGCCGGGCGCGACGTTGCGCGCCAGGTCGTTATTGCCGTTCTTGTTGACGAGCACGATCGGCCGCGCCGGGCTCGACAGCATTCCCGCCTCGCCGGTCGTCAGGTCGGCATATTGCCGGACCCGGTCGAGCCCGTCCTCGCCCTCGAGCGGGAACATCACCGCAAGCGGCTTGGCGGGCCGCCGCTTGCGCCAGCGCAGCTCGTCCACGACCGTATAGTCGCGGGCGTCGCACATCAGGTGGTAGCCACCGATGCCCTTGACCGCAACGATGTGGCCGTGGTGCAACTTGTCGAGCGCGGCCTCCAGCGCTGCGTTTTTCGAGGCCAGCAGACCGTCTTCCTTGTCGTGAAAACCGAGTTGCGGCCCGCAAGCCGGACAGGCGACCGGTTCGGCATGGAAGCGCCGATCCGAAGGATTCTCGTACTCCTGCGAACAATCGGGGCACAGCGGAAAACCGGCCATGCTCGTGTTCGGCCGGTCGTAGGGCAGCGCCTCGATCAACGTGTAGCGCGGTCCGCATTGGGTGCAGTTGATGAACGGGTAGCGATGCCGGCGGTCGGCGGGATCGTGCAGCTCGGCCCGGCAGTCGTCGCACATGAAAAAGTCCTGCGGCACGAAAATGCGCGCCTCGGAACTGGCCGTGCTCTCGCTGATCTCGAAGGCGTCGAAATGCTGGTACTCCACAACGTCGACGGAATCGATGGCCGGCTTCGACAAAGGCGGCGAGCGGTCGACCAGGTCTTGCTCGAACCGGATCAACTCGGCCGCGGGTCCGGTCGCCACAACCTCGACTTCGCCGAGCTGGTTGCGCACCCGCCCGGTCAGCCCGTGCTGTTTCGCCAGCCGGTAGACGAACGGCCGGAATCCCACGCCTTGCACATGGCCCGACAGCACGATGCGCTGGGTACGCTCGAGGCCATCCACCACGTTGGGCGCTATCTCAGCCAACGGATTCCTTCCTGCCTTCCCATTCATTGTCGCGATAGCCGGAGGACCACCAGATTCTGCACGCGCCTTCGTCGGACACCATGCACGGGCCGATCGGCTTCCTGGGTGTGCATGCAGCGCCATACAGCCGGCACTGGTTGGGATATATCTTGCCGAGCACGACGCGGGCGCAGTCGCAGCCCGGCGGCATCTCGCCGACTCGCTTGCGCGACTCGTCGGCGTACGACGGGAAGTGTTGCCGGGCGTCTTGCTGGCGATAGGCCTCGCGCAGGACGTAACCGGACTTCGGAATGGTGCCGACGCCACGCCAGGTTGCGTCGGCAACCTCCATGACCTCGTCGAGTTGCCGGCGCGCCCCCGGGTTGCCGCCCGGGCGCACGACCTCGGGGTAGCAGTTGTCGAGAAAACGCCGTTCGTCGCGCAACTGCCGCAGCACCGAGTACATCGCCTGCAGCAGCGTGTCGGGCCGAAAACCGGCAACCGCCGCCGGAATGCCGTGCTTGTCGACGACGAACTCCCACTCCTCGGGCCCCATGACCGTCGACACGTGCCCCGGCGCGATCAGCGCGTCGAAGCCCGGCTCCTCGGAGTCCAGCAGCATCGCTACGGCGGGCCAGGTCAGGCGCCCGGACAGTAGCACCAGCAGGTTGTCGGGCACGCCCTCGGCCAGCATCGCCGCCACGGGAGCCGTCGTCGTCTCGAAGCCGGCCGCGAAGAAGACCACCGAACGCCCGGGGTTGTCCTCGGCTATCTTCACGGCCTCGGTCGGCGAGGCGATCGGGCGTATGTCGGCGCCCGCGGCCCTGGCCTGTTCCAGGGAGCGCGGTTCGCGTTTCGGCACGTTGACGGGCACGCGCAGCATGTCGCCGAACGCGACGAGGATGACATCCTCGTGCAGCGCCAGCTGGATAGCCTCGAAGACGTCTTCCTCGGGGCAGATGCACACCGGGCACCCGGGCCCGGGAACCAGCTCGATGTTCTTCGGAATGGCCGTGCGCAGACCGGCCATGGAAATGGAACGTTCGTGGCCGCCGCACACGTTCATGATCCGAACAGGCTCGTCGACGCCGAGATCCCGCAGCGCCTGCAGCCATTGTTCGGCGCTACGGCTCATTCCCGGCTGCCCGCCTCGCGGCGAATCCATTCCAGCCAGCCGTCCATGCCGAGCCCGGTCCTGGCCGAGAGCTTCAGCAAAGGCGCCGGGTTGGCGATTTCACGCACATGGCGCTCGGCGGCGTCCGGGTCGAAATCGTCGAGCACCTCGAGGAGATCGGACTTCGTCACCAGGACCAGGTCGGCGGCGCGGAACATCACGGGATACTTGGCGGGCTTGTCATCGCCTTCCGGCGTCGACAACAGCGCGACGTTGATGTGCTGGCCGAGGTCGAAGCTGGCCGGGCACACGAGATTGCCGACGTTCTCGATGAACAGCACGTCGACGTCGTCGAGTTCGAGCTCGTGCAGCGCGTCGTGCACCATGTGCGCGTCGAGATGGCATGCGCTGCCCGTGGTGATCTGGATCGCGGGCACGCCCTTGGCGCGAATGCGTTCTGCATCATTCTCGGTCTCGAGATCGCCTTCGACCACGGCAATCCGGAGATCGCCGCCCAGCGCCTCGATCGTCGCCTCGAGCAGCGCGGTCTTGCCGGCGCCCGGCGAGGACATCAGGTTGATTGCCAGCACGTTGTGGCGCTGGAAATGCTCGCGGTTATGCAACGCCTCGTGGTCGTTGGCGTCCAGCAGGCCCTTTAGCACTTCGACGGCATGCTCGTCGGCGGCCGGCGTCACGTTGCATCCGCAGGTATCACACACGGGCTTCTCCCATCACGACGCGCTGCAGTATCAGTTCGTCGCCGCTAATCAGTGTCGTGCGCCAGTCGCCGCACGATGCGCAGACCAGGTTGTTCATCTTCGCGTCGGACTCCTCGCCACATTCTTCGCATCGCACCCGGATTCCGGTGGTCTCCAGGTGCAGTTCGGCCTGGTCCGCGACGGTGCCTGCTGCTGCGATCGGAAATGCATGCCGCATCAGCGGCCCTTCCACGCCGGACAGCGGTCCCACGCTGACGAAGATGTCAGAAACGCTGGATACCTGCTGCTCCCGGGCGATGTTCGTCACCTGGTCGATCAGCGCCTCGCACAGTGACAGCTCATGCATCGGCTTCCAGTACTTCGTCCAGCAGGTCCCAGGTGTCTGCGGCCTCGTCAGCGGACACTTTCTGTATAGCGTAGCCGACGTGCACCAGAATATGGTCGCCGGGGGCCAATTCCTCGCCCTGCAGCATGAACAGGCTGACTTCGCGCTCGATGCCGCGTGCAACGCAGCGGCACACAAAGCCGTCGATCGACTCGATTTGCATGGGGACCGCCAAACACATGCTCGACAGCATAGACAGGGCGACCCGGCGTCAGCAACAGGTATTTACGCCAAAAAAGTCAGTGGAAGCGAAACACGGTAGGTAATTTCGCCTATTTAGCAGACGTGCATATACCCATAACCTGCTCTGTGGGGGGAGTCCTGCGTTATGTCGACGTAAGTCGTTGTTTCACAGGGCCCGAGAGGAACAACATGCCAGACAAGCTGCATGGGAGCAGACGGTGACCGGCACACTCGTGCTGGGCGTCGGCAATGTGCTGCTTGCCGATGAAGGCGCCGGCGTTCATGCCATGCGCTATCTCAAAGACCACTACGACCTGCACGGCGTGCGTTATATCGACGCCGGCACGCTGAGCTTTACGCTAGCGTCCGAGATCGCCGACGCCGATCACATGATCGTATTCGACGCCGCGCAGCTAGGCGTTACGCCCGGCGGCATCAAGGTTCTCGAGAACGGGGAAGTCGACGAATTCCTGCGCTCCGGCAAGGGCAGCGTCCACGAGGTGGGATTCGCCGATCTCATGGATATCGCGCGCCTCGAGGGTTACCTGCCCGAGCGCTACGCGCTGATCGGCATACAACCCGACACGCTCGGCTGGGGTGAAGCCCCCAGCGAAACCGTGCGCCGCTCACTACCGAGGGCGGCTGCCAATGCCGCCGCCCTGATTCACAAATGGCGCCGCACCGACTACCCGAGGGCCGTGAACCAATGAGCTCCCTAGACACCATTCCAGTTACGACGGAAGTGGCGACCGGCAATGTCGAACCGCTTCTGCATGAAATTCGTCACGCTCTGAAACGCCTGGCTGGCGGCGAACAAGGCACCACGATAGACCTCAAGAGCCTGCCGCTCGCTCCCGGCGAGGAAGAGCGTATCGAAGCAACCCTGGGCACCGGCGAGGTCCGCGCCGAAGTGGATGCACTTGGCCCAACGCTGATCCGGGAAACCTCGTACCCCGGCGTATGGCTGATAACACACAAGAATGCCGATAACGCCGTCGTCGCTCGCTTTATCGAGGTGACCTACATACCCGAACTGCTGAGATCGCAACCGGAAGATATCGATGCGGGCATCGATCGGTTGGAAAGCGAACTCAGGACCTAGGAGGCAAAACGATGCGAAAAGATCAAAATTTGGGCGAATACCTGCGTTCGCAGGGCGTTTCACGTCGAGGCTTCCTGAAATTCTGCTCGGCAACCGCATCGCTGATGGCGTTACCGCCATCCGCGGTAGCGCAGGTTGCCGAAGCGCTTGCGGCCGCTCGCCGGCCGTCGGTCATCTGGCTGTCCTTCCAGGAGTGCACCGGTTGCACCGAGTCGCTGACCCGGTCACATTCACCGACCGTTGAGTCGCTGATTTTCGACGCCATCTCGCTCGACTATCATCACACGCTGCAGGCGGCCGCCGGCCATGGCGCCGAAGCCGCACGCGAAGCGGCACAGGAGGAGAACAAGGGCGAATACATCCTCGTCGTTGACGGCTCCATCCCTGTCGATAACCCGGCTTACTCGACGATTGCCGGTATCAGCAATCTCGACATGCTGAAAGACTCGGCCAAGGACTGCTTCGCTATCGTCTCGGTTGGCACCTGCGCCGCGTTCGGCGGCCTGCCGGGCGCAGCGCCGAACCCGACGGGCGCGGTTGCGGTGTCCGACATCATTACGGACAAGCCGATCATCAATGTCTCGGGTTGCCCACCGATCCCGGTCGTCATCACGGGCGTGCTCGCGCACTTCCTGACCTTTGGCACGATTCCGGAACTCGATGCGCTGGGCCGTCCAACGGCGTTCTTCGGCCAGAATATCCACGACCGCTGCTACCGCCGGCCGTTCTACGAGCGCGGCGAGTTTGCCGAGACCTTCGACGACGAAGGCGCCCGCAAGGGTTGGTGCCTGTACAAGCTCGGCTGCAAGGGCCCGATCACGTATAACGCCTGCGCGACGGTCAAGTGGAACCAGGGCATGGGTTTCCCGATCCAGGCCGGTCACGGCTGCATCGCCTGCTCCGAACCGCGGTTCTGGGACAAGGGCGGTTTCTATGACGCATTGTCCACCGGCGACTGGGGCACTCGCGAAGCCCTGCTCGGCGCCGCTGGCGCAGGTGCAGCACTGGGCGTTGCATCCGCTATTCGCGCCAGGTCCCGCAAGAAGAAGGCGATGGCCGAAGAGGAGGCGTAATCATGGAAAACATGACCCTTCTCGATTTTGCCCGCGGCCCCGGGCTGCAATGGGCCCTGTGGATCTTCTGCCTCGGCGTCGTCTGGCGGATTGTCGGCGCCATGTACCTGCTCGGCAACAAGGACCTCTCGAAAGCCCGTCGCACGAACTACATTCGCAGCGGCTTGCGCGCCATCCTGACCCGGTCTACACCGGCCGAAGCGTTCGAAGAGAAGATCCGGTTCCAGCATATCTCCGGGTATGCGTGGCATCTCGCCCTGTTCGTTTCAGTGCTGTTCTTCGCGCCGCACATCCTGTTCTTCGAGTCGATCCTGGGCTTCTCGTGGCCGCACCTGCCGAACACGATCATCCTGTTCTCGGGCGCCGTCGCGACCGCGTTGCTGATCGCGCTGCTGATACGGCGCGCAACTCACCCGGTACAGCGGCTGATATCGACCGCCGATGACTACATCAGCATCGCAGTCGTGCTGCTGCCGCTGATCACCGGTCTCGCAGCGTTTGCTCACATCGGCCTGCGATACGAAACGATGCTTGCCCTGCATCTTCTGAGTGTGGAACTCATGCTGATCTGGTACCCGTTCAGCAAGCTGATGCACGCGTTCATGACGTTCCCGGCCCGCTACCAGACCGGCACGTTCTTCGGCCACAGGGGGATCAAAGCATGAACTCACAGACAACCCGCGCGCTGGAAATGGAAGCCGCGCTGGAGCAGATCGAACCTACGATCGAACGCAAGGGATTGTCGGATGACGAACGCGTAGAACGCGCCAAGCAGGCGTTCCTGAGAAAACTGGACGGCCGCAAGGCCGTGGACCTCGACACCTGCATTCACTGCGGCATGTGCGCCGAGGCCTGCCCGTTTTACCTGACTACGCAAAACGAGAAGTACGCGCCGGTTCATAAGTACCGGCTGTTGAGGCGACTCTATCGCCGCAGGCTCAGCCCGATGCGATGGCTCTACAAGCCGTTCACACCCGACATAACCATCGACGACCTGCGCGAATGGCGCCACTACGTATTCGACGCGTGCACCGGCTGCGCCCGCTGCGACATGATCTGCCCGATGGGCGTCAACGTGTCGTCGCTAATCCGGATCGTCCGGGAAGGCATCGGCGCCGCCGACCTCATGCCGCCGCGATTGCAGAGGCTCAAGAACGAGCAGCGCGACAAGAACTCGATCGTTGGCGTCGACGGTGAGTACCTGCGCAATGTCGTTGCAACCCTGAACGACCAGGGCGCCGACATACCGCTCGACAAGGACGGCGCCGACACCATGCTGCTGACGACCGTCACCGAACTGCGCCTGTTCCCGACGGCGCTGGCCGCCAACGCGAAGATCCTCAACAAGATCGGCGCCAACTGGACGATGTATACGGACGCCTTCGAGGCCGCCAATCTCGGCTACGTGGCCGGCGACACGAAGGCGCTGCGGACGGCGACAGCTCGTATTGTGGAAAAAGCCAGGGAGCAAGGCATCAAGACTGTGGTCGTTGGTGAGACCGGCCATGGCTACCAGACGCTGCGCTGGCTTGGCGCCAACACGATGGGTGAGCGGTTGCCCTTCGATGTCTATTCGATCCTGGAGGTCGTCGCACAGGCACAGGCCGATGGCCGGCTGGAACTGAAGCAGCAGGCCAACGGCTCCTCGGTGAGTTACCAGGATCCGTGCCGTCTGAGCCGCAAGGGCGGCATCCTGGAGCAACCTCGCCGTATCCTGGAATCGATGGGGTACGAGATTCGGGAGACCGAGGTCCACGGCCGCGAGGACTACTGCTGCGGCGGTGGCTGCGGCGAGTACGTCCTGAGCACCGGCTCGAAGCTGCGCCACAAGGTCTTTGACCTCAAGCGGCACCAGTTCGAAGACGCCGGCGCCGACGAGGTTGTGACCGCTTGCGCAAGCTGCCGTTACAACCTGCTCATTGGAGCCGAAAAGGTCGAATGGGACACACCGATAACAAGTTTAGTTGAGACCGTTGCAGCCCACATGGCTGACTAACACAGGTAGGAATCGTCATGAATGACCGTGTAGTTGTAGATCCTATTACCAGAATCGAGGGTCACCTGCGGATCGAAGCGCAGATGGAAGGCGACCGGATTGCCCAGGCTTACTCGTCGGGCACGATGGTCCGCGGTATCGAAATCATCCTGCGCGGCCGCGACCCCCGCGACGCCTGGGCCTTCGCCCAGCGCATTTGCGGCGTTTGCACGCTGGTGCACGGCATCGCGTCCGTGCGCGCCGTCGAAGACGCCCTCAATTACGAGATCCCGAAGAACGCGCAGCTGATACGCAACCTGATGATCGGCGCCCAGTACGTGCACGACCACGTGATGCATTTCTATCACCTGCACGCGCTGGACTGGGTGGACGTCGTATCGGCGCTGTCGGCCGACCCGGCCGCCACGTCGGCGCTGGCCCAGAGCATCAGCAATTACCCCAAGAGCTCGCCGGGCTACTTCGCCGACATGCAGAAGAAGGTGAGGGACTTCGTCGAAGCCGGCCAGCTGGGCATCTTCGCCAAGGCCTACTGGGGCCATCCGGCCTACAAGCTGCCGCCTGAGGCTAACCTGATGGCGGTCGCGCATTATCTCGAGGCGCTGGCCTGGCAACGTGACGTCGCCCGCTTGCACACGATCTTCGGCGGCAAGAACCCGCATCCGCACTTCCTGGTGGGCGGCGTGCCCTCGCCGATCGACCTCGACTCGGATTCGGCCATCAACTCGGCCCGCCTCGCGACCGTGCAAAGCATCATCACGCAAATGCGCGAGTTCGTGGACCAGGTGTACGTGCCGGACACGCTGGCCATCGCCAGCTTCTACAAGGACTGGGGTGCGCAGGGCGAAGGCGTTGGCAACTTCCTGTGCTACGGCGACCTGCCCGAAAACGGCATTGCCGACCCGTCATCGTACCTGTTCCCGCGCGGCGCCATTCTCAATCGCGACCTGTCGACGATCCACGAAGTCGACCTGCATGACGACACGCAGATCCAGGAATACGTCGCACGCTCCTGGTACGACTACCAAGGCGGCAAGGAAGTCGGCCTGCACCCGTACAAGGGTGAGACGACGTTCAACTACGACGGCCCGGAGCCGCCTTACCAGTTCCTCGACGTCGAAAAGAGCTACTCGTGGCTCAAGAGCCCGCGCTGGAAAGGCAACGTCATGGAAGTTGGCTGCCTGTCACGCGTGCTGTTGATGTACGCCTCCGGACACGAGCAGACGCAGGAACTCGTCAACTACACCCTGCAGACGCTCGACGTGCCGGTCGAAGCCTTGTTCTCGACATTGGGCCGCACAGCTGCCCGCACGCTCGAGACCAAGATCGTCGCCGACAACCTGCAGGTCTGGAACGACAACCTGATCGCCAACATCAAGTCAGGCGACACGAAGACGCACAACGAGACGCTGTGGGATCCGTCAACGTGGCCGAAGAGCTGCCAGGGCGCCGGCTTCATGGAAGCGCCGCGCGGCGGCCTTGCGCACTGGATCGTGATCGAGGACGGCAAGATCGACAATTACCAGGCCGTGGTACCAAGCACCTGGAACGCCGGCCCGCGGGATGCGGAAGGCCAGGCAGGCCCGTACGAGGCCGCCCTCGCCGGCCACCAGATGGTCGATCCCGAGCAGCCGATCGAAATCCTTCGTACAATCCACAGCTTCGATCCGTGCATCGCCTGCGCGGTCCATGTCACGGACCCGGACGGCGAAGAACTCGTCAACGTCAAGATTCGATAGGGGAACGCCATGAAACGTTTACTCGCACTAACCATCCTGGCCGCACCCGTGGCGCAGGCGCACACGCTAGACCCGGCCGGCGGTTTGTTCACAGCGGCCTGGCACCAGCTGCTCGGCCTACATCACCTGCCGCTGACGCTGCTGGTCATTGCGATCGGCGTGGCGTGGTTCAAGAGCCGGAAGAAACGAGCCTAAAAAAATGCGGCCGTCATCTGACGGCCGCACCTCGTTAATCACTGCGCGACAGAAGACTACTCGTCGTCTGCTGACTCACGCCGTTGCGTCACAACATAGGCGCGAGCCGAATCGCAGCTCAGCTTGCCCTGGAACAACTCGTTGGCTTTTTGCCAACCGCTTTCATTGAAGTGGTCCCAGTCGGCGCCGAGGCTCTCGAAGTTGTCGGCGGTCGAGACCCATTTGAAGTCAAAATCTTCATTGCCGCCGCCGAAAGACGGGAAGAACACCCAGTGGCCCGCCGTGGAGCCGTTCTCCGCCTCGTATTCACCCCATTCGATCATCGGCATGTAGAGATCATCGAACGTCATGCCATCGGCAACATTGCAGTCCGAGAATGTGGCGACGAACGATCCGGAATCGTCGTCATTCTCCGGTGGTGCTTTCATTCGCAGCGCGGCGAATGCCACATGCGCATCGCAGTTCATGACTTCCGCAAACACCTCCGCCTGCTCGCTACCGGTCGCGAGCCACACATCCTGTACTCGACCCAACGCTTTCGCTTTTTCCGAAGCACCCAACCAGAGAACGTCAAACTGCTGGTCCGGGCTGGAATAGAACGGCACCAGCGTCCATGCCGAGTAGTCATCAATGCCCTGGTCGTCAGCCCAGTCATTGAACTTGTCAGTGGCATCATCCAGGTCGGCAGGACCCATTCCTTCGTTGTACGTGCAGGCATACATTTCAATCGGTGACGCGACGTTTGGTTCTTCCGCCTCCCCTTCATGGCCATCAGCAAGCACGATACCCAAAGGCATCATCAAAGCGCCCGAAGCCAATGCACAAAGCAATCTTTTCATTCTAGTCCCCTTTGTTGTTAGTTAGTCTTCAGCACAGCCATTCGCTGCGCCTGAACGCCAGAGTATACGCGGTAACTTGCCTGCACAGGCGACGCGCTGCGCGATGAGACATTTACAGTAGATCTACTGGTGGGGTTTCACGGTGCTGCTTCGTCAGCAGATTTGCCGAGGATTGCGGAGATTCGGTGCCGTCCCAATAGCAGCGCGATTCCGATTGCGAACTGAACGACATAGGAAACTCGAATTCCGATAATTCTCGCGGCATTCTCGTCCATCATCGCCTGCTGCTCGGCGCCGAGATCAGGCTGTGCCAGGTTTGACACTTCGATGAAGACGCCATTGACGACAGCCGATATCGCGAGGTACATGCCAATAAGAGCAGTTCCTATTCGAGTTATATCGATAGCAGTCAGGGCCCCCACTTCCGGGGTGGGTTCATCCGAATCCACGATGCTGCAAATCCGGTCAGCAAATATCCACAGCCCTATAGCAGCCAGACCCGGTAGTGCTGACAGCAGAATAAATGCCAGTGCCTCGGACAGGAACTGGCCGTCGCCGTAGAAAAGACTCGGCAACGTATAGCCGAGCGATCGTATGGCCTGCACGGTCAGGACTGCTGCACCTACTCTACAGAGTACAATTCCGATTTGCCGTGCGACCATCTGGCGTGGAATCCCTGCAACTAGTCGGTGACAAAAAACGGTACGTTGTGAGTCGTCGCACCACCCTTGCCGTCCCTGCACGTAACAAAAACCCGGTAGGGGCCGGGCTCGTCGGGCGCGTTGATTACGACTCGCGCCGTGCCGTGCCCTTCCTGTATGGCTTCGGGAAAAGATGGTGGTGCTGCTTCAGGATCGCCGCCTAACCTTCGATCGGTACTCTCGGCACGAACATCCCAGGTGTAAGTCAGGTCGTCTCCTTCGCGATCAACGCAGTCAACGGTGGCCTCTGACGTTGTGCCCGCCGCGACCCTCTCCAGGGCCAATGACGATTCGAGCGATTCCAGTTTGGGTGCGCGATTCGCCGGCCATGCGCCCGACCAGGCGTAGGCCATGGCATCTACGCGCGGCCCTTTCTCACCGGATGGCGAGAACATACCGAACCAGGTCTCCGTCGCTTCCTGCTTGTGACCCCAGAAGAACACGTAAGAACCGAGCGTCCGACCCATGTTGCTGTCGCGATCTGTCTTGTAAGTGACGTACGTCTCCAGCGCCTTCGTGCTGGGATCGCCTTCTATCGGCGCGCCCCACGATGTCGTAGGCACCTCCCAGGATCCCTGCACGCCGTATTCGCCGAGCAAGTAAGGACCGGTCCAGCCGGAGTCGCGCAGGCGCATGCCGACGGTGCCCGCGCCGCCGTACGCGTTCACTCCCAGGATATCGAGGTTCGGATAGTGGGTCATGATGCCTTCTATCGCAGACGAATTGACATCGGCGACGACCGTGGCGACCGGGTGGTATGGGTCGAGGTCCTTAATGATGCCTGCCAGGTGATTGAGCTCCTGCCAGATGCGGACGTCGATCTCACCGGGCACGAAGGCCTCCATCTCGTTGCCAAGCCCCCAGACGAGGAGCGCCGGGTGATCGCGATACTTGACGACGGCCTCGCGCAGCTTTGACCGCTGCACTTCGATGCTTTGGTGGTCGCCGTAGTCGAAGCCGTGGCGAGGGTGCTGTACCCAGAACCCGACCATGACCGAAATGCCCAGCTCATGCGCGCGATCGAGCAGGGGCTTGCCATCGACCTGTTCATCGAGTTGGTCGATGCCCCAGGTACGGATCGAATTGCCGCCGGACGCGGCCAGTGTCTCGAGATCGCCCGGGACCTGGGCGTCGCCGGTTCCCGTGCCGGCGCCCTTGACGAAATACGGCTCACCATTGCGCAATAGCTCGAAGGTGCCGTCGTCCTTCGAGACCAGTTCTACCCTCGAGCCCGGTGCCCAGTCGGCGTCACTGGGCGAGCTGCCCGCGCACGCGCTCAGCAGCAAGGCGACGAATAAACCTACAGATTTTCGGAGCATCGATTCGAGCTAAAAGTCGTCTTTGACCTTGGCCTCGAGCATCTCGACCTTCGGGTAGGCGGCGTCGGACGGCGACCAGTGCCAGCCTTTCGGGTCCCAGGCCTGTGCATATCTAAGCTCGTCCCGGACGACTTTGTAAGCGGCTATCGCTTCTTCGTACTGGCGCAACTTGGCCAGGGCCTCGCCGCGAATGAAATAACAAGTTCCAACGTCATTGAGCGCCCAGTAGTCGTTCACCTTGTCTGGCGCCGCTTTCGCGCTCAGCGATGCTTGCATTTCCCTTGCCTGTTCTTCGTAAAGCTCGGCGCATTTTTCGGTGTACTTGATGGCCGCCTCATATTTGCCCTCGCCCAGCATGTCCCAGGCTTTGACCATGAGCGTAACGGAGGTGTGATCGCCGTAATCCAGTTCGTCATCGCCATGTTGATCGGCAAAGGACACGGGTATAGCCAGGCACACGGCCAGGCATAGCAGGAATTTTTTCATCGGTTGCCTCCATTTGATTGTGACGCCGGTTGCGTGGTGCGAGCGTCAGGGCAAGCAGTTCTTGTTGTTGTTCTACTGTAGCAGTAAAGCGGAGGGCATTCGAACGAGGCGCTCGAGCAAAGCCGCCCCCAGGCCGGGGGCGGCTTTGCGACTGGGCAATCCCTGCTATTCGACGGCTGCGTGCAAGCTGGCTTCAAACTGTTGCAGCGTCTCCTCGCGTCGCGCGAACACGGCTGCTCGCACGTCTTCAGAACCAGCAACAAACGCTGACTCGGCGAGCAAGTCATATTGCTCCAGGGCAACGCGAAAGTCGCCGAGTTCCCTGGCGACCTCGGCCAGCGCGAGATTGCGCCTGTCGACCGTTCTCGACAGGTTGACTGCCCGTTCGAAACTCAGCTGCGCCGCCTCGAGCTCTCCCTGCGCCTTCTGGATGATCCCCTTGTTAAACAGAACCGCGGATCGTTGCTCCCTGGGGAGCGTCTTCGATCTCAAGGCGCGCGTGCAATTGACCGTGCTCAGCGTATCGGGATCAGCGCCTTTGGCGACCTGCTCCGTTTGCTCGAAGCACATGGCCGCGTTCTGGTCCATGCCGGCCTCCCAGTGAGCACCGAACGCGATACCGATGTTAACCATGACCAGGGCACCGGAAAGGATGATTACCTTAATAGCTTTAAACATGACGACCTCCTGTTATTGACGAGTAACTGTCGGTGGCCTGGCGGGCTTTGCGGCCTTCGGGAATCTGTCGATTTCCATGCCGCGATGGTCGCCAAGGCTCGAGTATCAGCATCCGTCCTGAGGGCGCCGAAGTACCGAAATTGCGGTGAAAAACATGCGATAATTTGCTGAGAAAACTGCGAAAGCCATGATCTACGCGCGCAGTTATCTGAGTAATGTCAAAGGCTTACAGCGATCATCGCGTCTACGAGTTCGGCGACTTCATCCTGGACGTCGACCGCGCTTCGCTGTATCGAGCCGACGAGGAAATCAGCCTCAGGCCACAGGCATTCGACGTCCTCCGCTACCTGGTCGACCAGCAGGGCAAAGTCGTCAGCCGCGACGAGCTGCACGACGCGATCTGGGGCGCTACGGTGGTGACGGACGATGCCGTGACCCAGTGCCTGACCGACATTCGCAGGGCGCTGGGTGACGAATCGCAGGCGATCATCCGGACCGTTCCCCGTCGCGGCTACGTTTTCGAGCTGCCCGTGACGCGGCCCGCGGATCCGGCCGACGCACCGGATACAGCGGCAGAAGCAGCCCGTTTCCGCAAAGCGGCTTACACGAGGCTCGGCCAGGGACTGCTTGCGATTGCCGTTATCAGCCTGCTTGCTGTCTGGGTTTCGACGACCACCGAACGCTCGACGGAGCCGGAAACCGAAGCCCCGGTGGAGATCGAATCAACCCCCACGATCGCGGTCCTGCCCTTCACCGTGCGGAGCGATGACCAGTCACAGACCTACTTCGCGGACGGCGTGTCTGACGAGATCCTGAGCCTTCTCGCCCACCAGCGCGGTGTC
>JASJBB010000004.1 GCA_030066735.1 Woeseiaceae bacterium | reverse complement strand
AACTCCGCGCAGCGTTGCGGTTGCCCGCGCTGGCATTCCCAAACGCTGAGGGCTCCCTGGGTTACATAGAAAACGCGCTGGATACCCATGCTAGACCCCGATATTGCTGATGGTCTCGTAGACGGGACCCAGCACCGACAACATGATCCAGCCCATGATGGCGCCGAGCACCACGGTCATCGCCGGCTCGATCATGGCCTTGAGTCGCTCGATCGACTCTTCCACTTCACGGTCATAGAAATAACTGACGTTTGCCAGCGCCTCGTCCAGGTCGCCCGTCGCCTCCCCCATCTTGACCATGCGCGTAACCAGTGGGGGAAACATCTCCGTGGCCTGGATACTGCGGCTCAGCGTTTTGCCGTCGGCGATGCCGGCCGAGATATCGCACACGCTGTTGCGCACGACGGCGTTGCCCGCCAGCTTCTCGCAGATCTGCAGCGATGAGATAACGTCGAGCCCGGCCCCGTAGCAGAGCGCGAGGTAGCTGGCAAAGCGGCTTACGATGATTTTTGACATGACCGGCCCGACGAACCATGCGCGCAGCTTCCAGCCATCCACTCGCAATCGAAACGATTCGCTGCGGGCGGCCTGCAGCTTGATGGCGGCAAGGACCAGGAATGGCATAGGTATCGCCCACCACCAGTGATTGACGAGGAAGTTCGAGAAACCGATCAGCGCGCGCGTGTGTATCGGCAATTCCTGGCCCATCTCGCGGATGAAGTCGACCATCTGGGGCACCACGTAGAGCATCATGAACAGCATGACCCCGAGTACGACGACCCCGACGAACGCGGGATAGATGATGACGGTCTTGGCTTTCGCGACCAGTTCGTCCTGCCACTTCAAAGACTCCGTGAGCTTGACCATGACCTCCGGCAGCTCGCCGGACTCCTCGCCCACGGCGACCAGGCTCACGAAGACCTCGTCAAAGACCTGCGGAAACTCGGTCATCGCCTGCGACAGCGTCTTGCCCACCTGCACTGACGAAATCAGTTGGGCAACGATCTCCTTGAACTGCGCCTGGTCCAGGCTGTCACGCAGGTCAGTCAACGCCTCGAGGATCGGCAGTCCGGCCCGCGTCATCTGCGCCATGTGATAACAGAAGTTGATGAGATCCTTGCGCCGTACCTTGCTGCTACGGCCGAATCGTCGCGACGTTTTCTCGGCGCAGCGCAGCAGCTCGATCCCCGACTGCCGCAGCTGCGTCTCCAGCGCGTGCTCGCTCGGCGCCTCGAGCTGCCCCTCGCAAATCCCGCCGCCAGCATCCAGGGCCCTGTAGTTGTAGTACGGCATCGCGGCTACCCGACGCGCGACGTCAGGTCGACAACGCGCGAAACCTCGCCGACGCTGGTTGTGCCGGCGAGTACATGCCGGGCGGCATCTTCGGCGAGGTCGCGCAGGCCGGCTTCGACAGCCGCCTCGTGCAATTCGCGGCGCGTCGCCCCGCTGGCGATCAACTCGTCCAGCCGTTCGTTGATCTTGAGCACTTCCATCACCGCGACCCGTCCCCTGAAGCCGGTGAAGTTGCAGGCTTCGCAACCGTTCTCCCGGTACAGCAGCACCGGTTTGCTGCTGGTGATCGCGAGCAGCTTTTTCTCGGTGTCGTCGGGCGCGTGTGCCTGCTTGCAGTGGCGGCACAGCCGGCGCACCAGCCGCTGGGCCACGATGCCGATGATGTTGCCCGCCATGATCTGCGGCTTGACGCCGATATCCAGCAACCTGGGAATGACCCCCAGCGCCGAGTTCGTGTGCAGCGTGGAGTAGACCTGGTGCCCGGTCATGGCCGCCCGGAACGCCATTTCGGCGGTATCCTCGTCACGAATTTCGCCGACGAGAATGACATCGGGGTCCTGGCGCATCATCGAACGGATGCCGTTTGCGAAGTCCAGCTTGGCGGCCTCGTTGATGGACGTCTGCCGGATCATGGCCATCGGGTACTCGACCGGATCTTCGAGGGTCATGATGTTGACGGTTTCGTCGTTGCGCCAGTTCAGCATCGAATACAGGGTCGTGGTCTTGCCGCTGCCGGTCGGGCCGGTCACAAGGATGATTCCCTCCGGCCGGGCCATCATGACCTGCAGTGACGTCAGCGTTTCCCTGACGAGGTTGAGCTTCTCGAGCGGAACGATTCCCTTGCTGCGGTCGAGCACACGCAGCACGAAGTTTTCGCCGTGAGTCGTCTGCTGGCAGGCGACTCGAAAATCGATAGGCCGTCCGGCCAGGGTCAGTGAGATACGCCCGTCCTGGGGCGCTCTCGTCTCGGCAATGTTCATCTTCGCCATGACTTTCAGCCGCACCACCATGCCCGGCCAGTAGCTGTTGTGAAGCGCCATCACCTGTCTCAGCACGCCGTCGATCCGGTAACGCACACGCAGGAAACCGGCTTCCGGCTCGAGGTGGATATCCGATGCATCGCGCTTGACGGCGTCGGCAAGAATGGCGTCCACCAGTCGAATCAGCGGATGGTTGTATTCCTCGTTCTCGACGCCGACGCTGAGCTGTTCCGCCTCGCCGGTATCGATTTCGTGCAGGATGCCCTGTAGCGAGAGTTCGAACTCGTAGAACTGCTCGATAGCCGCTTCGATCTCGGCCTCGCCCGCAACGAGCGCAGTAATGGCGACGCCCGCGCCGAGCAGCGCGCCAACCTGGTCCATGGCCACGACGTTATAGGTGTCCGCCATCGCCAGCGTCAGGACCTTGCTGTTCTTGTCGAAGTTGATCGGCAGCATGTTGTAGCGTCGGGCGATGTTCTTCGGCACCATCTGCAACGCGTCGGGATCGGGAATGACTGTCGACAGGTCGACACTTTCATGACCGAGCGACTCGCCGAGCGTATCGCGCAGCATGCCTTCCGAGATCAGGCCGAGTTTGACCAGGATGCGGCCCAGGGGCTCGTCCTTGCGGCTCTGTTCCTTGAGCGCTACCTGCAGCTGGTCTTCGGTAATGAGTCCGGCTTCGATCAGGCGCTCGCCCAACGGCAGGCCAGGATCTTCCGGCGTCAGCTTGCGAACGGTAATCGTCGTCACCGGCCTGCTCCCGGCTCTGCGCTCAAAGCGTCCAGCTGATCGATACGGCGCGCGATCACGGCGCGATCGAGGTATGTCCCCGAATCTGCTCGTGCCAACGTCAGGCCGTAGGCCCCGCGAGCTTCGTCGTAGCGCTGCAGGTGTTCGAGGGTGACCGCCAGGTTGAACAGGTATTCGGGGTTGCCCGGCTCGATCTGCAGGGCCTCGGCAAAGGCGACGTGCGCTTCCGGCCACCGCGACTGCTCCGCGTATTGCACGCCAAGCGCGAAACGCAGTTGCCCCGAACCCGGGTGCCTCTGGATCAGGTGCTTGACCCCGCTGACGCCGGCGTCATCATCGACGCTCAGCAGCGCGGCGGCGGCTGCAGAATTTTCAGGCTCGACGGACAGCAACTCATCGTAAAGCCGCATCGCCTCGTCTTGCCGGTTCGTGGCAAAGAGAATCGCCGCAAGGCTCTGCAGGGCGTTCGGGTGGCGCGGCGCGATCTCCAGTGCGGCGCGATAAGCCGATTCGGCCGCGGCAATGTCTCCTGCCTGGAATGCGGAGAATGCTTCGGCGAGAACGGCAAACGCCGGGTCGCCGACGTCGGTCCTGAGCGGAGCAGCTTGCGAGGTCGTGACGGGCGGCGCTGCTTGCGGCGCGGGCGCAGGCCGTGACGCCGCGGCGTCACGATCAGGGGCCGCCTGGCCGGCGCGAGGCCCGGGCGTTGCCGGCAGCATGCGAAACGGATTGCCAACCTGTTCGGGCAGCGGGTCGGTAGAACTGGCCAGCGCCCCGCGATCGCGATCGGACAGCACGGCCAGGTCTGCATCGTGCTCCGCGTCGATGATCCAGTGGTAAGCGTAGTGCCCGGCCGCGGCCGCCAGGCCGACGCCGAGGCACAGCAAAGGCGCGTAGAGAACGTGCCTCGGCATGCGCGTCGACAGCGGCCCTGGCGCTACTTGCGCCAGATCCTCCAGCAACGAGTCGCCGGGTTCGTTCGCCGCATCGTCGTCGTCGATTTCGAGCGAGCGGGTTGCTGCATAATCGGCCTCGGGCGCTGCTTCCGGGTCTTCGTCTTCCTGCCGCTGCAAAGCGGAAGTCTGCATCAGTTCGAGACTTTCCGCGTCGAACGGCTGATTGCCGTCATCCTCGGGACCGGCATCCGAAGCGTGTTCCTGCGACGGCGACACGGGACCATCGGCATGCCTGTCGGCGGCTTCCTCCGTCGCGTTGCGCAATGCTTCAACGAGTGGGCTCTTCACCTCGGCAACTCTCAGCGGTATTCAGGTCGGTATGCCACGGGCTGGGTGCTCGGCGCCTCGTAATAGTCGCCCGGACGCGGGCCGCCTGCAGGGCTGGTTCCGTTCGTGACGATCGTCGGCTTCAGGAAGATCACGAGCTCGGTCTTGACCAGGTTGTCCCGGGTATACGAGAACAGTTTGCCGACGCCCGGAATCTTCGACAGGCCCGGGACGCCGTCCTTGGCGCTGGTTTGTTCGTTCTGCATCAATCCGCCCAGCACGACGGTCCGGCCGTCAAGCACCTGCAGCAACGATTCGATTTCGCGAACCTGGATCTCGGGGATCAGGTTGTCGAACTCGGCACCGGCCAGGCGCGGTGCCGGGTCGACCGCGAATCCCGTGATACGGCTGATCGTCGGTCGTATATTCAGGCTGACGAAGCCCCCGTTGCTGATCTGCGGCGTAACGCTCATCACGAGACCGACCGGAACCGTATGCAGCTCGCTCGTGAACGTGCGCCGCTCGGGGATATCCCTGGTGGCTTCGCGGATGTCCAGCTCGACCGTGAAGAACACCTCTTCATTGACCACCTTGAGCAGGGCCGTCTGGTTGTTGAGCGCCATGATCTTGGGACTGGACAGAACCTTGGTGTCGCCGAACTGCTGCAGCAGGCGAATCGTGGCAGCGATGCTGCCGCCCAATGCCTCGATGCCCTCGAAGCCCAGCGAGACGAAGGGCGCGACCTGCAGGTCCCCGCCCAGCAGGTCGGTCTGCATGGAGAACTTGCCTTCCCCGCCCATCGATTCCCCGAGCTTCTGCCAGTCGACGCCAGCCTGGAAATTGTCGCTGAGTATGATCTCGACGATCGTCATCTCGATCAGCACCTGCCGCTGGGAGTTCGCCATGATGCGGTCCAGGTACTCCTGCACCCGGCGCTGGTCGCGCTGGGTCCCGAATACGGTCACGATGCTGCTCATCGGGTTGGTTATGACCGGGTCATACGCCTCTGGCGATACATCCTCAGCATCCTCCAGGCTGTCATTGAGGATAGACGTCAATCCCGTCTTCAAGGCCGCCCAGAAGTCGTTGTCGGAGTTGTTCGTTACCGTCGTCTTGGAGGTGTTGCCATCGTCGTCGTCCTGCTGCGAGCCCTGGTCGTCGACACTGCCCCCGGACGTGGCGATCTGCGTCGCCACACCCACCTCTCCCCGGCTCGACCGCGAGATATTGACGTAGTCGACGTGGTAGTTCTGCCAGTACGGCTCGTCGTCCTGGATGATCAGGTTCGAGCCGCGTAGTTCGTAACGAAGTTGCGACTGGTCGGCGATGCGCGCGAGGATTTCGCGCAGCGGCCGCTCGACCGCGTTCAGCGTCACGGTCTTATCGGCGGAAGCCTGGATGTCGACGTCAAGTCCCGCGTCCCGGGCCAGCGAAAACAGCAGGTCAGCGACCGGAACGTCCTTGACGACGACCGTATAGGTCTCGACAGGCGGGGCTGGTGCCGGGGGCGGCACCGCCGGCGCCTCGGCCACGGGCGGCGGTGCTTCCTCGGGCATGCCCGGCGGTTCGGTGAGGTGCCCCGTAGACATATCGACGGCGCGCGTGCCCGCGCAGCCATACAAAGTGCCGGCAGCCGCCAGCAGCATGATTCCGCGACCGATCGCCGCTGCAAGCCATGTGCCCGTGCGCCCGCGCTGCGCCGTCTCTTGTTCGTGTATTCCTGCTGACATCCGCAACCGCCTGTTCCCGATAAATTGTTACCTCCGGGTTGTCGCCAATTTCACGAATTTCTTTAGCCGGCTGGACTAAAGAAATGCCCGCCAGCGCCGCTACAGGACGAGTACAAGGCGGAAATCAGGGACATGCTCGACGACCTTTCAGATCACGGCGTGATGAGCGCCAGGAAGCGCGCAACGACAACACGTGCGACAGTGTTCAGGCTGCTGGAAACCGCGCAGCCGGATGACACCGCGAGTCGCGTCGTGGACATCGTGTTGATTGCGCTCATCATCTGCAGCGTGGCTGCCGTCGTGCTGGAATCCATGCCAGCGGTCGAAGAACAGTACGGCAACGCGATCTACTGGTTCGACGTGTTCGTGATCGCGGTATTCTCGGTGGAATATCTGCTGCGTGTCTGGAGCTGCCTGGAAGACCGAGAGGCTGCGGGGGGCAACTCCTTTACCCGCAGGCTTCGGTTCATCTTTTCGTTCCACGCCATTGTCGACCTGCTGGCTATTCTGCCTTTCTACCTGAGTGCCTTTGTCGCTCCGGGCGTCGCGGACATGCGGCTACTGCGTGCAATCCGCCTGATCCGGGTCCTCAAACTGACGCGTTATTTTGCGACGCTGAACATGCTGATCATTGCCGTGAAGGAAAACGGACGCGCGCTGGCCGCGTCATTCCTGATTCTCGTGACGATCATGCTGTTTGCCGCGGCCGGCATGTATCACTTCGAGCGCATCTCGCAACCGGAAGACTTCGGCAGCATTCCGGCTGCGATGTGGTGGGCGTTCGCAACGCTCACGACCGTGGGCTACGGGGACGTCACGCCGATCACCGACGGCGGCAAGATTTTTGGCGCGCTGATCGCCGTGGTCGGTATCGGCATGGTTGCACTGCCAACCAGTATTCTCGCCACGGGGTATGCCCGTCAGTTGAAGCTCAGCATGGACCGCTACCGTGACAAGGCCAGCGAAGCCCTGGACGATGGCATCCTCAGTGACGACGAACTGTATGACCTCGAGGAATTGCGGCAGGACCTGGGGCTCGACCGGACAACCGCGAGCCAGATTCTGGACGCCGGCATGGTACAGGCCGCACTGCAACAGGAAGAGGCGGCGGCAAGGTGTCCGCACTGCAACAGAAGGTACGACTGATAGCGCGGATTGCGCTTAGGTCACTTTCTCAGTTTCGGGGAGAACGATCGACACATTGGGGTCGAACTCGCCGACCTCCGCAACCAGCGTGTCAACCTCGTCGCTGGTGAGGTCCGGGCCGACGAACATCGCTTCCAGCCGATGGCCATCCAGTGACTCGCGCCAATTACTGATCTTCGCGGCGCAGACGCGGGGCGTATCCATGAACTCGATGAGACGCTTCAGATTCTCGGCGTCCTGACCCGAGCGGCCCACCACCAGGATGACAAAGTCCTCTCTGCTCATGCGATTCGGCTGCCATGCGGCAGATTTGCGGACATCGGTTCGCGTTCCCAAGCGATAATGGATCCTTGGACCCAAAATAGTTTTTTCACCCCATATAAGCCATACGCACAAACCACGACTTAGTATATGGGTTATTTTTCCTATTTGGCAAATAATATTCAAGATTCTGTGCGTTTTGGCGATAACCAGTATGTCAGCCGCCATCCGCTGTCGGCTGGCTGTGTCGAGATCGTTCCCTGGAGACCCGCAAGTGAGAAACGCCACCAAGAAGAAAAAATCCTATTCCCTGGAAGACGGCGCTCTCGACACGCTGGGATCGGTTATCCGGGTCATGGGCGACCAATCGTTTCCTCTCGGGCAGGACATGGAACACGACCAGTTCCGCGCCTATTGCGAGGAATTCGCGCGGCATGTCGAAAACGGCGCGGCAGTGCCCGAGTTCGACGTTATCCAGTCGATCGACGGCGAGCGACAATGGTCCAAGTTGCGCGTGTTCGTCGCGGATAGGCGGCGTGCGGAAAAGTCGTTCGTCATGGAGCGGCTGGGTAACTACCGCGAAATTGTCGAAGACCTCGTGATCGGCTTGCGCAGCATCGGCCCCCGTGACAAGAGCACCGAGGATACGGTCAACAAAGGTCTTACGCATGTCCGTACGGCGGTCGACGGTGGCGACCTGAGCAACGTCAAGGCCGTCCTCGAGGAGACAGTCCGCAAGGTCGACGAGACCTTCAGTGAACAGCGGCGCGCCTACGAGGAGCAGGTCGGCGAACTGCAGCACCGGCTCGCGAGCCTTCGCCAGGACCTGGTTGCCGCGAAAGAGGAAATGAAACGCGATCCTCTCACTGATGTGTACAACCGGGGTGCATTCGATTCGGCCGTGGACCAAAGCCTGAACCTGCACTTCATGCTGAATCTCCCGGTCACCCTGGTCATGATCGACGTCGATAAATTCAAGCAGGTCAACGACACCTATGGACACGCGGCAGGCGATGCTGTCCTGCGCGCCATCGGCGAGTGCCTCGAACGCTCGTTCATTCGCAAGGGCGACGTTGTCGCGCGTTATGGCGGAGACGAATTTGCCGTTGTGCTCAACGACACATCGGCCACCCATGCTACGAAGCTGGTCGACCGCTTCCTGAAACTGGTCAGCGACCTGAAAATTCCCGAGCTCCAGGGCGCCAACGACATAACCTGTTCTGTCGGGTATACCCAGATCAGGGACGACGACACGGCCAAATCGTTCATCCAGCGGGCCGACCAGGCGCTCTACGCGGCGAAATCCAATGACCAGAAGGCCGCCGAATGTGCCGACTGAGGGCCATTCCCCTGCTCGCGTGAAGCGATCGGACCGGACCGTCCAAACAGGCTCAGAACGCTAAAGACTGCGCCATTTCTGCCGATAACACACTAGAGGCTCGTTGGGCCTTTTGGCTGGCATTGGGAGACAGATTTGGACCTGGCGACACTCATCGGGTTAATTGGCGCGTTCGGGATTGTACTAACGTCGATCGTACTCGGCGGCTCCGCCGGCACATTCGTCAATACCCCTTCACTGCTGGTCGTGCTGGGCGGCACCGTGCTCGTCACGATGATCAAGTTCAGCCTGGGCAAGTTTCTTGGCGCCGCCGGCATCGCCCTGAAGGCATTTCTCTACCAGCCCAGCAAACCGGAAGACCTGATTGCCACCTCCGTCGAGCTGGCCAAGACAGCGCGCCAGGGCGGACTGCTGGCCCTCGAGGACGCGGAGATTCCGGACCCGTTCATGAAGACAGGGCTTGGCTTGCTGATTGACGGGCACCCGGCCGAAACCGTTCGCGCAATGCTGCAGAAGGACCTGAACCAGACGCTCACGCGCCACAACGACGGCCAGGATATCTTCAAGGCGATTGGCGACGTCGGGCCCGCCATGGGCATGATCGGCACCTTGATCGGTCTCGTGCAGATGCTCGCGAACATGGACGATCCGAAGCAGATCGGACCTGCCATGGCCGTCGCCCTGCTAACCACGCTTTATGGCGCCATCCTCGCCAACATGGTCGCCCTGCCGATTGCTGACAAACTGGCAGTTCGCAGCCGGGAAGAAAACACTGCGAAGTCGCTGATCATCGATGCGCTGCTGAGTATCCAGGCTGGTCAGAATCCACGCGTCATAGGCCCAATGCTCGAAGCCTACCTGCCGCGCTCGCAGCGCACCGAAGACGAACTCGAAGCTTGACCGAGCGCTGGTGAAACACCATGTCTGACGGAGCGCCACAGAAGCAGGAGAAAAAGGGAGTCCCGGCCTGGGTAATGACCTTTGCCGACCTGATGACGCTGCTGATGTGCTTCTTCGTGCTGCTGCTATCGTTTTCCGAAATGGACGTGGCGAAGTTCAAGCAGCTCTCCGGCTCGATGAAAGACGCGTTCGGCGTGCAGTCCGAGATCCAGGTCCGCACGATCCCCAAGGGCACGAGCGTCGTTGCCCAGGAGTTCAGCCCCGGCAAACCGGAGGAGACCCCGCTCAACCAGGTTCGGCAGTTCACGATCGACTCGAATCGCAACACGCTTGACGCGCTGGACCGGGAATCGAAGGAAATCGAGGAAACTCGCGACCACGCGCGGCGGCTGCGGCTCGCGCTGAAAGAAGAAATCCAGCAAGGCAGTGTCGCCATCCAGACCGAGGGTATGAAAATTATCGTGCACATCATGGAGAACGCGTCATTCGACTCCGGCTACGCTGACGTTCGCCCCGAGTTCGTTCCAGTGCTGGCCAAAATTGCCGAGCTCATCGACAACAACAGCGGCGAGGTCACCATCGCGGGTCATACAGACAATGTGCCCATCAGCAATGTTCGCTTTCGGTCCAACTGGGAGCTGTCATCGTCCAGGGCAGTTTCCGTTACGCACGAGTTGCTCAAACGCTCGACGATCGATGCCGCTCGCGTAACGATCATGGGGCACGCCGATACACGGCCGCGTGCGCCCAACGATACGGCGGAAGATCGGGCCAAGAACCGCCGTGTCGACGTGAGTATTGTCCGCGGCGCCGACATCGACCAACTATCAGACATGAGCATTATGGGCGCGGCATCCCAGCCTGACGTCGCCGATACGGCGGCTGATTACATCGAGGAACTGACACCATGAACAATGGCGACGAAAACAGGCGGTCTTTTCGTGTCAACGAGTCCACGTACCTGAAGTACGATCTCCTGACCGACGAAGAATTTGAGCTGGGCCTTGCGCATCGCAAGATCAGCCGTGGTGAAAACGACGATTTGCGGGCTCGCCTCGTCGAGCTCGATGCAAGATTATCCGAGACGATGTACCGCATGACCGCGGAGTCCGACACGGTCGGCAAGTGCATTACGCTACTTAACGACAAGATCAACTTGCTCTTCGATGCCCTGCCCGGCGTGCAGCAGACCAAAGCGGACCTCGCGCAGCAGCAACTTGTGCGCTGCGACGTTGGGGCCGATGGGATCGTGTTCCCAAGCAAGCAGGTCATCGATGTCGGCGCGAAACTTCACCTGCGCATGCTGCTCGCATCGGACAAGCGCATGGTCGAGACATTCTGCCGGGTCGTCCGGCACGCAGAGCCGCCCCCGGGCAACGACCCCGATACCTACACCATCGGGATCGCCGTGGAGTTTCATGGAATGATGCCCAGTGAACGTGAAATGCTGATACAGCACATGTTCAACCTGGAATCGGAAACGCTGCGGATGCGCCGCCTGCAGCTGGACAAGGTGGCCGACTAAGCGCGTTAGTCAGCTCAGCGACTGCTGCATCGACTGCAGCTTGTCGCGATAGGACGCCATGAGCCCCGATACGGTGTCGTTGGTAACCCGCAATTTGATGCACGACGGATCGGCTTCGAAATCCAGTGAGCCATCCTGCCCGTAGTCAACCAGGCCCCTGGCGACTGCCAGCACGTCGGCATACGTGGGCGCCGTATCCGTATCCTGGTCAACGTAGCTCGACGGGTCGGCCGATTGCGCCACTTCGTCGGGAAATCCCCAGGACTCGATGATGCTCTTGCTGATCTGCGAGTTCCATTTCTCGAGCACCTGGTTGAAGGACGACTTGTTACCGAGCAACTCGGGGAACTCCTCGGCCTTCGTGATGATGTAGAGCTTGCCGACTTCGTTGAGAAGCCCGCAAAGAAACGCCGTTTCATTGTTGAGTCCGGGCTGTCCGGAGGACACTGCGAAAGCCATGCTCGATATCTTCATGCCTCGCGCCCAGACTCCGCGCAGGTACTGACCCGCGTGGCTATGCTTTTCCGATGAGTACAGCTGCTGCATGGCAAGCGACATGGCCGCGTTGCGGACCGCTTCGATCCCCAGCCGCGATATGGCGGTCTCGAGATTTTCGATTTTTATGTTTGCCCGGTTGTAAAACGCCGAGTTGGCATAGATGAACAGTTTTGATACGAGCACCGGATCCATGCTGATCGCACGGCCGAGGCGTTCGAAGTCTGTGTTCTCATCCGCGAGCAGCTGGCGAATCTTCAGCACGACATCGGGCAGCGATGGCAGTGAGATGTCCCCGTTGTCCAGCTCGAGCGCAAGCAGGCTGACAAACCTGAATTCGTCATTATTCTTGGTCACCCGGAATTCCCTTTCAGTTAATGGTCCTGGCAGCGCTCTTGCCGTGCAGTTTGCGCATGAGCTGCGCTTCCCCGATCGTCAATCCGCAGCTGCGGATCAGCTCTCCTACCGACGCCCCGTGCCTGGCCATGCGAACTGCATTGTCGATCGGCAGCTGCTTCTTCGGCGCTTGCTCGGCGACAGGTTCCTTCTGTGCCAGCTTCCAGACGACACCTTGCAACTCGGATACCTTCCTGGCCAGCTCCGGGTCCGGCGCCGCCTTGCTTTGGGCGTTGAGCGCCTCGGTCTCGGCCATGGCGGCTCCAACCGGGCTCTCCCAGAACTTCTCGAAGCGCCGCGCCTGTTGGCGGAACCGGATGATGGCGATAGCTGCCGCCGCGAGCATCGCAGCGTTTGCAATCAGGAGAAGGTGGGTAGTGAACGTGGTCGAGATGTCCATTATGCGTGCTCATCTATGTGTGTGGTCTGATCGTCCTGTTGGCCGTCATCTTTCGCCGGCTCTTCGCGGTTCTTTTTGCGCTGTTCCGGTTTCTTTTCCCTGGGAACAGGTTGCGCGGGCTTGATCGGGTAAGACGGCCCGATTTGCTTGATCCCGGATACGAAATTTGCCATGTCGCATTCCTCCATCAGGTTTTGGCCAGGACGCCTCGCAGGCGCACGACAGCTTGTCCGTGAATCTGACAAATCCTCGACTCCGTTACGTCGAGAACGCGGCCGATCTCCTTCAGATTCAGTTCCTTCTCATAGTAGAGAGACAACACCAGGCGCTCCCGTTCCGGCAGTTCGTCGATTGCCTCGGCCAGGCGCGCCCGGGCCTGATCCTGGTCGAGTTCCTGTTCGGGAGTCGCGAGCTTCGACCTCGGCGGTGATCTCAGGGCCGTCGGCTCGCTCTCGGTCTCTTCGAGGCTGAACAGGCGGCTGCCCGCACTATCGGCCAGTATCCGGTGGTATTCGTCGATACTGATGCCAAGTCGTTCGGCCACCTCGCCCGATTCTGCCGGCGCCCCTTTCTCGTTCTCGATCGCACTGATCGCCTCGGCGACCATCCTGTACTTGTGATGCACCGACCGCGGCGTCCAGTCGTGCTTGCGGATGTCGTCGAGCATGGCGCCGCGAATCCGGATGCCGGCATAGGTTTCGAAGCTCGCACCGCGCGACGCATCGAAGTTCCTTGCCGCCTCGAGCAAGCCGACCATGCCCGCCTGCAGCAAGTCGTCAATTTCGACATTCGACGGTAATCGTGCAATCAGGTGTTGCGCGATACGCTTGACGAGATCGACGTTAGCCGTAACAAGGTCTTCTTCCCGGTGAGCATCACGCACGGCGACGTTGCTGTAGGTGTTCATACGACTGCCCCTTGGCCCTGCCTCTCGTTGACAAACAGGCGCTCGAAAAAGAACTCGATACCTCCGCGCGACCGCGTTGGCGCGGGCAGCCGCTCGACTGCACCGGCAATTCGGCGGAACGCGTTGCCGGAAGCGCTGTTCGGGTACGAATCAACCACCGCGCGTTGCTGCTGCACGGCCTTGACGAGGTATTCATCTCTCGGCACATCGCCGAGATGGCGCAGCACGACGTCGAGATACCGCTCGGCGACCCGGTTCAGCTTGTCGAAGAGCAGCCGTCCAGCCGCGTTGCTGGTGCTCATGTTGGTGATGACCTGAAAATGCGATATGCCGTAGTTGCGGCTGAATACCTTGATGAGTGCGTACGCGTCCGTGAGAGATGCGGGTTCGTCACACACAACGACGACCGCATGCTGCGCAGCCTGCACGAACCTTGCGACGCCCGGCGAAATTCCGGCTGCAGTATCAATGACGAGGACGTCGGGCTGGTCGCTCATCTGTCCGAATGCCTGGATGATTGCCGCCTGCCCGGCCGGCGCAAGATCGGTCATGCTGAAATTGCCCGAGGACGCCGGCACGATCCGCAGGCCGTGAGGCGCCTTGAGGACGGCAGCTTCGAGGTCGATCTCGCCATGGACGACGTGCGACAGGTTGAACCGCGGCTGCAGGCCGAGCAGGACATCGACATTGGCCAGGCTGACGTCGGCATCCAGCAGACACACGTTGTGGTGCTTTGCGGCCATGGCGAGTGCCACGTTCGCAGCAACGTTCGTCTTGCCGACACCGCCCTTGCCACTGCAAACCGCGAGCACCTTGACCGCCTGCCGATTCAGGAAGGACTTCAGGTTGTCATGCTGTGAACGGTCAGGCATTGGCAGCACCTAACTGTGAATACCGTTCCGCCATGAGCCGTTCGTCGATTCCGGGCTGGCTGGTTTCCATGCATTCGACGGCCTGGTTCACGAGCCACAACTTCTTGTGCGCCGCCGCGTGCAGATCTTCCGGAATCCTCTGCCCGTCCGAGTACCAGCACGATTTCAGGCCGTGGCGAATCAGGATGCTGATGGCGCAGCCGAGTTGGGCCGCCTCGTCGATCTTGGTCAGGATGCAGCCTTCGAGCGGCACCTTGTCGAACGCGCGCACGGCCTCGTCGAGACCGGCTTCCTGCGTTGCCGCAGACAGCGTCAGGTAGAAGCGGACCCGGTCCTTGTTGTTGCCGTATGCTGCGAGGCGGTTGGCCAGTTCCCTGTCCCGGGGGCTGCGGCCCTCGGTATCGATGAGCACCAGTTTCTTGTCGCGCAGCCGATCGAGAGCCTCGGAGAGTTCCTGCGAATTACTCGCGGACAGCACGCTGACGCCGACGATATTGGCGAATGCCTCGAGATGCTCTTTCGCACCGATCCGGAACGAATCGGCGCTGATCAGGGCCAGGTCGTCGGGGGAGTTGTTCATGACGAACTGCGCCGCGATCTTGGCGATGGTGGTGGTCTTGCCAACACCCGTCGGTCCAATCAGGGCAAACACGCCGCCCTGCTGCATTAATTGATCGTCGCGCGCCTCGATGAGTTGCGCGAGTTCGGAAAGCGGTGCGTGCCAGAGACTGCGTACGTCTTCAACAGGGTCGAGACGGTCCACGACAATATTGGCGATGTCGGGCGCTACGCCAAGCCTTGCGAGGTTGCGCAGCACCTGGGCGCGGACAGGAGACCGCTGCGACGTCTCGCGCCACACGAGCCCCGACAGCTGTGTCTCGAGCAGCCCGCGCAGGGAACTTATCTCGCTGCGCATTGCATGCAGCGATTCTTCCCGGCTGCCGGAACCGGCGACCAGGCGGGATGAGATGACTTCCGGCTGCGCTTCGGGCAACGGTTGCTCCACCGGCGCGCCGGCATCGGGTTCGGCGATGGCCGCAAGCGTATCGCTGTCAATGTCCGCGGCGCTGTCCGGGCTGATTCCCAGCGCCCGCTGTACGAGTGCCTGGTCGTAATCGACAGCGGCGATCACCTCGATACCTTCGTCGACCCTGCGGTTCGACAAGATCACGGCATCCGGTCCCTGGTCCTTCCTGATGCGACGCAAGACGAGTCGCATGTCCTTGTCTACATATCGTTTGATCTTCACTCTAATTCCCTTGTCTCATCGCTTCGGTTATCACCAATCATTAGCTGACCGCACCGATCATCTGGATGCGTTTGTCGTCCGGCACTTCGTTGTAGGCCAGCACCGTCAAATTGCGAATGTTGCGCATCATGCGCGACATCCATGGCCTCACCTGGGGCGCTACGAGCAGCACGGCGGGGTCACCGGTGACCTCCTGGCTCCGTGCCGTCTCGCTCAGTGCTTTGTGCAGTCGATCCATCATTGCGGGCTCCAGTCCGACGTTGCCGCCTTCCTGAACAGATTCATTCAAGATTCGTTCCAACTCTGGTTCGAGCGTGACCACAGGCAGCTCATCGCTAAGCCCTGCAACGGATTGCACGATTGAGCGCCCCAGGGAAACGCGCACCGCTGCGGACAAAACGTCAGGATCCTGACTCTTGGTGCCCTGCTCCGCCAAAGTCTCGGCGATTCTGCGAATGTTGCGAATGGGCACGTGCTCTTCGAGCAGGCCTTGCAGTACGCGGGTAATGACGCTCATGGGCAACAGCTTGGGTGTCAGGTCCTCGACCAGCTTCGGCGAAATGCTGGCGAGACGGTCCATCAACTGCTGGCACTCTTCGTGGCCGAACAGTTCATGCGCGTTGCTCTTCAGCAGCTCACTCAGGTGTGTGGCGATGACGGTCGATGGATCGACAACCGTGTAGCCCATCATCTGGGCCTCTTCGCGCAGGGAGTTGTCGATCCAGTAAGAATCCAGCCCGAAAGCGGGATCCGTGGTCTTGATGCCATCGAGTTCACCGAACACCTGCCCGGGATTGATGGCAAGGTCCTTGTCCGCATTGATCTCTCCGGCGCCGACGGACACGCCCGACAGAGAAATCCGGTAGGCATTGGGCCCCAGGTCGAGGTTGTCGCGGATGTGGACCGGCGAAACCAGGAAACCGAGTTCCTCGGTCAGTTTCTTCCGAATGCCCTTGATCCTGGCGACCAGCGGGCCGTTGCGCTGGCGGTCAACCAGCGGAATCAGGCGATACCCGACCTCGAGACTGACGAGGTCGACCGGGTCAACGTCCTGCCAGCTCAGTTCAGGCAGCAGCTTGTCCGCACTTTCCTCGGCAACCGGCTCCTGCGGCGCCTGCTGAGGCTTTCTCGCAATGCGGTAAGCCGCGTAGCCGCAGAGGCCGGCGAGGAAAATGAAAGCGCCATTGGGCATGCCGGGTACGAGGCCCAGTATGCCGAGAATCGAAGCCGTTACCGCCAGCGTGCGGTAGTCGTTGAAAATCTGGCTGAAGACCTGCGTGCCCATGTCATGGGAACGGGATACACGCGTCACGATAATGGCAACGGCAGTCGACAGCAGCAACGACGGGATCTGCGCCACCAGCCCGTCGCCGATGGTCAGGAGCGTGTAATTGTGACCTGCCGCCGACAGGGTCATGTCGTGCTGGGTCGTACCAATCAGCAGGCCGCCGATGATGTTGATCAAGAGAATCAGAATGCCGGCTACCGCGTCCCCCCTGATGAACTTGCTCGCGCCGTCCATCGAGCCGTAGAAGTCGGCCTCCTCGCTAATCTCGGCGCGCCTGTCACGCGCGGTTTCCTGATCGATGACCCCGGCATTCAGGTCGGCGTCGATCGCCATCTGCTTGCCGGGCATCGCGTCGAGCGTGAACCTCGCGGAAACTTCCGAAACGCGAGTCGCGCCCTTGGTCACGACCACGAAATTGATGATGACCAGGATCGCAAACACGACGAGGCCGACCGCGTAGTTGCCGCCGATGACAAACTCGCCGAATGCCTCGATCACCTTGCCGGCGGCCGAGGTTCCGGTATGGCCATTCAGCAGGACCACTCGTGTCGACGCGACGTTGAGCGCCAGGCGCAGTAATGTCGCCAGCAACAGGATGGTCGGGAAAACCGCGAAGTCCAGCGGCCGCCCGACGTAGATCGTGGTCAACAGGATCGCAACGGACAACGCAATGTTGAAGGTGAACAGCATGTCGAGCGCCAGTGGCGGCAGCGGCACCAGCACCATCGCCAACAGAGCGAGCAACAGCAGCGGCATGCCTACGCCGCGGATCAGCTGCGCCAGTCGTTCTTTGTTGTTATCTGCTGCCATTGACCTGGGTTCTCATCGGTTTCAAAAATCGTCTTCGTCAACAACCGGTACCGGCGGCTGCATGGGCCGCTGCCCGGGACGAAGGGTTTCTTTAAGCTGGTAAACGTAGGCGAGCACCTGCGCGACGGCGGTGTACAGGCGTGCCGGAACCTCGTCGCCTACCTCGGAACTGCGATACAGTGCTCGCGCAAGCGGCGGAGCGGAAAACAGGGGCACCTTGTGGAGCTCTGCTACCTCGCGAATCCTCGCGGCGAGCTGATCCTGGCCCTTGGCGATGACCGTGGGCGCACCCATCGTCGCGTCGTCGTATTTGAGCGCTACGGCAAAGTGGGTCGGGTTCGTGATCACGACGTCCGCGTCCGGCAGGTCTTCCATCATGCGCCGGGTCGCGGCCTGTCTCTGCAGCGCCCGGATGCGCGACTTGACCTCGGGACGGCCTTCGGTTTCCTTCATCTCGTCGCGAACCTGCTGTCGAGTCATGCGCAGCTTCTTCCGGTATTGCCAGAGCTGGAACGGAACATCGACAGCGGCAATCAGCACCAGCCCGCTGCCGACGATCAACAGCGATAACGCACTCAGCTCGAATGCGCGGCTTACCGCGGGGCCGATCGGCTGCCGGCCCAGACCAATCAGGTCCTCGACAGAGAACCAGAGCCAGCTCACGGCAATGATGGCAACCAGCGCGAACTTGGCCATCGCCTTGACCAGCTCGTTGAGCCCGTTGGCGCCGAAGACCCGTTTCAGGCCCTTGACGGGACTGAGCCTCTCGAACTTGAACTGCAGCGCCTCGAGGCTGAAGGACCAGCCGCCGATCAACGCGGCGCTGAGAAACACGGCGACCAGCAACGCAACCCCGAGCGGCAGCAATGCGACGAACATCTCGGCGGCGATAGCCCCGAATCTTTGCGTCACGCTGGCAGGATCGAACGCCGTCGCCCGGTCGAACTCGAACGCAGAGGAAAAAGCCTGCAGGATGCGGCGGCTCGAGGGACCCGACAACAACAGAATCGTCGCGGCGCCACACAGCATCACGCCGGTCATGGTCAACTCGCGCGACCGCGGAACATCACCTTTCTTCCGCGCCTCCTCGAGGCGCTTCGGAGTTGGTTGTTCAGTACGTTCCTGTTGCGGCTCTTCTGCCATGGATCAGCCTTTGGCCTCCGACCTAATCAAGCAAATGCGACAGGGCAGCCAGCGACCGATCGATGAAAATCGATACGTTCTCCACCAGGACGCCCATGCTGAGAAAAATGACCGCGAAGCCCAACAACATCGCAACCGGGAAGCCGACCGCGAACAGGTTCAGCGTCGGCGCGGCCCGGCTCATGACGCCGAACGACAGGTTGACGATCAGGATTGCGGTGATCGCGGGAAGCGCAATCTTCATTGCGTACACGAACATCTGGCCAGTCCAGGCCAACAGGCTCTCCAGCATTGCTGTTGTGAGTCCCGTCTGTGCGACCGGCAGCGTGTGGAAGCTCTTCGCCAGCAGCTGCACCAGCGCGAGATGCCCGTTCAAGGACAGGAAGACCAGCATTCCCAATAACAGAAACAGCTGTCCAAGTACCGGGATGTTCACCCCGCGCGCCCGATCCAGAAAGACGGCGAAACCAAGCCCCATGCTCATTCCGATCACCTGACCGCTGAGCACGACCCCGTCGAAGACAAGCTGAACTAAGAAGCCCATTGCGACGCCGATTGCGATCTCCTGGACCACCATGACCAGACCCGCCACACTCAACACGTCCAGGTTCGGCATAGTGGGAACCACAGGCGCGAGCACTGCTGTGAGAACCACGGCCAGCAGCAGACGGAATTTCGCCGGCACGAAGCTGCCACCGATCAGCGGCATCACCATCAGGAACGCCCCGATACGCAGGAACGGCCACGCGTACGTCGCCAGCTGCCGGGACAGTTCTGCAATTGGAATCTCTATCGTCACTGTATTGTCTCGCTTGCATACCGGAATCCTCCACGCCGGTTCATGAGATCAGGGTTGGAACTTGTTGCAGGAGTTGCCGGGTGAAATTCGTGATCACTGCCAGCATCCAGGGACCGGCGAACATGATCGCGAGCACCAGTACCAGGAGTTTCGGGATAAAGCTCAACGTCATTTCGTTGATCTGCGTGGCGGCCTGAAACATGCCGACCAGCAAACCGACGGCGAGCGCCGACAACAGCATCGGCGCTGCGATCATCATCGTTACCCATAGCGCTTGCTGGCCGATTGACGTTACGAATTCCGGAGTCATTGCACGCCCCTACCTGACGAAGCTCGACGCGAGCGTGCCGAGCACCAGCGCCCAGCCGTCGACGAGCACGAACAACATGATTTTGAATGGCAATGCGATGAGCATTGGCGAGAGCATCATCATGCCCATTGACATGAGAACGCTGGAAACGACCAGGTCGATCACGAGAAACGGTATGAAGACCAGGAATCCGATCTGGAATGCCGTCTTGAGCTCGCTGACCATGAAGCTCGGGACGAGCAACGACATTGGCGTTTGCTCGGGCGACCCGATCTCCTCGACGCCGGCAATGGATGCGAACAGCGCCAGGTCGCTGTCCCGGGTCTGGTTCAGCATGAACTCGCGCAGCGGCTGAACGCCTTTCTCGAGAGCGACTTGTGCGGTTATCTCGCCGTCCAGCAGCGGCTGGCCGGCGACCGCATGTATCTCGGAGATCACCGGCGCCATGATGAAAAACGTGAGAAACAGCGCAACGCCGAGCAGGACCTGGTTCGGCGGCGTCTGCGCCGTGCCCAGCGCCTGGCGCAGAATCGAGAGAACGATGATGATGCGAACAAATGCGCTGGTCGACAACAGGATGGCTGGCAGCAACGTCAGCAGCGTCATCAGCACCAGGATCTGGATGCTGAGCGACCACGACTGGTCTCCGGCCTCGCCCATGGCAATTTCCATCGTGCTTTCCTGCGCGCCGGCGGAACTGCAGGCCAGCACCAACAGGACTGTTACGAGCAGCCGTTTCATGACGCCGCCTCGTTGACGGCATTGCGCAGCCTGCTGGCAAAGCCGGAGGTCTTTTTCTCGGGGACCACGGCTACGGGTTCGTCGAACTTGTGCAGGGTTTGCACGTGCGTCGCCGTGATCCCGACGAGCAGGTTCTGGCCGCCGACTTCGACCAGGATGAGGCGCTCTTTCGGACCCAGGGCACGGCTGCCGACAATGTTGATCAGGTTGTCCGGGCCGCCGCTGTTGAATCGCAGCCGCGAATACAGCCAGCCCAGCAGGATGACGGCGCCTATTACGATTAACAGGCTGCCGCCGAGGCTGAGCAGATCCGGTCCTTCTATCATTGGGTCACCCATCGCGGCACTCACTCAATTCAGTTTTTCGATCCGTTCCGCCGGGCTGATGACGTCAGTCAGACGAACCCCGAAGCGATTGTCGACAACCACGATCTCGCCATGAGCAATCAATGTGCCGTTGACGAGCACTTCCATCGACTGGTCGGCTTCGCGGTCGAGCGCGATCACCGAACCTTCAACCAGCGAGACCAGGTCGCGAATCGAGATATCGGTGGAACCGACGCGCAGCGAAATGTCGACCGGGATATCCAGCACCAGGTCGAGATTGATATCCGCCTGGGCGACGTCGTCATTGCCACTATCGGCCGCCAGTTCTTCGGGCGAATACTTGGAGTTTTCGGCGCCTGACTCCTGAGCCAGTGCCTGGTCGTCGTTTTCTGCAGTTTCGGTCATATCTTGTTTGCCTTTCGTGTCCATGTTTCGTCCTGGATTCATGCCGTGTCATCGCCCGAAGCGGCGAGCCAATCCGTCGCTTCGATCGCGTACTTGCCTTCATGCTTGCCGAACAATCCGCGCAGCACAGGGACCTCCTTGACATACACGACGCCATGGCGGGGATCCGCGATGTCGATAATGTCGCCGGGCTGTAATGCGGCTACGTCGCGCAGGGTCATCCGGCTGTTGCCGACCCGCGAGGAGATTTCGACGATGGAGTTCTTGACCCGCGAGCGCAGCGATTGGTCCCAAAGCGCATCCTGCTCCGGGTTGCGGTCCCGCTTGCGCCCTTCGAATGCGGGCAGCAGCGGCGTCAGCATCGACGTCGGCCAGACCGCGTAGAAGATCTCCTGGCGGTCCAGGAAACCGATGTCGAACGTCGAAACGATGACGTCGTCGGATGCTTCCAGGCCGTCAATGATGTCGTTACTGTGATGGACGGTCTCCAGCACGTGCTCGACCTGCATCAGCGGTTGCCAGACATCGGCTACCGACTCCAGCAGATCGCCAACGAACAGCGACGCTATACGAAGCTCGCCCGGTGTGAAGAACTCACCGGCATGCCGTTCGCTGTCACCTCCGCTGCCGCCGCAGAATGCGTCGACCAGGTGGCTGACGAACCCGGCTCCGAGGACCACAAGTCCCCGGCCGTCCAGAGGGGCTGCGGTGAACTCGGCTGTCAGCGACAGGCCCTCGAGCCTCTCGCAGAAACTGCCGTAGGGCATGATGTCGATGTCTGGCGAGGTCATTGCTACTTCCGCGCTGACGAGTTGCTCGACCCTGCGCGCCATGGCGCTCGCGACCCGGCCGTTCATTCGCCGCAAGCGCGGAAAGCTGTTGGACACCAGCCGGCACCGGGCCGGAATTTCGTAGGGCCGAACTTCCGCGTAACGAGGCCCGTCTCCCGACTGGACTTCGATATGGCCGTTCTCCACGCCCTCGAGCAGCGCCTCTTTTTCTTCCGCGGTGAGTACCTTGTCGTCTGTCATGGTCGCGTCGTCTCCGGCTACTGGATGACAAGGCTCGTGAAGTAAACGGCCTCGATGAGTTCCTCGTCGGTGGTCTCGGCCATGACGGAACGAATTTCGGCGAGCCCGTCGGCCAGCATGTCCTGCTTGCCTTCGCGCGTCGTGACTTCGTCATAAACAGCGCCGCTGTACAGGAGAATCAGGGCGTTGCGAATCATCGGGATGTTGTCGCGCACCGTATTGATGACGTCCTGGTCGCGGGACATCACCTCCATGGTGATCTGCATGTAGTGCGAATCACCGAGGGAATCCTTGAAATTGACGACGAGCGGCGGGTGCAGGCTCTGGTAGATTGCGGGCCCCGTTACCTGCACGGGCTCCTCGGTCTCCTCGCCTTCAACCGGCTCCGGCGGCGAAATCATGTTCATGACGGCCGGGCCGGCGAACACGCCGATGATGAGCATGACGACCGCCACGCCGCCGAGCATCAACATCTTGCCCTTGCCTCCCGACGCCTCCTCGGTACCTTCGTTCTGGACTTCCTCTTCAGCCATTGCTTGCTCCAATGTGTCTTACCATGGGTTATGCAAGCGGCGTGCCAAGTACCTGGATTTGCCTTTTTTTATTCTATAAAACAGTCACTTATGAGGCTTACTGCTGGGCTGTTCGTTTTCGATGGAGCGTCGGTTTTATGGCGCTATACGCCACAGAGGCGGCGCACCCGCCGTGGCGTCAACTTTTTGACAACGGCGGTCAGACAAAGGTGTCGAGCAGGCTGTCCGGCCGCGTCCGGCGCATTTCGAT
>JASJBB010000001.1 GCA_030066735.1 Woeseiaceae bacterium | reverse complement strand
TGCCGCTTTTTTCTTTGCTGCATTCATCGGATCTTGAGACTCGCGAGACCGATCAGCACGAGGATGACCGTGATAATCCAGAAACGGACGATGACCTTCGGTTCCGCCCAGCCCTTGAGTTCGAAGTGGTGGTGCAACGGCGCCATGCGGAAGACGCGCTTGCCCGTGAGCTTGTACGACGCGACCTGGATGATGACCGACAGGGTCTCGACCACGAACACGCCGCCCATGATGGCCAGGACGATTTCCTGGCGGACGACGACGGCGACGACGCCGAGCGCGGCGCCCAGTGCCAGCGCGCCGATGTCGCCCATGAAGACCTGTGCCGGGTACGTGTTGAACCACAGGAATCCGAGACCGGCGCCGGCGAGCGCCGCGCAAAAAACGAGGATCTCGCCGGTGCCAGCGACATACGGGATGCCGAGGTACTCGGCGAAGTTGACGTTGCCGGTGACGTACGCGAAAACGCCCAGCGCACCGCCGACGAGCACGGTCGGCATGATCGCCAGCCCGTCGAGCCCGTCGGTCAGGTTGACGGCGTTGCTGAAACCGACGATGAACAGGTACGTCACGACGATCTGGAACATCCCCAGGGGCACCGTCGTGTCCTTGAGGTACGGAATCAGCAATGCGGTCGCCGTATCGAGCGTCCCGTTGGCGTCGGCCCACAGGTACAGCGCGACGGCGGCAATGATCGCGGCCAACGATTGCCAGAACAGCTTGGCCCTGGCCGAAATGCCGGCGGGATCCTGCAGGACCAGTTTCTTGTAGTCGTCGACATAGCCGATAACGCCAAACGACAACGTCACGAACAGGACGATCCAGACGAAGAAGTTCTCGAGGTCGGCCCACAACACCGTGCTGACCGCGATCGCCGTCAGGATCAGCGCACCGCCCATCGTCGGCGTGCCGGCCTTGATCAGGTGCGTGTCGGGCCCTTCCTCGCGCACGGGCTGGCCGACCTGGTTCACGCTGAGCTTCTCGATCATGCGCGGGCCGATGATGAACGACAGCACCAGCGCCGTGAGCGCACCGAGAATCGCGCGCATCGTCAGGTAACTGAATACGTTGAAACCGGATTCGAACTGCGCGAGGTATTCGGTGAGATACAGCAGCATGTCAGGTTCCCCCGTTGCCGCGCAGTGCTTCCACCACGCGCTCCATGCGCATGCCGCGCGACCCTTTCACGAGGATGTTGACGCCGCTGTCGAGCTGGCCACTGACCTCGTCGACGAGCGTATCGAGCGACTCGAACCACTCGGCCTGCTCGCCAAACTCCTCGGCGGCGCGCCGGCTCATGTCTCCGTGTGTGTACAGCCGATCGATCCCGGCCTCCCGAATCGAGCTGCCGACGTCTGCGTGCATGCGCGGCGCGTCGTCGCCGAGTTCGAACATGTCGCCGAGGACCATCCAGCTTTCGCCGGGCAGCGATGCCAGGAATTCGGCGGCGGCGACGACCGATAGCGGGTTGGCGTTGTAGCTGTCGTCATACAGCGTTGCACCACGCAGACCTTTGAGCGGGGTCAGGCGGCCGGACACCGGGTTGACCGCTTCCAGGCCTTCCTTGATGGTCGCCGCGGGTATGTCGAGCGCCGAGACGATCGCGGCCGCCGCACAGGCATTACGCACGTTGTGCTCGCCTGCCAGCGGCAGCGTGACCTCGATGGTCGTATCGAGCAGGTGCATCGTGAAATGAGTCTGGCCGCCGCTGGCCTCGACCTGGTCCGCACGAATGTCGGCATCCTCGCCGAGGCCGAAGCTGATGACGTCGATGTCCTCGACCAGCGTCCGCCAGTACTCGTAATACTCGTCGTCGGCATTGAGCACCGCTGCCTGCGGCCGCGGTTCGCCCTGCAGGATTTCGGCTTTCGCGTGCGCAACGCCCTCGATGGACCCGAAGCCTTCGAGGTGCGCCGCCGCGGCATTGTTGAGGCACACGACATCGGGTTTCGCGAGCGACACGAGGTAGTCGATCTCGCCGGCGTGATTTGCGCCCATCTCCAGGACAGCGTACCGATGGGATTCGTCGATGCGCGACATCATCAGCGGCATGCCGATGTCGTTATTCAGGTTGCCCTCGGTGGCAAGCGTCGCCTCCACGCGCGACAGGCAAGCCGCAACCAGCTCCTTGACCGTGGTCTTGCCGTTCGATCCGGTGATACCGACGACCGTCAGCGAGTGCTGGTCACGCCACGCGGCACTCAGCTTGCCCAGCGCCAGTTTCGTGTCGTCGACTTCGATCTGCGGCAGGTCTTCGCCGACCGGCGTCGCAACTACCGCTCCCGCGGCGCCCTTGCTCTTCGCGTGGCTCACGAACTTGCCGCCGTCGAAGTTGGGACCGCTCAGCGCAACAAAGAGCTCGCCCTCACGGATCGATCGCGAATCGGTACTGATGCCGGTGAAGCGGGCATCGCCGCCGTGCAGCTCGCCGCCCATGGCCTTGGCCGCGTATGACAGGGTCGCATTCACGATGCGCCCTCCGCCCGTTTGTCGAGATTGGCAAGCGCGGCGCCATAGTCCGAAAAGTCGATCCGGCCGGCGCCAATGAGCTGGTAGTTCTCGTGCCCTTTGCCGGCAACCAGGATGACGTCCTCCGGTTGCGCGTTGTCGATCGACCAGCCGATTGCCGCCGCCCGGTCCTCGATCACCGTGGCGTCGTCGGGCGACGTGAGTCCATCCAGGATGTCATCGATGATCGCGCCCGGCGATTCGCTACGCGGATTGTCGTTGGTGATGACGACCCGGTCAGCGCGCCTTTCGGCCATGCGCCCCATTTGCGGCCGCTTGCCGGAGTCACGGTCGCCGCCGCAGCCGAACACGCACCACAGCCGGCCTGCACAGTGTTGTCGCAGGGCGCGCAGCGCGACGTCGATGGCTTCGGGCGTGTGCGCGTAGTCGACATAGACCGACGGCAGGCCGTCGGCGGACGCGACACGCTCCATTCGTCCCGGTGGCGCGCTCACGCCGTCCAGTGTTTCGCAAGCCTGCGACATCGGGATGCCATGTTTCAGCATTGCTGCCAGGACGATGACCGCGTTCGCGACGTTGAAGTCGCCGGGCAGCGGCAGGTGAAATTCGCCGTCGCCCCAGGAGCTCGCAATGCGCACGTTCGACCCGGCCTTGCCGGCGACCACGGAACGGACGAATACAAACGGCCGGCCATTGGCCACCCGGTCGAAGCGCGTGGAGACGGTCACGACGTCGTGGCCGCAGCGGCCTGCCAGCTCGGCACCGAATTCCGAGTCGAGATTGATGACGCGATTCGTGGCCGGGTAGTCGCGGAACAGCCGAGCCTTGGCCTCGGCATAGTTTTGCATCGTGCCGTGGTAATCCAGGTGATCGCGACTGAGATTCGTAAACAGGACCGTGTCGAACGTCACGCCATCGACCCGCCTCTGCGACAAGGCGTGTGACGACACTTCGATGGCTGCCCAGCCGGCGCCGGCATCGCGAAAGTCCGCGAGATTGCGGTGCAGTTCGATCGTGCCGGGCGTGGTCATGCCCTCGCCGTCGACGACCTCGCCGACCCCGGCGCCCAGCGTTCCGACATAGCCGCAACGTTCGCCCAGCAGCTCGCAGCACTGTGCGATCAGCCAGGCCACCGTCGTCTTGCCATTGGTGCCGGTGACGCCGATCACGTTGACGTGCTCGGAGGGCCGGCTGAAAAAGCGATTCGCGATTTCACCGAGGTGCGCCGCGAGATCCGGTACGGCAATCATCGGTACGCCGATCTCGGCGGCCGGCGCCTCGGCGGTCGACGAGTCCCACGCGATGGCGGCAACACCGGCCGTTACAGCGTCGGCGACATAGTCCAGACCGTGACTGCTGTCACCGCCGCAGGCCAGGAACAGGTCCCCCGGCTTCAGCGTGCGGCTGTCGCTCGAGATGTCCCGTATCTCGATGGCGGGAGCCGTCGCAAAACCCTGCAGCAGCTCTGCAAGTGTCGGTTTCGTGATGATGTGTTCGGCCGGCATGCTCATTGACTCATGGCCTGCATGATGCTGCCCGGGTCGCGGGCCGGCATGGCGTCGGGGGCAACGGCCAGCAGGCGCAGCGATTCCGACATCACCGTGGCGAATACCGGCGCTGCCACGTCGGAACCGTAGTAGAGCTCGCCACTCGGCTCGTCGATAACGACCACGGCCGCAAGGCGCGGGTCGCTGGCCGGCGCGAGCCCGGCAAAGATGGAAATGTACTTGTCCTCGGAGTAGCCGCCGGTGGCGAACTTCCAGGCCGTGCCGGTCTTGCCGGCGATCCGGTAACCGGTGACGGCGGCCTTGGTTCCCGTGCCGCCGGGGCGCACCACTTCCTCGAGCATGCGCCTGACGGACGTCGCCGTATCTCCGGCCAGTACCCGGTCGCCGTCGGCCGGCGACTCGAGCGCAACCAGCGATATCGGCCGGGCGACACCGTCGCTGCCAAGCACCGCGTAAGCCTGGGCCAGCTGGAGCGGCGTTACCGACACTCCGTAGCCATAGGCCAGCGTTGCCTGGTTGATGTCGCGCCAGTGATTGTAGGGCGTCAACAGGCCGGCAGATTCCCCGGGGAAGCCGCTCGTTGTCAGCGCACCGAACCCGAAGCGGGTCATCGTGGTCCAGAGCTGTTCCGGCTCGAGCGACATCGCGAGCTTGGTGACGCCGACGTTGCTTGAACGCGCCAGGATCGTCGTCAGGCTGACGCGGCCCAGGTTCTTGCTGTCTTCAATGGTCTTCGGACCGACGACCACGTAGCCGGGCGCCGTATCGACGACGCTGCTGGGACGGTAGCTGCCGCTCTCGAGGGCCGCAGCGACGACCAGCGGCTTGATGCTGGAGCCGGGTTCGAAGATGTCGGTGATCGCCCGGTTGCGGTAGCGGCCCGCGGAGTACTGCGAGCGATCGTTCGGGTTGTAGGTCGGCTGGTTGACCATGGCGAGGACTTCGCCGGTCTGCACGTCGAGAATGACGATGGAGCCCGATTCGGCATTGTGCTTCCGGATCGCCGCCTTGAGCGTGCGATACGCCACGTACTGGATGCGCAGGTCGATGCTCGTGCGCAGTTCCTTGCCGGGATTGGGCGGGCGAATGCTCGCCACGTTTTCGACCGAGCGGCCGAGGCGGTCCTTGAGAACCCGCTTGGCGCCCGACTCGCCCGCCAGCCAGTGATTGAAGGCAAGCTCCAGGCCTTCCTGGCCCTCGTCGTCGATATTGGTAAAGCCGACCAGGTGGCCTGCGACTTCGCCGGCCGGGTAGTAACGGCCGTATTCGCGTTGCACGTCGACACCGGGCAGTTTCAACGCCAGCACCTGCTGCGCCTGCTCCGGACTCAGGTGGCGCTTCAGGTACAGGAACTCCTTGTCCATGCTGCGCGTAACACGGCGGATCAGTTGCTGCGCGTCGATACCCAGCACCCGGGCCAGGTCGGGAACCCGATCGACGGCCGGCGCGAGCTTGCGCGGGTTCGCCCAGACGCTGTCGACCGGCGTGCTGATGGCCAGCGGCTCGCCGTTGCGATCGAGGATCGCGCCGCGATGCGCGGAAATCTTTTCGGTGCGCAGGTGCCTCGTGTCGGCCTGCTGGTTGAGGAAGTCCTTGTTGAACACCTGCAGGTGGACGGCGCGCGCAACCAGCGACACGGCCACGAGCGAGAAAAACACGCTGACGAGCGTCAGCCTGCCGACGAATCGACGCGCGGCTTGCTGCTTGGTCTCTGCTCCGCGTCTCATGGCCGCTCGATGACGAAAATGTCGGTTGCCTCGGGGCGCGTCAGCGACAGGTCTTCAGTCGCGACCTGTTCGATGCGTGCATGTGTCGACCAGGTGCTCTGTTCGATCTGCAGCTGGCCCCATTCGATATTGAGCTGGTCGCGCTCGTGGGTCAGCGCCTCGAGTTCGACGAACAACTTGCGCGCCTCGTGCTTCGTGTACACGAGCGCCAGCGCGCTCAGCACGCAGACCACGGCAAAGGCGAGTACCAGCGCGAAGGATTGCCGACCGTCGGTTAGCTGCATCACTGTCGCTCCGCAATCCGCAGGCGTGCGCTGCGGGCACGCACGTTGTCGGCGACTTCTTCGGACGTTGCCGTTATGGCTTTGCCAACCAGCCGCATCTTCGGCCGGTACTCTTCGGGAATGGTTGGCATGCCGCGGTACTGCTCGGGCTCGCGCGATTGTTCGCGCATGAAGCGCTTGACGATGCGGTCTTCGAGCGAATGAAAGCTGATCACGCACAGGCGCCCACCGGGCGCCAGCATGTCGATCGAGTCCTCGAGCACCTGCTGCAGCTGTTCGAGTTCCCGGTTGATGAAGATCCGGATCGCCTGGAAGGTCTTGGTGGCCGGGTGCGTCTTGCGCGTATGTGCGGGCACGACGGACGCGACGACCCCGGCCAGCTGCGCCGTCGTCTCGAGCGGCTGCTCGTTGCGGGCGCGCACGACCGCGCGCGCAATGCGGCTTGCCTGCGATTCTTCACCGTAGCGTTGCAACACGTGTCTCAGTTCCCGTTCTTCCACTGTTTGGAGCCACTCGCGCGCAGAGGTGCCCGACTCCGGGTCCATGCGCATGTCCAGAGGTCCGTCGCGAAGAAAGCTGAAGCCGCGTTCGGCTTCGTCAAGCTGTGGTGAGGAGACGCCGAGATCGAAGAGGAGACCGTCGACTCTGCCGGTAAGGCCTTTTTCTTCAATACATCTGCCCAGTTGTTCAATCTCGCCCCTTTGCAGTTCGAATCGAGGGTCTTCTGTCAGCGCCGAATCTGCGGCCGCAATGGCCTGTGGGTCCCTGTCGATCGCGAGCAATCGCCCGCTGTCGCCCAACCTCTGCAGAATCGCGTTGCTGTGCCCCCCTCGCCCGAAAGTACCGTCGACGTAAACGCCGTCATTCTTGATATCCAGTCCCTCGAGGACCGGCCCCAGCAGCACCGGCACATGCGCGTTGCTGCTCATGAGATGCAGTCGCTAGAACGAAATCGACTCGAGGTCGGGCGGCAGGTCGCCGTCATCGTCCTCGCTGAGCCACGCGTCGCGTTTCTCGTTCCAGGTTTCTTCATCCCAAAGTTCAAACTTGTTGCCTTGTCCGATGAGCATCGCGGCCTTCTCCAGTCCTGCGAAGTCGCGCAGTTCGCGTGACACGAGGATTCGGCCGCTGGCATCCATGTCCACTTCGGTCGCGTAACCGACCATGATGCGCACGATGTTGCGCGCGGTTTTGTTCATGCTCGGCAAGCGCACGAGCTTGCGTTCAAGTTCTTCCCAGTCGGGTAGCGGGTAGACGAGCAGGCAATGATCCTTGTCGACCGTGACAACGATCTGGCCATCACAACGGGCGGCCAGCCGCTCCCGATACCGGGTCGGTATTGCCATACGCCCTTTGGCGTCTAACGAGACTTTGGTGGCCCCTCGGAACACGATGGTCTGGACAACCCGGGTTTCGCTCTTCTGGCGCGAATCCTGGGCAGGACGCCCATTTCCTCCCACTTTTACCCACTTTTCGACACTATAAGGTCGGGGCAAGAGGAGCGTCAACAAGCCCTGGCAATTATTTGTTGTTGTACAGGGACTTAGGGGCTTTCTGGTGGCCCAAATCGGGCAAATTGTGGCGCCGGTCGCGCGAGGAAAATCAGCTGCTTACAGCACTTTCCTCAACAGATTATGAAAAATTCGTCGGCAAACGGCGACAGGGGCTGGTTTCAGGCTGTGCGAGGTCCTTTTTGCGCAAGACACGGGTATTCTGGACCGCGTTGCGCAACAAAGTCAATAAGTAATTGATTTTTAAGAAGAATCGAGAAATCAGGAGCCGGCCATAAGCCGGGTTCTGTCTGGGGCAATCATTCATCTGGGGCCGCTGTCACCAACGGCCTCTAGCAACCTACCCGGAAGCCCGCTCGGCACCGGCGGTACGCTTCCCTATTTGGTCTTGCTCCAGGCGGGGTTTACCGTGCCGCGAACTGTTACCAGTCGCGCGGTGCGCTCTTACCGCACCTTTTCACCCTTACCATTGCTGGCGGTATATTTTCTGTGGCACTTTCCGTGGGCTCGCGCCCCCCAGGCGTTACCTGGCGCCTTGTCCGAAGGAGCCCGGACTTTCCTCTACAGATCAATGATCTGCAGCGATTGCCAAGCCGACTCCTGAGTTCTCGGACCGGCGATTCTACAGGTCCAGGAGACGCTTATACAGTGCATTGCGCTTCTCGCCGGTAACGTTGGCCGCGATCCGCGCCACTTCCTTGTCCGGCAGCTTGCCGGCCAGCTCCTTCAGTAACTCATCGGCCTCCAGGGACGACTGGCCCGCGCCGACGGCGCCGGCGACGACAATGACAAACTCCCCTTTCGCCGTGATATCGCCAGCCGCGAGCTGCTCGCGAAGCTGGCCGAGCGTAGCCAGCCGCACCTGCTCGTGCAGTTTCGACAATTCCCGGCTGATGCTGGCAAGCCGGTCCTCGCCAAACGTCTCGATCATGTCGTCGATGCAGTCGCCGACCCGGTGCACGGATTCGTAGAACAGCATCGTTCGCGGCTCGCCGGCGAGGCCCGCGAGCCGGTCGCGACGTGCTTTCTGTTTCGACGGCAGGAAACCCTCGAAGCAAAAACGGTCGGTCGGCAGGCCGGCCACCGACAGGGCTGCCGCCAGTGCGCTGGGCCCCGGCACTGGCGATACCGTGAGGCCGGCATCGTGTGCGGCCTGCACGACCCGATAGCCCGGATCGCTGATCAATGGCGTGCCGGCATCGCTGACCAGGGCGACCGACTGGCCGGACCGCAGCGCTTCGATGACCGTGTCTGCACGGTCCGCCTCGTTGTGATCGTGCAAGGCCAAAAGCCGCGTTTTCACCCCGAAATGCGATAGCAATCGCCCGGTGTGGCGGGTATCCTCGGCGGCAATGAGATCAACGGCCGCGAGCGTCTGGCGCGCCCGTGGCGACAGGTCTTCGAGGTTACCGATGGGCGTAGCCACGACATACAGTGTGCCGCTCATCGCTGCCGCTACCCGGATTCGCTTTGGCTATGAAACATCATTCGAAACATCCTGCACGCGATCGAAGCATCATGGCAAGAGTCGTCGCACTGCTGGCCGTGTCGCTCTTTGTCGGCGCCTGCGCGACGCCGGGCGGGTTCTCGGGCGTCCCCGGCGAGAGCCGCGCCGAACGGCTTGCCGCCGCAGGTGAACACGAGGACGCGGCTCGCGTCTACATCGGACTGGCCGCCGAAGCCAGTCTCCAGGAACGCGGTCGGCTGACCTTGCTCGCCGTCGAACAATGGCTCGACGCCGGCGACATCAACCGGGCCCGCAATGCGTTCGGCAGCGTCCCGCGGCCGGCGACCGGCGAGGCCCGTTACCTGTGGGACTCCAACTCGGCCACGCTCGCGCTGTACGCGGGCGAAGCCGACCAGGCGCTCGACATTCTCGAAGCGATGAGCCGCCAGCCTTTGTCAGAGAGGCAGCGCCTGCGCGTCGAGGCGCTGCGGGCCGACGCGTGGATACAGAAAGGCGATCCGGCACGCGCGATCGAACTCATGACGCAGCGCGAGATGTGGCTGCGTGATCGCCGCAGCATCGAACGCAATCGGCAGCGACTCTGGCAGGGCCTGCTCGCCAGCGAGCCACAGCAGCTGCGCGCCGCCGCCGAACTCACCCTGGATCCCCAGGTGCGTAGCTGGCTCGAGATCAGTTCGCTCGCGGCATCCACCGGGCAGCAGGGCATTGGCTGGATCAACGGCGCCATACGCTGGCGCGAGGCGAACCCCACCCACCCGGCGATGACCATCATCGACGAGCTGCGGTTGCCGGATGAACTGACGCTCGACTATCCGCGCCAGATCGCTTTGCTATTGCCGCTTTCCGGCCGCTGGGCCTCGGCCGGGCAGGCCATTCAGAAGGGTTTCCTCGGCGCTTACTTCGCGTCCGCCCAGGGCCTCGATGACCAGCAGGTTATCCGTATCTATGATGTCGAGAGCGAAGGCGGTCCCAGCGCGGCCTATGCCAACGCGGTCGCCGACGGCGCCGAGTTCGTGGTCGGGCCGCTGCTGGCAAGAAGTGTCATCGACCTTGCCAACGACATTCTCGTGCCGGTGCCGATACTGACGCTCAACTACCTGCCGCAGGATTCGCTGGCGCCGCCGGGCCTGTACCAGTTCGCACTCGCGCCCGAAGATGAGGCCCGCTCGGCCGCCGAACGTGCGATAGGCGACGGGCACACCCGCGCCGTTGCGCTCGTGCCGAGCAATGACTGGGGCAAGCGCGTACTCGAGAACTTTACGAGCGAGTTCGAGGCATTAGGGGGCACGCTGCTCGATTACCGCATGTACACGACGGGCATCCAAGACTTTTCCAACACGATTGAAGACCTCATGGCGCTCTCGGGCAGCGTGCGCCGATACCAGCGCCTGCGCGCGAACCTCGGCGGGCCGCTGCAGTTCGATCCGCGCCGGCGGCAAGACGGCGAGTTCATATTCCTGGCCGCGGATGCGCCGGCGGGCCGCCTGCTTAAATCGCAGCTCAAGTTTCACTACTCGGGCGATCTGCCCGTGTATTCCACCTCGTCGATCAACGCGCTCGATGGCCGCTCGAACACCGACCTCAATGGCGTCATGTTTGCCGACACGCCGTGGATCATCGCGCCCCAGCCCTGGATCGAAGACCTGCCCGCCCTCTACAGCGAATACTGGCCCGGCGAGCGTCGCCTTGGCCGATTGCACGCAATGGGTTACGACGCTTACCAGCTGATCGCGGGGCTGTACGCTGCCCAGACCGGGTTCATGCAGGAAATTGACGGCGCCACCGGCCGGCTGTACCTCGATAGCGAGGGCCGTGTGCACCGCAAGCTGGCCTGGGCGCAGTTCCAGCGCGGCCAAGCCGTTGCCCTGCCCGACCCGGAACCCGCGGGCGGACCCATCCAGGACATCAGCGACCAGGCCGAGGTGCAGATTCCGGACGCGGCGGACGAAGAGGCGTGGCCCGAACCAACACGCGAGTTGTAGGCGGCGACGCCGAGCGAGCGGCCGAACAGTTTCTGATCCGCAAGGGCCTCGAGCCGCTCACCCGGAATTTTCGCTGCCGGCTTGGCGAGATCGACCTCGTCGCACTGGATGATCATGAACTCGTGTTCGTCGAGGTGCGCTACCGCGGACCTGGATCATTCTCACGCGCCGGCCTGACGGTCGATATGCACAAGCAGCGCAAACTGATTCGCACAGCGGCGCTCTTCATTACGAGGAATCCGCGATTCGGCCTGAACGTGATGCGATTCGACGTGGTCGCAATAGACGTCGATGAACACGGCAAACCGTCGATCGAATGGATTCGCGATGCGTTTCGACCTACCGACTCCCGACTGTAGGAGCCCGCCCCAGCGGGCGACCGGTAGACGTCATTGCGTGCCCGGCCACGCTGCGCTCGCTGCAGGCTTCGGGCGGAGCAATCTCAGAACGTCTTTTTGGACATATAGCAGACGATAGCTCAGCTTTTTTGTGGGTATTGGCTTTCAGCCAGAACCGGTCATTCTGAATCACTCGTTCTGGCGCGGGATCGCAATACTAGTACAACCCAAACCAGCGAACCGGGCAGCACGATAATCAACAATAAAGGCGGCGAAAACGACCGAGTTATCTCACCAGTTCGAGCATCAAACCGAATGCTTTCGCGATGAATAGTGAGAACGTCATACGATAGCGACTCGTCATCGATGCTTGTCTCTTTACGCCAGGTAAAGTGAGAAATGGAATGCGGCATTGCCCACGGCGCTAACACGAGGTCGGATACTGCATATGATTTCAAGAGCTCGCCGTTCGCGAAAAACGAAACACCCTCCGAGCGACCAGATACGGCCCATGGCCCCTCGCGTACCAAGTGGATCCCATCGGAAAATGGCAACACGGAATGAGCGTACCAGTCCACGGTCCACAGGGGATTTGACGGGTCATCGGCTGAGTACAAGCCGGATTGAGGGTATTGGCTTTTTATTGCCGAAATCTCGGCCCCAAACCCCTCACTCAGGCGCCAAAGCTCCTCTTCCGCGCTGAGCCCCGTCAGCATTACAAAAACATACCTTCCGTCTTCCGACTCAATTTTGTATGTGTATGGAGGAGCTGGTGAATCTGCTAACGCTGTGCTCGATAGCCACAACGCACAGGCGGTGACGACACCAATCAAAGATCGCGGTACGAAATGATGATCTGCCTTAAAGCTCGACAGCATGAATAACCGCTATAGGCAAGAGTCGGTCATTCTAGCTCAAATCACCTCATCGATTGAATCAGCAGCCAGAATCCGCCGGTGGCGGCATCATAGTTGCTTGACTGCACCGAGACTAACGAGCAGCGAGAACAAGAACGGTGGAATAAACAGGTACCAGACGTCGAGTTCGCCAGCCAATGCTAAGTAACTAAGCGTCACAACCACGATTGCTCCGACGAACAACATGCAGTAGCGGGTAAGTGTCGGCGCACCACCGATGAACATACCGCAAACGAAAAATGCAATTCCGGGCAGTACCGTCGCGGCTAGCGGCCATCCCAGCATATCTGCGTTCATTGGCTCGCCGAAATTGGAGGCCAATATCGCAACTCCAAATGTGAGAGCCAACGATAAGACGAAGCAGATGCCCACCAGCCCTGTAAGAGCATCATCAGCGTCGCTTGGTCGGGCATAGTGGATCGACTTTCGCCCGGTTGCGACAAGTTTCAGATAGTCAATTTGCTTCAAGAATCACTCAATCGCGACCGTCCGGAAAGGGTCATTACCAGACGTCTAGCATACACCCAGATCGGCAATTTGAATGACCGCAATTCAGGGCGAAGCGGTCGTTTGGCGATTGCTTCGCTGCGCTCGCAATAACGGTGGAGGCTCGGAATCACAAGTCGCCCGCTGGGGCGGGCTCCTACGGAAAGTTCCCTACGACCTCGCGCGGCGCAATTCGTGCACGTGCACACCGTTGTTGCTGCCCTTGTCCTCGAAATATTTCTCGAGCGCGTAGCGGCCACTGTGGAACGCGATCTCGTCCCACGGAATCTCGTCTTCGGCGAACATGCGGCATTCGAGGCTCTCGGCGCCGGGGCTATAGTCGCTCACGAGCTTTGCGGTATAGAAGAAATGCACCTGGCCCGCATCGACCACATCGACGACAGCAAAAAGGTGGCCAATTTCGACCTCGGCGCACGCTTCTTCCAGCGTTTCGCGGCGCGCACCCTCGACGGTTGACTCGCCAAGTTCCATGAACCCGGCCGGTACGGTCCACTTGCCGTAGCGCGGCTCGATGGCGCGCTTGCACAAGAGGATCTTGCCATCACGCTCGGGCACGCAGCCCACGACGGGAATCGGATTCTGGTAATGAACGTAGCCACAGTTGCCGCAGACCCAGCGCTCGTGGGTATCGCCGTCTGGCACCTTTCGGGAGACGGCATGGCCGCATTGCGAGCAGTATTTCATCGTGAGGGTTTTCATCGGAGACCTGGTGCCGGGGACATGGTGCCGGAGGAGGGAATCGAACCCTCACTTCCTTTCGGAAACCGGATTTTGAATCCGGCGCGTCTACCAGTTCCGCCACCCCGGCACGGGGAGGGAAGTATATGCATCGCGGGGCGCCTCCGCCAGCGGTCGAAATAGTTTGCCGGCCTGCGACCCTTTTTACCGAATGGGCATCTAATATTGCGAACTATGAGCAAGTTTGCCGACATCCAGGTTGACCCGGCGATCGTGAAGCGAGCGGCTCGCGGCGACGCTCGCGCGCATGAAATCATCTACCGCGCGTTCGCAGCGCCGGTCTACTCGCTGTGCCTGCGATTCACGCGGGTGCCCGCGCAGGCCGAGGATCTCGTGCAGGAGACGTTCATCGAGATCATGCGGTCCATCGCGAAGTTCCGTGGTGAGGCCGCGCTGGGCAGCTGGATTCGCCGGATTGCTGTGTCGAAGGCGCTCATGCACCTGCGATCGGCGTGGACGGCGCGCGGCCAGTCGCTGGCCGATGACTGGCACGAAACGACGGCGGGTAACGTCTCCAGCCACGGGGTGCCGAGCGAGCCGGATGTGGCGCTGGACCTGGATTCAGCGCTGGCGAACCTGCCCGAAACGAGTCGTGCGGTTGTCTGGCTGCACGACGTGGAAGGATTTACGCACAAGGAAATTGCCGCACTGATGGGCAAGACGGAGAGCTTCTCGAAGTCGCAGCTCTCGCGCGCTTACCAGCGGCTCCGGCCACTGCTGACGGTGGCCGAGGACGACCTTGGCGGTGAAAACGCAGCGCTTAGAGGTTGCTGAAATGTCGAAGGACAGGAAGGACAAGAAAATGATTTGTGGATTGACCGCGGACGAGCGCGACCTGCTGCAGCAGGAGCTCAGGGAATTGCCGGAGGTGCTGCCGCCGCGCGACGTCTGGCTGCGCATTCGCGAGCAGGCCGAGGCCGAAGGGCTGATAAGGCAGGGCAAGATGCGCCGGCCGCTGACCTGGAATGGCGGAATCGGCCTCGCGGCCGCCGCCACCATCGTCGCCATCATGGTGCCGCTGCTCATCAGCGACCCGCAGCCGACCGGCGTGACGGAGCCGGCCATGACGCAGGCGACCGGTCAACCGCAGGTGTCGGCGCTGCAGGCGCTGATGGTCGAGTCGCGGCAGCTGGAAAGCGACCTGCGGGCAATGCCCGAGGAGCCGCGCGTGCGCCAGGCCGGCACTGTGGCAACGATTACGGAAATCGAAGACCGCATCGCGGCCATCGATTTCCAGCTGAACGACCCGTCGATCCGGATGACGGACGAAGAGAAAGAGATCTTCTGGCGCGAGCGCGTCAGGCTCATGAAACTGCTCGTCGGGTTGCGCTATGCGCAGGCGCAACGCACGGGCTATTGATCCAGTTAGGAGACATCGATGAATACCCTGAAAGTCTTAATTCCTGCCGCAGCGTTTCTGCTGCTCGCCGGGCAGGCCGCTGCGCAAAGCCAGGAAGAAGCTGAGCGGAAAGAGGCAGCTGCTGCCGAAAGGGCCGAAGCCTCGGCCAAGTCCCGCGAGGCGGAAGTGGAACGGAAGCTCGAGGAAGCGGAACGGCGCATGGCCGAGGCCGCTCGCACGATTGCCGAGTTAACGGCTGATCGCCTGCCGCAGCTGGAAGAAATGGAGCGGCGCTTCGAGATGTTCGCCGATGGCCGGCCGCGTCTGGGCGTAAACATCGGCGAGAGCCGCGACGGCGGTCCCGTCGAAGGCGTTCGCATCGTGGGCGTTTCACCCGGAAGCGCCGCCGACGATGCGGGTCTGCGGTCGGGCGACATCCTCACGGCCATCAACGGCGAGTCGATGGGCGCCGATTCCGCGGGCGAAGCCAACCGCAAGGTGCTCGACTTCATGTCCGGTGTCGAAGAAGGCGATGTCCTCGACGTGGAGTACCTGCGGGATGGCAAGGTCGGTACGGTCGAAGTCGAGCCACGGCCCGTCGAGATGAGCGCCTGGGCGTTCGGCGTGCCAAGGGAATTCCATATGCCCGAGATTCATGTCCCGCCCGAGATGGCCGAAAAATACGTGCAGCGATTCCAGTTCGCCTGGCCGGGCAACGTCTGGGCCGACATGGAGCTGGTGGAACTGAGCGAGGGACTCGGCAAGTACTTCGGCACGGAGTCGGGCGTGCTGGTCGTCAGCGCTCCGGAAGCCGACGCCTTGCAGCTCGAGGACGGCGACGTGATCCTGAGCATCGATGGCCGCGAGCCGACGTCGGTCCGCCACGCACTTCGCATCCTGGGTTCGTACCAGGGCGGTGAAACACTTGAAATCGAGGTCATGCGCGACAAGCGCAAGCGGACACTCGATGTTGAAGTCCCCGATGGCCGCCAGGGCAGGCTCCACGAGTGGGCGCCGGCGCCACAGCCGGCCGCCGCGCCGCGGGCGCCGCGCGCACCGGTCGAAGTCAAGACCTGACCTTGCGCCGCCATGGTGGCGCCGAACAGGGCCAGTACCGGTAACGGCGCTGGCCCTTTTCATTGGGCCCTTTGCTACCATGCGCGCCGATGCAGATTTCCGAATTTGACTACGCGCTGCCCGAGGAGCTGATCGCGCGCTACCCGACGGCGGAGCGCCGCGCCAGCCGCCTGCTCGAGGTGGGTGCCGGATTGTGCGATCGCCGATTTGCCGACCTGCCGGCGCTTTTGCAGCCGGGCGACCTGCTCGTGTTCAACGACACGCGCGTCATCCATGCACGCCTGCACGGGCGCAAGGAAACGGGCGGTCGTTGCGAGATCCTGATCGAGCGTATTGAGGGCGAGGACACCGCGCTGGCGCAGGTTCGTGCCAGCAAGACGCCGAAGCCGGGCTCGCGCATCGAATTGCCAGGCAACGTTTCCGCCGTCGTCGGCGGGCGCCGCGGCGAGTTCTTTTCACTGACCTTCTCGGCGCCAGTGGCGCACTACCTCGAGCAGTTCGGTGAGGTGCCGTTGCCGCCGTATCTCGAACGCGATGCCGAGTCGGCGGACGATGCGCGCTACCAGACCATCTACGCGCGCGAGCCTGGCGCGGTGGCCGCGCCCACGGCGGGCCTGCATTTCGATGAGGCGATGCTCGCGGAAACGGCGGCGGCCGGGGTGAAGCACGCGTTCGTGACCCTGCACGTCGGCGCGGGCACGTTCCAGTCACTACGGCACGAGGACGTGGCCGCCAACCGGCTGCACAGCGAGCGCCTGGTTGTCGACGAAGCGTGCTGCGAGCTCGTCCGGCGGACCCGTGACGAAGGCGGCCGCGTAATTGCGGTCGGCACGACCTCGGTCAGGTCGCTCGAGACTGCCGCGCGCGCCGGCGCGATCGAGCCTTATGCCGGGGAGACGGACCTTTTTATAATGCCCGGCTACGAGTTTCGTACCATTGACGCCATGATCACGAACTTTCACCTGCCGCAGTCGTCGCTGCTGATGCTGGTCGCGGCTTTCGCGGGCACGGCACGTGTCCTCGAGGCTTACCGGCACGCGGTAGCCGAACGCTACCGCTTTTTCAGCTACGGCGACTCGATGTTCCTGACGCCGGGTTCGGATTCATGAAACTGAATATCCAGGCAACGGATGGCCTGGCGCGCCGTGGCGAGCTGACGTTCCGGCGTGGCGTGATCCAGACACCCGCGTTCATGCCCGTGGGCACCTACGGCACGGTCAAGAGCGTAACCCCGGAGGAGGTCGCGGCTTCGGGCGCCGAGATCATCCTCGGCAATACGTTTCACCTGATGCTACGGCCGGGGACCGAGGTGGTTCGCAAGCACGGCGGATTGCACGAGTTCATGCACTGGGAGGGCCCGATCCTCACCGACTCGGGCGGTTTCCAGGTGTTTTCGCTGGCGGCGATGCGCAAGCTGAGCGAGGAGGGCGTCAAGTTCCGGTCGCCTGTCAACGGCGACGAGGTATTCCTGACGCCGGAAACATCCATGGAGGTACAGCACGACCTCAATGCCGACGTAACGATGATCTTCGACGAATGCACGCCGTACCCGGCCAGCGAGTCCGAGGCGCGCGAATCGATGGAGTTGTCACTGCGCTGGGCACAGCGCAGCCGGCGGCGTTTCGATGAGCTCAAGGCCGCCGAACCGGACCGCGGCGAAGCGCTGTTCGGCATCGTCCAGGGCGGCATTTACGACAACCTGCGCGAGGCGTCGCTGGAGGGACTGACCGACATCGGCTTCGATGGCTACGCCGTCGGGGGACTGGCCGTCGGCGAACCCGAAGACGAGCGCAATGCCGTGCTCGACGCGCTGATGCCGAACATGCCGGAGGACGCACCGCGCTATCTGATGGGCGTCGGCACCCCGGTCGACATTGCCGAGGCCGTCATGCGTGGGATAGACATGTTCGACTGCGTCATTCCGACCCGGCACGCGCGCAACGGCCAGCTGTTCACGTCCCGCGGCACGGTGAAGTTTCGCCACGCCCGCTACGCCGACGACACCTCCGCGCCGGATCCGGATTGCGCGTGCTATACCTGCCGGAATTACAGCCTGGCCTACCTCAGGCACCTCGAGAAATGTGGCGAGATTCTCGGACCGCGCTTGGCGACGCTGCATAATCTTCATTATTATCAAGAACTTATGAAGCGTCTGAGGGCTGCTATCGAGGCCGGCGATCTGGCGTCGACGGTCGCCGATCTGCGTCAGCTGTACGCCTGACGGCGCTTATGCGAATTCGGAACTTGCGATTCGCATTCCTGCCCTTATTTCAAATCCTCTGTGCCATAATACCGCGCTGATTTTTCCGGGCTGTCCGGAATACCTGCAACAAACAGGAAGAGACTCATGGACTTTCTAATTCAAAGCGCCTACGCGCAGGGCGCCGCACCGCAGGGCGGGGGTTTTAGCCCGATCCTGATCATGGTCGCCTTCATTGCCCTGATGTACTTCATGATGATCCGGCCGCAGCAGAAGCGCCAGAAGGAACACGCCAACCTCGTCGCCAATCTCAAGGTCGGTGACGAAGTGCTCACGACCGGCGGCATCCTCGGCGTCATCACGGGAATCTCGGATCATTATGCGATCGTCAAGGTGGCGGACAACACAGAGCTCAAGATCCAGAAAGCGAGCGTCGCTTCTGTGGTTCCCAAGGACACATTCGAGAACGCATAAGCCGTGAACCGGTACCCAGCTTGGTTGAACACGCTCGTGCTCGTCGTCCTGATGACGGGCCTTCTTTTTGCGTTGCCGAATATCTACGGCAGTGCCCCCGCGGTGCAGCTGGCCGATGCCGACGCGAATCCGATAACCCAGCTACAGCTGGAGAACTTCGTCCGCACCCTTGAAAGCGAGGACATTACGCCCGAGGCGTCCTACATCAAGGACGACCGGGCCGTGATCCGCTTCCTGGACGAGGAGGACCAGCAGCGGGCGGCCGATCGCCTGCGCGCGCGCTATGGCCAGGACAACAATGTCGCGTTGACGCTGGCGCCGCGGCTGCCCGAGTGGGTTCGCGGGCTGGGACTCAACCCGATGAGCCTCGGACTGGATCTTCGCGGTGGCGTTTACGTGCTGCTCGAAGTGGACATGGATACGGCCATCGGCAATCGCATGCAGGGCTACGAGCAGGATTTCGAAGATCGTCTGCGCGAGGCCAGGATCCGCCACCGGGTCGACCTGAACAACGGCATCATCACGATACGCCTGACGAGTGCCGACGATCTCGAGGCCGCGCGGCGCGTGGTGACCGAGGCCGACGCCGAATTGCTGGTCGCCGATGGCACCGACGGCAGGTCGCTGACGATCCGCCTGACCGAGCAGCAGATCAAGGACCGCCAGGACTTCGCCATCGAGCAGAACATGACGACGCTGCGCAACCGCGTCGACCAACTCGGTGTAGCCGAACCGCTCGTGCAGCGCCAGGGCGTGGATCGCATCGTGGTGCAGCTGCCGGGCGTGCAGGACCCGACGGAGCTCGAGAAGATCCTGACGGCCACCGCAACGCTGGAATTTCGTCTCGTCGATCAGAGCGGCAACCTGCCGGGCACGCGCTCCTATCCGGGTCGCGGCAACGAGCAGGCGCAAATGCTGAAACGCGAAGTGGTGGCGTCGGGTGACGAGATTATCGATGCGCGCTCGGGCTTTACACCCGAAGGCCAGCCGGCCGTGCACATCACGCTCGACTCGGCCGGCGGCGAACGCATGCTGGCGACAACCAGTGAAAATGTCGGCAAGCCGATGTCCACGCTGTTCATCGAATGGCAACAGAAAGACGTCATGCGTAACGGCCAGCTCGAATCACGGCGGGTCAAGACCGAAGAGATCATCAACACGGCAACGATTCGCGGCGTGTTCAAGAACCGCTTCCAGATCACGGGTCTGACGCCGATCGAGGCGCGTGACCTTGCGGTGCTGCTCCGCGCCGGCGCACTTGCAGCACCCGTGTTCAAAGTGGACGAGCGCGTCATCGGTCCGACGCTCGGCCAGGACAACATCGATCGCGGCTTTCGCGCCATCCAGATCGGTTTCCTGGCCGTCATCGTGTTCATGGCGTTCTACTACCGCTGGTTCGGCATGATTGCGAACCTGGCACTATTCTCGAACCTCGTGTTCATCGTGGCCGTGCTGTCGATGCTGGGAGCGTCGCTGACGCTGCCGGGCATTGCCGGCATCGTGTTGACGGTCGGTATGGCCGTGGACGCCAACGTGCTCATCTTCGAACGAATACGAGAGGAACTGCGCGACGGCGCGTCGCCACAGGCGGCGATCAACTCCGGCTATGAAAAAGCGCTGTCGTCCATCGCGGATGCCAACATCACGACGCTGATTGCGGCGATCGTGCTGCTCGCCTTCGGTACCGGGCCGATCAAGGGCTTCGCGATCACGCTGATGATCGGCATTCTCACGTCGATGTTCACGGCGATCATCGGCACGCGTTCCATCGTCAACTTCGTCTTCGGCGGCCGCAAGCTGTCGTCCCTGCCGGTTTAGGAGTGCGGCCATGCGACTGATCAAACGCAAGACGAACATCAACTTCCTCGGCAAGTCGCGCCGCAAGATCGCGTTGGGAATTTCCGTGCTGGTCGTCGTCGTGTCGTTGTACGAACTGGCTGTCGAAGGCCTGGAGTTCGGCATCGATTTCACGGGTGGCATCCTGCTCGAGATCGGCTACTCCGAGCCGGCGAACCTCGAAGAGATTCGCATCAACCTTGCGGGTGAGGGTTATGACGACGCCATCGTGCAGCGCTTCGGCAGCGACACCGACGTGCTGGTGCGCCTGCCGCCACAGGAGGGCGCCAACCCGGATGAGTTGCGCGAAGACCTGCGCCGCGCGGTTGCGATTGGCACCGACGGCGTCGATTTGCGGCGCGTCGAATCTGTCAGCCCGCAGGTCGGCAAGGAACTGACCGAGCGCGGCGGCCTGGCGATGATCATCGCGCTGATGCTGATCTTCGTGTACGTCATGATCCGCTTCCAGTGGAAGTTCGCAGCGGGCGCCGTTGCGGCACTGATTCACGACGTCATTGTGACAGTCGGGTTCTTCGCCGTGTTCAATTTGCCCTTCGACCTGACGGTGGTTGCGGCCGTACTGGCTGTGATCGGTTACTCGCTCAACGATACGGTCGTAGCGTTTGACCGAATTCGCGAGAATTTCTTCAAGCTGCGCGGCGTGTCGGCCGAAGAGTCGATGAATACGTCGATCAACGAGATGCTGGCCCGCACAATCATCACGGGTGTCACGACGCTGCTCGTGCTGGTTGCGTTGCTCGTGTTCGGTGGCGAGTCGATCGCGCCGTTCTCGATTGCGCTGATTGTCGGCATCATCGTCGGTACCTATTCGTCGATCTACACGGCCAGCGCGACGGCGCTGTTGCTCGGCGTTAACGCACAGGACCTGCTCGAGCCGGTAAAAGACCCGGACCTCATCGACGATTTGCCGTAGCAGTCCGCCTCCTCGGGGGGTGAAGATGACTCCAGACGAAATCGCAAAGAGCTATGACCGGATCGCCGAGCAATGGAACGGCGATGATTTTCCGCAGACCAATGGCATTGAACAACACGAGCGGGCCATTGCGTTTGTCAGGGAGCGAAAAAACGCACTCGATATCGGCTGCGGAAGCAGCGGCAGGATCATAGATCTCCTGCTATCACACGGTTTTGATGCCGAAGGTCTCGACATTTCAACGCGAATGATCGAACTTGCCCGGAAGCGCCATCCGGGCACCGTGTTTCACCACGCCGACATCAGCCATTGGGAATTCGCGAAGCAATACGACCTGATCTCCGCATGGGACAGCATCTGGCATCTGCCATTGGCGGATCAGGAGCGGGTGTTGAGCAGAATCCTCGGGAGTCTCAGCAAAGGCGGGGTCTGCATTTTCACGACCGGCGGACTGGACGCTCCCGAAGAGAAAACCGATTCGGCGATGGGTCCGCCGATGTATTACAGCGTTCTCGGAATTCCAAAAACACTGCAGATAATCGCCGACAATCAATGCGTCTGCAGGCATCTTGAATACGACCAGTATCCCGAGCTGCATCTCTATGTTATTGCGCAGCGACTCTAGGCCCGATTCTTCTCCGCGGGATCGCCGCAAATCCCACGCGCTGAGCGCGGCTGGTGACCAGCCGCGCGATGAATAACGCGATTCAGACCTCAGTCGTCGTCTGACTTATCCCGCAACTTCCCGCCGATCGCGACCGCGGTTCCGCCGCCGGAGGCGCCTGGCCTGCCGTCGGGGAGGAATCGAATGGCGTTGCCGAAGTTCGTGGCCGTTACGCCATTGGGCACGAGTTTCTTGAAGTTGATTTTCTGGCCGTTGAAATAGATCCGCGTGCTGTCGATCAGCCTGGCCGAGAACTTGTTGGAGAAGACGCCGGGGAAAGGTCCGAATGCCTGGCTACTCATAAGAGCGGACTCCTCGAACACGGCAATTGGCACGCCGTCGGAGAACGCATCTGGGTTGTTCCAGTCACGCGGGCCGGGGGTGGCATTGTAGAAGACCGTGAACTGGCCGCCCGGCATGATCAACTGCACGGTCAATTCGGGATCCTGCTCAACGGGCAGCGTAATGGGAAACGGCGTTGGCTGGGTAATGCGAACGGTGAAATAAGCCGTGTCTTTCGACGGCGGTCCAGCGAAAAGCGGGCTGTCGACGCCCTCAATGAACGCGACGTAACCGACGAATTCTCCTGTCACGTATGACAGGTCGAAGACGAAATGAAACGCCACAGCGCCCGCCGGCACGCGTTTCACAACGGCCTGACCGGCCACGGCGGAAACGCTGATCGCGGACATTGCGACAAACGCCAGAAATAGCTTGATCTTTGACATTGCCCCCTCCTTTTACTCGCAGGGATAGTGAACGGGGTCTTTCCCAGAACAATCCTAGGTCTGGAGGCAACCTGCAGTCGTCAAATTTTGGTCAATTATGAGTGAAACAGGGGCTGTGCCAGGGATCAACCGTAGATCACGAAAGTCTGGTAGCTCTTGGCCAGGAGGCGACCATCTCCCGCCCAGATATCGGCCGTCGATGAGCCGTACCCGTCCCTGAAAAAGTTGGTGCGGGCCAGGTAGCCCAGGAAGTCTTCGCCGCGAATTCCGTCGAGCGGCTCGGCGAAGTGGATGCCCCAGTTGACCGTCGACAACGGGACCATCGTGTCGAAATGCGGCACGGGTGCAGGCGGCCACACGTCGATCAGGCAAACGAGATGAGATTTCGTGAAAGCATCGGGTGGCGTTTCGAAGCGCATCCAGCCGCCAATCTCGGAAACCTCGCTGCCCTGGAAAGGCAGACCATCGGTGGTGACGTGGAAGTCAATGAACTGTGTGAATGCAGGCAGTTGCGGGCCTCGCATTTGTACCGAGCCGTCCGAGTCCCGGGACCTCAGTGTCGGGGGACGGAAATTGTCGATCTCAACCCGGCTCTCCAGCCTGGTGACGAAATTGGCCTGCACGGCCACGCGAGCAACGTCGTCCTGAACGATCCGGGCGGACCGTACAACCACTGTTCGGCCCGCGGACACTTCCTCCATCTCGATTCGAAAGGGCTTCTCGGCTTCCAGCGGCCGCAGGAAACCCACCTTCAGGTAGCGCAGTCGACGGTTGGGATCGACGCCCTGCGACACGGAATCGCACAACAGACCCGCTGACAGTCCGCCGTAAACCGTTCGGCCCTGGGCCCAGGATGCGGGCACGATCACATCCTCGTGTGCGGCGGCTATGGTTCTGATCTCGTCGAACAGCATTGTCTTGCTCAGGCTAACGGTCGCCCGCCGGGCGGGACCCTACGAAACGAGCTGGGCGATTTCCGGCGCGCAGAGTTTCGCGAGACCCGCGTAGATCTTCGGCGTGCCGCAGAGCACGTGGCCCGTGTCCATGAAGTTCTCGCTGCCGTCCAGGCCGCTCATGATACCGCCGGCTTCGCGGATGATCAGGCTGCCCGCCGCGAGGTCCCAGGGCGCGAGTCCCGTCTCCCAGAATCCGTCGAGCCTGCCGGCCGCGACGTAACACAGGTCCAGTGCGGCAGCGCCCGGACGGCGCACGCCGGAAGTACCGCGAACGACCTTGCCCAGCATATTGAGGTAGGGCGTGATTTCCTGGTCGGCCTGGCGGAACGGGAAGCCCGTGCCTATGAGCGCCCGTTCCAGGAGCTTCTGGCCGCTGACGCGGATACGCCGGCCGTCGAGCTGCGCGCCCTGGCCGCGCGAGGCTGTGAACAGTTCCTGGCGCATCGGGTCGTAGACGGCGGCATGCTCCATGCGGCCATTGACCTGCACGCCGATGGATACGCAGAAGACCGGGAAGCCGTGCAGGTAATTGGTGGTGCCGTCGAGCGGATCGATGATCCAGACGGTGTCCGACTCACCCTGGACGCCGCTTTCTTCAGCGAGGATGGCGTGGTCGGGGTAGTGCTTGTGGATGCAGTCGATGACCGTTTCCTCAGCCTTCCGGTCCGCATCACTGACGTAATCGTTATGCCCCTTCTGCTCGACCTTGAGCTTTTCGAGGTTGACCATTTTCCGGATAAGCACCGCGCCGGCGCGCCGGGCGGCCATCACGGCCACGTTGAGTAGAGCGTGCATAAATCGATTCCGTCATTGTGAAAGAACTCGGCCCAGGCGGGCCGCGGCGCTAGAATAGCG
>JASJBB010000161.1 GCA_030066735.1 Woeseiaceae bacterium | reverse complement strand
TTCGTTGGCCCAGGACATCATGTTGACGAAGCCGGGGGCGACCGCCAGGCCCTCGACATCGATGTCGAGCGTTGCCGTGGCGTTGCCGATGTCACCGAGAGCAGCAATCCTGTCGCCCGCAAACGCGACGTCGCCGACGTACGCAGGCTCACCGCTGCCGTCATAAATCGTGCCGTTGCGCAGGATGACGTCGTATGCGGCCGGCGGCGCACACGCAGCGCCAATGCAGGCGATGATGACGCCCATGGCCAGTACCTGGATACGCCTGAACTCGTTCATGGTTTTCTCCTAGAAAGTCAGCGTGAACGCCGCGCCGGAACTGTCGCTCTCGGCGAGCCTGACGAAACCGCCGTGCGCCGTCATGACCTGGCGGGCCAGCGCCAGGCCGACGCCCGAGCCCTCCTTCTTGGTTGTAAAGAAGGGTACGAAAATCTTCGTTGCGATGTCATCGGGAATGCCGGGCCCGTTGTCCCTGACCTCGATGATGACGTTGCCGCGGCGATTGAGCCGCCCGCGCAATTCGACGTGCGGCGCCTCCATGCCCGCCGTCGCCTGGAAGGCGTTGCGCAACAGGTTCATGACCACGGGCTCGAGCAGGTCGCGGTCTGCGTACACGTCCAGCTCTTGCGGCTCCACCTCGACGCTGAGAATGTCGTCGCAGTCCGGCCACTCGGCGCGGGCAAGCAGCCTGACCGACTCGAACAGGTCGCCGAGGTGAACACGTTTTTTCTCGGGTGGGGCGAGGTGCGTGATCTGCCGGTAACTGTTGACGAACTGCATCAGGCTGTCCGACCGCCGGGCCACGGTGTGCACGGCATCGCGCAGATCCTGCAGGTCCTCACCGAGGGTTGCATCATGCCCGGCCTTGCGGACGACATCGTCTACGACATCGGACGCCGTAGCGGCAAGCGACGTAACGGGCGTAATCGAGTTCATGATCTCGTGCGTAAGCACCCGCACCAGGTCCTGCCAGGCCTCGGCCTGGGTGATGTTGAGTTCGCTCTGGATGTCCTGCAGCGACAGCAGTCTGCTGCTCTCGCCGGCAACGATGTTCTCCGAGGTCGCCAGCGTCAGCTTGTAGTCGATGCCTTCAACCTCGAACGTGACGAGTTCGCGCTGGCCTGGCACGGCCTCGGCGACCGCATCGTGGAAGCCTTTGCCGAATTGCTTCAGGTCTGCAATCCGCGTGACATGCGCTGCCCCGAAAAGCCGCCGCGCCGCGTTGTTCTGCAACGTTATCGTGCCGTCGCCGTGCAGGGTCATGAGCGGAATCGGGATGTGGTCGATCAGTGCGCGCAGGCGGCGCAGGTCCGTCTCGAGATTCGAGCGCTGCTCGTACATGCGATTGAGAATGTCGGTGAACGCCTCGGCCAGGTCGCCGAAGCCGGTGCCGAGATCCTCGTAGCCGAAGCGCTGCGAATAATCGGCGTGCCGGGCCGCGTCCAGGAACCGGGCAACTTCCCGGTTCGTGCGCCTGATAAACCACCAGAGCTCCGCGGCCATGACGGCGACCACGCCCAACGCGAGCAGCGTGGCGCTGTGCAGGCCGGGCTGCAGCATCAGCCACAACGCGGCCGCAATCGCGACACCCAGGATGACGAGGCGAACGGCGAGCAGGACCGAGAAACGTCTATAGACCATGTTTTTCCATGCGCCGGTACAGCGATGCGCGTGTCAGACCAAGCTCTTTCGCAGCATGCGATATGTTGAAGCCATGTTTGACGAGCGCCCGGTGAATCGTCTCTTTCTCCATCTGGTCGAGATTCATGACGGTCGGGATTGGCGCCGGGCCGGCGGCCGCCACGGGCACGGTATCGGCCAGCTGCAGGTCGCCCGGTTCAATCACCGGGGCTGGCGTCAGGATGACCGCGCGCTCGATCGCATGCAGCAGGGCGCGCACGTTGCCGGGCCAGTCATAGTCGACGAGCGCCTGCTCGGCCTGCGGTGAAAAGGTCTTCGGCTCCTGGCCATACTTGCGCGAATAAATGGATGCATAGTGGCGGGCGATGGGCAGGATGTCGTCGCTGCGGTCGCGCAGCGGCGGCACCGTGATCTCGACCGTGTTCAGCCGAAACAGCAGGTCCTGCCGGAATTGAGTTTCGTCGCGCAGGCGCTCGATCGGCACATTGGTGGCGGCAACGATGCGCACATCGACGTCCTGGGACCTGTCGGCCCCTACCGGCATGACCTTTCGCTGTTCGAGCGCGCTCAGCAGCTTGGCCTGCAGGTGCAGCGGCAGGTTGCCGATTTCGTCGAGGAACAGCGTGCCGCCATTCGCAGCCTGGAAGCGGCCCGGGCGGTCGTCGGTTGCGCCGGTAAACGCGCCCTTGCGGTGCCCGAACAGCTCCGACTCGAACAGCGTCTCCGCGATCGAGCCCATGTCGATCGCGAGAAACACGTTGCCGGCGCGCGCCGACTGCCGGTGCAGTTCCCGTGCTATCAGTTCCTTGCCGGTGCCGTTCTCGCCGAGGATCAGCACATTGGCATCGGTGGGCGCCGTACGTTCGACGAGTGACAACACCTCTCGCATCGCCCCGGATTCGTAAATGATCGACCGGCTGCCCGGCGCCGCCGCTTCGACGAGTACCCGGTTGGCGTCGCGCAGCGATTCGCTCTCGACGCGGCTGCGGTGCAGCTCGACGGCCGCGGACAGCGTGGCAACGACTTTCTCGTTTTGCCACGGCTTGGCGACAAAGTCCGTCGCGCCGCGTTTCATCGCTTCGACCGCCGTATCGACGTTACCGTGGGCCGTGATCATGACCACGACCATTTGCGGGTCGATTTGCAGGATGCGGCCGAGCCACTCCAGCCCCTGCCGCCCGGATGACTCGCCGGGCCCGAAGTTCATGTCGAGCAGCACCGCGTCGAAGTCGTTCCCGGCCAGCAGGCCGGGAATTTCCTCGGGCCGGCGGCAGGTCACGATAGCGCCGAAACGCCGGCGCAGCAGCAGCCGCGCGGCGGTCAGGATGTCGTCATCGTCGTCGACGACCAGGATGTTGGCGGAATCGGTCACGGCGCCTCTCGAGAACTGTCCGAAATCGTACACCCAATGTCCGTTTTCGAACAGCATTCGATCCTGGGGAGCCGCCGTGGCTAATAGAATCAATGGGTTATGACTTGGCATGGGTATTGCTATATACCGGGTAAGGAGGATGCCGTGAGCAAAATCAGCCAACTCGCAGAAAACCGCAGCAGCCAGGAGGTCAACATTTCGGGGCAGGGGATGGATCGAGTCGTCGCAAGGAAGGTGCCGTGGGGCCGCAAGATCGCCTTCGCGCTTGGCGCCATCCTCGCGGCACTGTTCGTCTACTGGCTCGTTGGAATGCTGCTCGGCGGGCGCAGCCTCAGCGTCAATTCGCAGCGCGTGATGGTATCCGACGTCACTGTCGGGACTTTCGAGGACTTCATCCCGGTCCGCGGCCGTCTCGTGCCGCGCAGCACGGTGTACCTCGACGCGATCGAGGGTGGCCGCGTCGAGGCGGTGCTCGTGGAGGACGGCGCGGTCGTCGCAGCCGGAGACCCGATCGCACGGCTGTCGAATACCAATCTGCAACTCGAGGTGCTCGGGCGTGAAGCCGCGGTAACCGAACAGCTCAACAACATGCGCACGATCGAGCTGCAGCTCGAACAGAATCGCCTTTCGCACAAGCGCAATCTCGTCGAGATCGATTACCAGGTCATCCGTCTCAACCGCAGCATCGACCGGCAGCGCGAGCTGGCGGAGCAGAACCTCGTGTCGCAGTCCACGGTCGACGAACTGCAGGACGAACTCGACTACTACACCAACCGGCGGGTGGTAACGCTGGAGAGCCAGGCGACGGACGCGAGGCTGCAGGAGGCGCAGCTGGCGCAGCTGCGCTCCGCCGGCGAGCAGCTCGAGACGAGCCTCGCATTCGCGCGCCAGAACCTCGAGGACCTGAATGTCCGTGCGCCGGTGGACGGCAAGCTATCCGGCTTCAATATCGAGATCGGCCAGTCGATCGAACGCGGCGGGCGCCTCGGCCAGATCGACGACCCGGATGGCTACAAACTGAATGTGCAGATCGACGAGTTCTATCTCGGGCGCGTCGACATCGGCCAGGTGGCAACTGCCGAGCATGGGCGCGACGAATACGATCTGCGCATTACCAAGATCTATCCGCAGGTCAACAACGGCCAGTTCGAGGTCGACATGCTCTTTGACAAGGAGCCGGGCGACGTGCGCCGCGGCCAGACCATGCAGGTCCGGCTGACCCTCGGCGACAACAGCGATGCGCTGCTGATCCCGAACGGGTCGTTCTACCAGGAGACGGGCGGTAACTGGATCTTCGTCGTGTCTCCCGACGGTACCGAGGCCGTGAAGCGCAACGTGCGCCTCGGACGCCGCAATACCGATTTCATTGAAGTGCTCGACGGGCTGGAGCCCGGCGAGCGGGTTATTACGTCGCCGTACACGAGCTACGTCGGCATGGACCGTTTAACGCTTGACTAGAGCTGGGGGTACCGAGCAATGCTGAAGTTACACAACCTGTTAAAAGTCTATCGCACCGATGAAGTTGAAACGGTCGCGCTCAACGGCGTCAACGTCGAGATCGACCAGGGCGACTTCGTCGCCGTCATGGGCCCCTCGGGTTGCGGCAAGTCAACGCTGCTGAACATTGTCGGCCTGCTCGACAATCCGACCGACGGTGACTACTTCTTTTTCGACGAGAACGTCGCGCGGTACTCGGAGGCGCAGCGCGCGGAGATCCGCAAGAAGAACATCGGTTTCATCTTCCAGAGTTTCAATCTCATCGACGAACTGAACGTTGCCGAGAACATCGAGCTGGCGCTGCTGTACCACGACATGCCCAGTGGCGAGCGCAAGCGCCGCGTTGCCGAGGTCATGGACCGCATGGGCATTGCGCATCGCGCCAGGCACATGCCCGGCCAGCTGTCGGGCGGCCAGCAGCAGCGCGTGGCCGTGGCGAGGGCCGTCGTCGGCGACCAGCCGCTGATCCTGGCCGACGAGCCGACCGGCAACCTCGACTCGGCGCATGGCCAGGAGGTCATGGAGATGCTGCGCAAGCTCAATGCCGAGGGCACGACGATTGTCATGGTGACGCACTCGCCGGCACACGCCGACTACGCCCGCCGGACGGTCAACCTGTTCGACGGTCACGTCGTCACGGACGCGCAGCGCGCCGCATAGGTAACGATTTCAGGGTGGAACAGCCATGTTTTGGAACAATGTAAAGATCGCGCTGCGCAACCTGCGCAAGAACAAGGTATTCGCAGCGATCAACATCCTCGGTCTCGCGCTAGGCATGACGATCTACGTGCTTGCCGGGCTCATTGCGAAATACGAAGACTCACACGACGCGTTTTTCGCCAACAGCCACCGCACCTATACGCTCGGCGTCATCGCGGCGCCCGAACTCAACGTCGGCATCGACAAGATGAACGTCGTGCAGTCTGCGCTCGGGCCCATCGTGGCGGCGGAACTGACCGACGTCGACGCGGTAGCGCGCACGATACGTGCCGAGTACCTCGTCTCCAGGGACGACAACGGATTCTACGAAACCGTGCACTTCGCCGACCCGGCGCTGCTCGAGATCTTCGACTTCGCTTACATCGCCGGTGATGACAAGGCGCTGGACGTCCCGACCAATTTGCTGATTACGGAGTCGCAGGCCATCAAGTACTTCGGCAGGACGGATGTCCTGGGTGAGGTCGTCACGTTCGACAATGAATGGGACTTCACGATCGGCGCGGTGATCGAGGACAT
>JASJBB010000044.1 GCA_030066735.1 Woeseiaceae bacterium | reverse complement strand
GAGGCCAGCCAGCGAGTGCGCGTCTATGCGCAGTCCGACGGCGTTATAGCGCACCTCGGGGTGCGCGAGGGCATCTACATCACGCCCGCGACCGAGGTCATGTCGGTCGCACGCCTCGACCAGGTCTGGGTGCATGCCGAAGTCTTCGAGCGCCAGTCGGCCTGGGTGCAGCCGGGCCAGGCGGCGCAAGTCGAGCTCGACTATCTGCCCGGCAGAACCTGGCAGGGCACCGTCGACTACGTCTACCCGGAGCTCGACCGGACGACACGCACGCTGCGCGTCCGCATCCGCTTCGATAACGAGGGCGAGATGCTGCGGCCCAATATGTTCGCGCGCGTGACACTCCTGAGCGCCGCAACCGACCCTGTCGTGCACGTTCCGCGCGAGGCCCTGATTCGCGGCGGCGCCACCGACCGCATCGTGCTGGCGCTGGGTGACGGACGCTTCCGGTCGCAAGCCGTGTCGGTGGGCATCGAGTCGGGCGATCGCGTAGCGATTCTCGACGGGGTGGCGGCCGGCGATCGCGTCGTGACGTCGGGGCAGTTCCTGATCGATTCCGAGTCCAACATCGGCACGGCGCTGCAGCGGCTGGAGCCCGGGCAGTGATCGCGCGCCTGATCCACTGGTCCATCCGCAATCGTGTGCTCGTGCTGCTGGCCACAGGGATCCTGGTTGCCTGGGGCATCTACTCGGTACGCCAGACGCCGGTCGACGCACTGCCGGATCTCTCGGACGTCCAGGTCATCATCAAGACCTCGTTTCCCGGGCAGGCACCGCAGGTCGTGGAAGACCAGGTGACGTACCCGCTGACGACGGCAATGCTGGCCGTCCCGAGGGCCGTCACGGTGCGCGGCTACTCGTTCTTCGGCGATTCCTACGTCTACGTCATCTTCGAGGACGGCACCGACCTTTACTGGGCGCGCTCGCGGGTGCTCGAGTACCTGAGCCAGGTTGCCGGGCAATTGCCGGCCAACGCCCAACCGGCGCTCGGGCCCGATGCAACGGGCGTCGGCTGGATTTACGAGTATGCGCTCGTCGACAGGACCGGCGAGAATGACCTGTCGCAGCTGCGCAGCATCCAGGACTGGTTTCTCAAGTACGAGCTGCAGACCGTGCCCGGCGTCGCCGAGGTTGCCACGGTCGGCGGCATGGTGCGCCAGTACCAGGTCGTTCTGGATCCGGACAAGCTGCGGGCCTACGGCATGTCGATAGCGCGCGTGAAAGCCGCGATCCAGGCGGGCAACCAGGAAACCGGCGGCTCGGTCATCGAGATGGGCGAGGCCGAGTACATGGTGCGCGCCAGCGGCTACCTGCAGGGGCTCGACGACCTGCGCCAGGTGCCGCTGGGCGTCGACGCCAACGGTACGCCCGTCGTGCTGTCCGGCGTCGCCGAGATTCGTCTCGGTCCACAGATGCGCCGCGGTATCGCCGATCTTGACGGCGAGGGCGAAGTCGTCGGCGGCATCATCATCATGCGCTGGGGGGAGAACGCATCCGCAACCATCGCGGCCGTGAAAGAGCGCCTCGATGCACTGCGCCGCAGCCTTCCCGAAGGCGTCGAAATCGTGCCGACCTATGATCGCTCCGAGCTGATCGAGCGTGCTGTCGACACGCTCGAAAGCAGGCTGCTCGAAGAGTTCATCGTCGTGGCGCTGGTCTGCGCGGCGTTCCTGTTCCACCTGCGCTCCTCGGCCGTGATCATCCTGAGCCTGCCGGTCGGTATTCTGACCGCGTTCATCGTCATGCGGCTGCAGGGCATCAACGCCAACATCATGTCGCTCAGCGGGATTGCCATCGCGATCGGCGCGATGGTGGACGCCGCGATCGTGATGGTCGAAAACGTGCACAAGCACATCGAGAAGGAGCCGCTGAACGACGACAATCGCTGGCGCGTCATTGGCGAGGCTGCGTCCGAGGTCGGCCCGCCGCTGTTTTTCTCGCTATTGATCATCACGCTGAGCTTCCTGCCCGTCTTTGCACTCGAGGCGCAGGAAGGACGACTGTTCGCACCGCTCGCGTTCACCAAGACTTACGCGATGGCCGCCGCGGCCGGGCTGTCGGTCACGCTCGTGCCCGTCCTGATGGGCTATTTCATTCGCGGCGACATCGCCCGCGAGCACAGCAACCCGATCAATCGCTGGCTGGTGGCCGTGTATCGCCCGGTTATCAACGTAGTGATCGAGTTTCCGAAGACCACACTCGCACTCGCCGCCGTCGTGCTCGTTGCCGGACTGTGGCCGGCGAGCCGGCTGGGCTCGGAATTCATGCCGCCGCTCGACGAGGGCGACCTGATGTACATGCCGACGACCTACCCGGGCGTGTCCGTCGACAAGGCGCGGGAATTGCTCCAACAGACCGACAGGCTGATTAGCACCGTGCCCGAGGTGCAGCGCGTGTTCGGCAAGATCGGTCGCGCCGAGACGGCTACCGACCCGGCGCCGCTGACGATGATCGAAACCGTGATCCAGCTGAAGCCCCGTTCCGAATGGCGCGATGGCATGACGCCCGAAAGCCTGCGCGCCGAACTCGATCGCGTGGTGCAGATTCCGGGCCTGACCAATGCCTGGGTCATGCCGATCAAGACTCGCATCGACATGCTGGCCACCGGCATCAAGACGCCGGTCGGCATCAAGGTATCGGGACCGGATCTCACGGTTATCGAAGGCATCGGCGAGGAACTCGAAACCGTGCTGGCGTCGCTGCCCGGCACGGCTTCCGTGTACTCCGAACGCGTCGCGGGCGGACGCTATGTCGACGTCGACATCGATCGCACCCGCGCCTCGCGCCATGGCCTCAATATCAACGACATCCAGGACGTCGTACAGACGGCAATCGGCGGCATGAACGTCACACAAACCGTCGAGGGTCTCGAGCGCTACCCGGTCAACGTCCGTTACCCGCAGCGCGTGCGCGATTCGGTCGAGCAATTGCGGCTGCTGCCGATCGTAACGCCGCGCGGCGAACGCATCGCCCTGGCCGATATCGCCCGGGTCGACGTTGTCGACGGACCACCACTCATCAAGAGCGAAGATGCGCGCCTGAACGGCTGGACCTACGTGGATATCAGCGGCAGGGACCTGGGTTCCTACGTTGCCGAGGCGCAGCGAGTCGTCGCCGAATCGGTCGACCTCCCGCCCGGGTACTCGCTGGGCTGGTCGGGTCAGTACGAGTACATGTTGCGCGCCAAGGAGCGGCTGTGGGTCGTCGGTCCGCTGACATTCGCGATCATCATCCTGCTGCTGTACATCAGCTTTCGGCGCCTGGCCGACGTTGCCATTATCATCGGGACGTTGCCGATGGCGCTTGTCGGCGGCATCTGGCTGCTGTTCCTGCTCGACTACGACGTATCGGTAGCCGTCGGCGTGGGCTTCATCGCGCTGGCGGGAGTTGCCGTCGAGCTGGGCGTTGTCATGCTCGTTTACCTGAACCAGGCGATGCGGCGCCAGGAAACGCTGGCCCGTGATGCTGGCCGGGAACCGGGTGCCGCGGATGTGCGCCAGGCGGTCATCGACGGCGCGCTGCTGCGGGTACGCCCGATCATGATGACCGTCGCCACGATCATCGCGGGCTTGCTACCGATCATGCTGGGCAGCGGCACCGGCACGGAAGTGATGCGCCGTATTGCCGCGCCGATGGTCGGGGGGATGATCAGCGCGACGCTGCTGACGCTCGTCGTGATACCGGCCCTGTTCCTGCTCTGGAGGCGCTCGGCGGCAGGAGCGGCGGCGCCGGGGTAAACGTTTTCGCGACCTGGGGCATCAAAGTGTCATGAAGATTGCTGACACTTCGGCCCAGGACGTCGAACTCGCGCCGCGCAGCAAGCGAACCCGCAACCTCATCGGGGGCGGGTCGATACTCCTGTTACTCGTCGCCCTGTGGGTGGCCGTTCCGGCCCTCAACCGCTGGTCGAGCACGTCTGCCTCCGTTCCTTACGAGCGGCTGCGCATTGCCGAAGTCGTGCGCGCCGACCTCGTTCGGGACGTGTCGGTCCAGGGGCGCGTGGTGGCTGCCGTCAGCCCGACCCTGTACGCGCCGGCCGGCGGCACGATTACGCTGCGGGTCGAAGCAGGCGCCGCTGTCGATCAGGACGAGGTACTTGCCGTCGTCGACAGCCCCGAGCTGGAGACCCGGCTGCACCAGGCGCAGGCCTCGCTCGAGGAGCAGGAAATGCAGCTCGAACGGCAACGCATCGAGTCGAAGCAACTGGCCCTCGAAAAGCGCAAGGGCGCGGACCTCGCCGACGTCGCGCTGGTCGCCGCACAACGCGAGATGCGGCGTGCGGAAGAAGGCAACGAACGTGGCGTGATTCCGGTCATCGACTACGAAAAGGCGAAGGATGACCTGCGCAATGCCGAACTCGCGCACGAACACGCCGTCGCCGACGCCGACCTGTTCGACGAGCGCCTGACCTTCGAACTGCGCGCCAAGGAACTGGCGCGCAATCGCCAGCAGCTGCTCGTCGAGGACCTGCAGCGCCAGGTCAGCGAGCTGGCAATCCGGTCGCCCGTCGCCGGCATCGTCGGCGATTTGCTCGTCGACCAGCGGGCCGCCGTATCGAGGGACACGCCCGTGATGGCCGTCGTGGACCTGAGCCGCTTCGAAATCGATGCGCAGATTCCGGAGTCCTACGCCGACGACCTGGCCATCGGCATGCAGGCCGAGATCGTGATCGGCAATGACAAGTATTCCGGGCAGCTCGTCGCCGTATCGCCCGAGATCGTCGCCAGCCAGGTTCGCAGCCGCATCCGTTTCAGCGGCGATATGCCGCCGAATATTCGCCAGAACCAGCGCCTGACAACGCGGGTGCTGCTCGAGGAGCGCCCCGCCGTGCTGACACTGCAGCGCGGCCAGTTCCTGGAGACGGGTGGCGGCCGTGTGGCCTACGTTCTGCGCGACGACGACATCGCCGAACGACGCCCGATTACGATCGGCGGCCGCAGCCTGTCGGCCGTCGAAGTCACCAGCGGTCTCGAGGAAGGGGACCGCGTCATTATTTCCAGTATCGATCAGTTCCGCGGCGCGGAGACCGTGCTGATCACCGATTGAGACCAGGAGAAAAGCCATGCTGCGCATGCAAGACGTTTCCAAAATCTATCGAACCGACACGGTCGAGACGCACGCACTGCGGCAGTTCTCGTTGCAGGTGAACGAGGGAGAGTTCGTGTCCGTGACGGGTCCGTCCGGCTCGGGCAAGACGACATTCCTCAACATTGCGGGGCTGCTCGAGGAAGCCAGCGGCGGCATCTATGAACTGGACGGCCGCGACGTTGCCGGGCTCAACGATTCGGAACGGTCCAGGCTGCGCAACGAAAAGATCGGTTTCATCTTCCAGAGCTTCAACCTGATTCCGGAGCTCGACGTGTTCGACAACGTGGATGTGCCGCTGCGCTACCGCGGTTTCGATGCTGCCGAACGCAGGCAGCGCATCGAGCGGGTGCTCGACATCGTCGGGCTGGCGTCGCGGTCGAAGCACCTGCCTTCGCAGCTGTCGGGTGGCCAGCAGCAGCGCGTTGCCATTGCCCGGGCGCTTGCCGGCGACCCGCGATTCCTGCTTGCCGACGAGCCCACCGGAAACCTCGATTCGCAGATGGCGGACAGCGTCATGGAACTGCTGACCGAAATCAACGGCGCCGGTACGACGATTATTATGGTTACCCACGAACCGTCACTCGCCGAGCGCGCGCAGCGCAACATTCACGTGCGTGACGGGCAGGTGTTCGACGGCGAGCCCGAGATTCACCTGGCGGCACAGACGGCCTGAGGCCGGCGGGAGGAGTCACGTGTTTCGTTATTACCTCAAGCTCGGACTGTTCAGCATTCGCAAAAACCCGGTCCTGAGTTCGCTCATGGTCGCCGCCATCGCGGTCGGCATCGGCGCCTGCATGACGATCCTGAACATCGACTACGTCATGAGTGGCAACCCGATTCCACATCGCTCGGACGTGCTCTACCACGTGCAGGTCGATAGCTGGGACCCGAACGATCCCTACGAGGATCCGGACCTGCCGCCCGAGCAGGTCACCTACCTCGACGGCCATGCGTTATGGCAGGCCCAGGCGGCCCGGCGCCAGGTGCTCAGCTACAAGTCGTCACGCGTCGTGCAGCCGGCCGGCGACGACGAGCGCCCGTTTGCGGCATTAACGCGAAGCACGACGAGCGACTTTTTCGCCATGTTCGACACGCCGTTCCTGTACGGGGGTGGCTGGGACGCGTCAGCCGACAACAACGAAGACTATGTCGTGGTCATCGGCCGCGAGGTCAACGAGCGGGTCTTCGGCGGCCGCGATTCGGTCGGCGAGACGATCGTCCTGAACAACCAGCCCTACCGCGTTATGGGCGTCATGGATGCCTGGGAGCCGCTGCCGAAGTTCTACGACGTCAACAACGGCCCGTTCGAGGAGGTCGAGGAGCTTTTCATCCCGTTCAGCGTGAGTATCGCCAACGAGATGGGCAGCGCCGGCAATACGAGCTGCTGGAAGCCGGCCGAGGGCGGCTGGGAAGGCCGGCTCGCATCCGAGTGCATCTGGATGCAGCTCTGGGTCGAACTGCACGGCGAGCGCGAGAAGGAGGCCTATCTCGCTTTTCTCGACGGCTATGCCGAGTCGCAGAAGGCGGCCGGCCGGTTCCCGCGCCCGGTCAACAATCGGCTCAACAACGTGACCGAATGGATGGACGATCGCGAAGTCGTGGCCGAGGACGTCAATGTGCTGCTCGGTATCGCGGTGCTGTTCCTCATCGTCTGCCTGCTGAACACGATCGGCCTGCTGCTGGCCAAGGTGGCGCGGCGCACCGGCGACATCAGCCTGCGGCGGGCGCTGGGCGCCTCGCGGCGCGCGGTCTTCGCCCAGTACATTGTGGAAGCCGGCATGATCGGCGCGGCCGGCGGCGTGCTCGGCATCGGCATGACCTGGCTTGGGCTGCAGGGCATCCGCGGCCTCTATGGCGAACTCGACTTCATCGCGCGACTGGTTGCGATGGACTGGCCCATTATTTTCATGGCCGTCGGCCTGGCGATCGTAGCGGCGCTGGCGGCGGCCCTGTATCCGACCTGGCGCGCCTGCCGAGTGCATCCGGCCAGCCAGCTGAAAGCGTTGTAAGGAGGCGGACATGGAATTCGGACCCATCTGGCGTGCACTGCAGCGCAACAAGACCAGCTACGTCCTGATCGCCCTGCAGATCGCCGTGACGATGGCGATCATGGTCAACGCGATCAACATCATCCAGGAGCGCTCGGAGCAGATGGCGCGGCCCAGCGGCGTGGACGAGGCGAACATCTTCTACCTGACCAGCAACATTTTCGATCCCGAGGCGGACGTCGAGGCGCAGATCGCGTCCGATCTGGACGCGATGCGCAACTTCCCCGGCGTCGTCGACGCTATCGCAAGCAACAGCGTGCCCCTGAGCGGCAGCGGCTGGTCGGAGGGTATCCGGCTCGAGCCGGACCCGAACCTCGAATCGACGGGAATCGGGGTGTTCTTTGCGGACGATCACGGCATCAACACGTTCGGCCTGAACCTGGTAGCGGGCCGCAATTTCGACCCGGCCGAGATCACGTGGCACGATTACGAATCGGACACGTGGCCGCCGCTCGCGATCATGACGCGCGCCATGGTGGAAGAGCTGTGGCCGGACGAGCCGTACGAAAACGCGGTCGGCAAGACGGTCTTCGTCCACCGGACCAAGCCCGTGCAGATCATCGGCGTTACCGAGCGCATGCAGGCGGCGTGGAACAGCTGGTCGGGCGTGGAGCGGTCGATGCTGGTACCGGAGTGGCGCGGCAGCTCCTTTTCGCGGTACGTGATTCGCACCGAACCGGGCCGGCGCGACGAGGTCATGCCGCAGCTCGAGGAAATGCTGGCGGCCAGGTTCGACAATCGCATCGTCCGCAGCGTGCGGACGATGGAAGAAACCCGTGAACGCAGCTACCTGCTCGATTCGTCAATGGTCAGCATCCTGACGTTTATCGTCATCGTGCTGACGGCGATCACGGGCCTCGGCATCGTCGGGCTGGCCAGTTTCAGCGTCGCGCGCCGCACCAAGCAGATCGGCACGCGGCGCGCGCTCGGCGCCACACGCCCGGCCATTCTGCGCTATTTCATGCTCGAGAATTTCCTGATCAGCACGGTGGGCGTGGTTGGCGGCGCCATCATTGCCGTCGGCCTCAACATGTGGATGGTCGAGGCTTTCGGGCTGCAACGCATCGCCTGGTACCTGATTCCCGGCGCCATGCTGACGCTGTGGTTCGTCGGCCAGGTTGCGGTTCTCGGCCCGGCGCGACGGGCGACGACCGTGCCGCCGGCACTGGCGACACGGTCCGTCTAGGTGTAGCTACGGGGCAGGCTGCTCCTCGACAACAATCGCGACCGTGTTCGTCACGGACATCACGACGAGGTCGCCGACCTCGGTGCGTTGCAGGTTCTCAGGCACGCGGGCGACGTACATTCTGACCAGGCCGTCCGGTTCGCGCAGCTTGAACGTGTTGTTCTCGAGGTTGATCTCTTCCACGACAGCCGTCATCACGGCCTGCTCCATCGCGGCGAGTCCCGGCATCTGGCCTTCCTCGGTGCGCGCCACCGCAGTGGCCGACGCCGTCTCGGGCGCCACGCCAGGGTTGGCGATCACTTCGATTGACAGGGTCTCGACGTATTCGGCGTGCACTATGTCGCCGACGGCCACCTGGTCGAGGTTCCGAACTTCGTCGCCGGCCATGAACGTGAGCTCGTCGCCGTCATCCTTGCGCACCGTGACCACACGCGTCTCGTGATCGATAGCTTCGACAACGGCGGAGACGGTCACGGACCGGCTCGTGGACATCGATGGCCGTTCCATCTCGGCGTCCTGGGCCCAGGCGACAGTCAGTAGCGGCGCGAATACAAGGAGGGCAACGGTTGTTATCGATTTCATGCGGGGTTCCTGGATGGGTGTAGGGAAACCGCGGATGTTATCACCGCGATTCCCTGGATCGCAGCGGCTTCCGGAATAAAAAAAATCCCCGCGGGGGAGCGGGGACTTGAAGCATCCCCGCCGAAGCGGGGATCAGGGGGGAGCGCAAGAATGCGCGGGGTGTTTCGTAATCTTTAATTGCCTTCCACCAGCTCGTCGGTCAGCACGACGAGACCGAATTCTGTCTCGCCCGGCAGCGGATCGCGAGCGATTGCCGTGTAGACACCGCCGTTCGCAATGGAGATCGCGGCGGGACCAATGGCTGCGGTCTTCGTGCCCGTCGGGGTTACCGTGACCTCATAGTCGCCCTCGGGAAGAGCGAGGTAGCCGGTGTTGGCCTTGAACGGCACGGCGCTGAGCGTCGGGTCGACCGTGTTGATATCAGTGCCCGGAGCGACGACATAGATGTCCACGTCCTGGGCGGTCGGCGAGGCGTGTACGATGCGCACCTTCGCGTTGGTGGCGACCGAGCGACCGTCGTCACTCAGGATCAGCGGCTCGATGTTGGCGAGGAAATCGACGGCCAGGACCGTGTACCAGGTCCCCGCTTCGAGGTCGAGGTCCACCGGACCGATCGGGAAAGTTCCCGGATTGATCGTCGCCTGAACCGCCACGTTGTAGGTGGCAGCAGGCAGAGCGCCAATGTCGGTGACAGCGGGGTACGGAACGTTGCCGAGGAAGATGTTGCCGTCAACGACGACGTCCACTTCCGGCGTGTCCGGCGACAGGTGACCGATGCGCAGGCCCGTCGGGACGTTCACGTCGGCGAACTCGGCAGAACCGGAACCCGTCAGGGCAACGAGCGATACCGCGGCCGGGCCACCGTCGACGTTCGGTACAGCTGCCAGCGTCAGGTCGTCGCCGGCGGCGAGAGGCACGCGACCGGAATCGTAGACGACCGTATCCAGGTCTCCGGCGAGCGTCACGCGAATCTGGTAGTCGCCCGGCGCGAGCTCGGCAGGGCCGATCGTGCCGCGGAAATCGAACGAGAACGGAGCGGACGTGCCGATAGCAGCGTTCGGCTCGCTGTAAGCGTCAACATACACGTCAACCGGCAGCGAGAAATCTGCGCCCGGTCCCGGCGTGGCGTGCAGCACGAAAATGCGCGCCGAACCGGCCGACGCATCGCCGGACTGGGTGAGGATGGCCGGCTCGATGTCGGCAACCCCGTTGATCGCTGCAATTGTATAGACAGTATCCGCTGCGAAGTTAATGTCGACAGGGCCGATAACGGCTGCGTCGCCACCCGGCAGGATGCCGTCGACCCGGATCGAGTAGGGCGCTTCGCGGACCTGGAGGCCAAGCTGCGCGGACCCTTCTTTGTAATCCACGTTACTGAGGACCTCGACGCCATCGACAAAAACATTGACCGGCGGCGCATCAGGCGAAGCGTGCAGGACCTGCAGGGAAAAGAACTCGGCATCCGGATTGCGCGGATTGTTGTTATCCGAACTGCAGGCCGCGAGCGCAACAGCGCCGCCGAGCACGATAAGAGGCTTGAAAAATTTCATTGCGAACTCCTTTTCAGGAAATGCTTCCAAAAGACGGACTGCAGTGTCACAAAGCCGCAGGTACAAAGGATTTCGCTGCGGTATCAGGTTGTTTCAGATTGTTTCGCGCCCGGATCGCGGCGCGCTTCCGGGGCAAACAGGGGGTATTATTAGAGCATGTCAAAAGTACTCATCATCGACGACGACAAGAAGCACTCGGAACTGCTGCAGGCGTACATGAAGCGCTTCGGCATCAACCTGCTGTGTGCGTACGATTCCGTCGAGGGTTTCAAGCTCCTGCAGCGCGAGGAGCCTGACCTGCTGTTGCTGGATATCATGCTGCCCGGCAAGGACGGCTTCGAGATTTGCCGCGAGGTCCGCAAGACCAGCAATATCCCGATTATCATGCTGACCGCGCGTGGAGACGTGATTGACCGCGTCTCGGGCCTCGAGCTCGGCGCCGACGATTACATGGGCAAACCGTTCGAGCCGCGCGAGCTCGTGGCGCGTGTACAGGCGACACTGCGGCGCGCCGAGACCACGGGCGCGACCGCCGGAGAGATGTGTTTCGAAGGCATGGTCATCGACACCGAGAAACGTACCGTGACGGTCGACGGCAATCTTGTCGATCTGACGTCGATGGAGTTCGAGCTGCTGGTCATTCTCGCGCGGCGTCCCGGCCGCAAGCTGTCACGCGACGACATCCTCAGCGAACTGCGAGGCATCGATGCGGCCATCCTGACGCGGTCGGTCGACATCATGGTCAGCCGCCTGCGGCAGAAGATCGGCGACTCGGCCAAACCGTTCCGTTTCATTCAGACGGTCTGGGGCCGCGGCTACTCCTTCGCGGGCGTGCCGCAGGCGAATGCTTAACCGTCTAACCCGGTCACTGTCGTTTCGACTGCTGCTGATCTTCCTGGTCCTCGGCGGCCTGTTCGTACTGGGAACGATCAACGCCATCCAGCGGTTCTACAACAGCGACGAGATCCGTGGACTGATCAGCGGCCACCTGTCGCTGCACGTCAGCTATGTGCGTGACGACATCGGCGTGCCGCCGCGCCCCGATCGCGCGCTCGCCATCACGAAGAAGGTACCGGTGGACATCCGGATCTTCGGTCCGAGTATCGACTGGGCGTCGAACCCGGAATTTCCGCGCGTCGAGGAGCTCAACTTCGAGCCCAGCCCGAGGTTCAGCGACAGTCCGGACGCCTGGGCTGACGAGCTCGCGGGGGTCGACTTTGCCAGTCTCGGCAGTCATGACTTTCTGCGCATGCGCCAGGGTGGTTACGACATTATTGTCTCAACGCCCAGGATTGCCGATAAGCCCAGCGGTCTGCCCCTGATCCCGTCGATCATCGGCCTCGGCCTGACGTTTCTGCTCATTGGCTACGCGGCCGTGCAGTGGCTGTTCCGGCCGATCCGGCTCATCCGCGAAGGCGCCGCGCACATCGGCCGCGGCAACTTTGACCACCGGATCGAGACCATTCGCCGCGACCAGCTCGGCGATCTTGCGCTGGACATCAACAAGCTCGCGGGCGACGTGGAGAGTATGCTCGACGCCAAGCGCGCGTTGCTGCTGGGCATCAGTCACGAGCTGAGGACACCGCTGTCGCGCATGCGCCTCGCGCTGGAGTTCATTGACGACGAGGAGAGCGCGGAAGACCTGCGCAACGAAATCCGCGAAATGGAGAAGATCGTCGTCTCGCTGCTCGAGGCGGAGCGCCTCAACTCACGTCACGCCCAGCTCAGTCGCACCGAGACAAACGTCAAAGGCCTGATTCACGAACTCGTCGACGATTTCTTTTCCCGTGAGCGCAACCGCATACGCATCGAGGTGCCATCCGACGAGCTTCGCGCGAGCGTCGACGAGGCGCGTATCACGCTGATGCTCAAGAATCTCGTGGCCAACGCCCTGCGTTATTCGAGCCCGGACGACGGTCCGGTCGTGATTTCGGCGGCTGTCGATAACGGTGGGCTGGTCCTGGGCGTCAGGGATCACGGGCCGGGACTCTCCAGGGACCAGGCGGCGCACATCGGCGAGCCCTTTTACCGGTCCGACAAGTCGCGCACCCGCGAGTCCGGCGGCACCGGGCTGGGGCTTTACCTGGCCTCTCTCGTCGCTACGGCGCACGGCGGCTCGCTCGTGCTGCTGGACACGGGCGAGACGGGAGCCGCGTTCGAGGCGCGCATCCCTTTGACCACGTCGTAGGCCTCGAGGGCGCGCTTCCGGGCCTCGCCATGGTCGACGATCGGGTTCGGGTAGAACTCCGAAGACTTGCCTGCCAGCTCGGGAATCCAGCGGCGCACATAGTCGCCATTCGGATCGAACTTCTGCGCCTGCAGGTCGGGGTTGAACACCCGGAAATAGGGCGCCGCATCCGATCCGCTGCCAGCCACCCATTGCCAGCTCGCCGAGTTGTTGGCGAGGTCGGCGTCGACCAGAGTGTCAAGAAACCACTCGGCGCCGCGTTGCCAGGGGATCATCAGGTCCTTGACGAGAAACGAAGCAACGATCATTCGCACGCGATTGTGCATCCAGCCCGTGTGCCAGAGCTGGCGCATGCCGGCGTCCACGATCGGAAAACCCGTCCTGCCCTGCTGCCAGGCGCGCAGGTGCTCCTCGTCGTCCGACCACGGGAAAAACTCGAATTCCGGACGCAACGGCGACGTTGGCAGCTGCGGGAAGTTGTACAGCAGGTAGGCGCTGAACTCGCGCCAGTAGAGTTGGCGCAAAAATGCTTCGGCGCCCGCGAGGCCGGCGCCATGGGCTTCGAGCCGGCGCGCACCGTGCCACACCTGGCGGGAACTGACTTCGCCGAAATGCAGGTGCGGCGATAGCCGCGACGTCACGTCGAGATCCGGCCGGTCGCGGTCCGCCGCGTAACCCGCAAGTACTGGCGCGAGTTCGTCAATGAGCTGCAACGCGGCCGGCTCGCCGGGCGTCCAGGTATCGCGCAATCCGCCGGCCCAGTCGGGCTCGCGGGGCAGCAGGCCGAGGCTGTCGAGAGGCTCGGTGGGAAGGTCATGGCGCGCGAAATCGAGCGACGCCGGAGCCGCAAGTGGCGTTGCCGGCTCGCCGAGGGCGCTGGATGCTTTCCAGAACGGCGTGAACACGCGGTAATAGCCACCACTCAGCGTGCGCAGCGCGGAAGGTGTGGCAATCAGGTTGTCATCGCTGCCGACCAGATCGATACCGGGCAGTCTGGACAACCTTCTCTCCTGGTCGCGGCTCTCCGGCTCGTAACGGCGGTTGCAGAAGATCGTATCCGCGCCGGACGCCGCCGCAAGGTCGGCAAGTACGCGTTCCGGGGCGCCCGAGCGCAGGACCAGTGAAGCGCCGAGGCGCTCTAGCGCCTGGTCGAGGCTGGCCAGTGAATGGTGCAGCCACCAGCGGCCGGCGCCGCCAGCGTCCTGCGAGTCGACCACGTACACCGGGATGATCGGCCGGCCGGTTTCGACCGCTCGCGAAAGGGCGATGTTGTCGGCCAGGCGCAGATCGCGCCGGAACCAGAATATGACCGGTGGCATGATTGCTCGAACTCACAAATGTTTCCGGGCACCGATGATAAAACAGGCAAATGCGACACTTTGTAAGCGAGTGTAACAATGCCCGGAATTCAATTGTTTACGCCGGGAGCCCGTTTGTATATTGGCCTCACAAGATTCAGGGAGGCCGCCATGAGCGCCGTTACTGCAAAAGCACTGAGCTGGACTGAACTCGGGTACGTACCCGATACCGTGATCCGGGCCGGCATCCGTCGCTTGCTCGAGGGCAAGCGGCGCGAGATCCACTCCGGCGATATAGAGTTCGCCGCCAACGCCATGAACCGTTTCGTGGAGCACATGAACGCGGCGCCGGTCGCGCTGGTGCCAGAGCGTGCCAACGAGCAGCACTACGAAGTGCCCGCCGAGTTCTTCACCTACGTCATGGGCGATCACCTCAAGTACAGCTGCGGCTACTGGCCGCAAGACGCCAGTACGCTGACGGAGTCCGAGGTCGCAGCCCTCGAGGTTACGGTGGAGCGAGCGGAAATCGCGGATGGAATGGCCGTGCTCGATCTCGGTTGCGGCTGGGGATCCCTGTCGCTGTGGATCGCCGAGCACTATCCGAATGCGAACGTAACGTCTGTCTCCAACTCGAGTTCGCAGCGCGAGTTCATCATGGCGCAGGCGGCCGAGCGTGACATCGACAACATCGAGGTCATCGTCGCTGACATGAACGATTTCGACATCGACCGGCACTTCGACCGCGTCGTCTCCGTCGAGATGTTCGAGCACATGCGCAACTGGGGCGAGCTGTACCGCCGCATCTCCGGCTGGCTCAGGCCCGGCGGCAAGTTCTTCCAGCACGTTTTTTGTCACCGCACCACGCCGTACCCTTACGAAGACAAGGGACCCGGTGACTGGATGAGCCGTTATTTCTTCACCGGCGGCATGATGCCGGCGGCGGACCTGCCGTTGCGTTTCCCGGGTAACCTGAACATTGAGAAGCGCTGGCACTGGAACGGCCGCCATTACGCGCGGACCTGCAACACCTGGTTGCAGAAGATGGACGACAACAAAGAGCAGATCATGCCCGTGCTGGAGGAATGCTAC
>JASJBB010000043.1 GCA_030066735.1 Woeseiaceae bacterium | reverse complement strand
AACCTGCTGCAAAAGGAAGCCGCATGACGTACTCGCGAATCGCCGGAACCGGGCGTTACCTTCCGGAGAAGATCCTGACCAACTTCGATCTCGAGAAGATGGTGGATACGACGGACGAGTGGATCCGCACGCGCACCGGCGTCGAGCGGCGTCACTGCGTAGCACCCGACCAGACGACGTCGGACATGTGCGTGGAAGCGGCCAAAGCCGCGATGGAAGATGCCGGCGTAAAGCCCGAGGACATCGAGATGGTCGTTATCGGCACCACGTCGCCCGACCTGATCTTCCCGAACGCGGCTACCCTCGTACAGCATCGCCTCGGCATTCCGGCGTGTCCGTGCATCGCTACCGAGGAAGCCTGTACGAGTTTCATTTACGGCCTGTCGATTGCCGACAAGTTCATCAAGTCAGGCGAGGCCAGTACGATTCTCGTCATCGGCGCAGAGTGCATTACCAAGCTCGTTGACTGGAACGACAGGAACACCTGCGTGCTGTTCGGTGACGGCGCGGGCGCCGTGGTGCTCAAGGCTTCTGACGAGCCCGGCATCCTCGCGACGCACCTGGGCGCGGACGGGCAGTACAAGGAACTGCTGTACTACCCGGTCGGTGCTTCCAAGGAACTGCACCTGGCCGGCACCGATGCGGCGTCGATCACGATGGTTGGCAACGAAGTGTTCAAGGTGGCCGTCAAGACGCTGGGCAACGTCGCCGTCGAAGTGCTCGAGAAAGCGGGCGTGTCGCAGGACGACCTCGACTGGCTGGTGCCGCACCAGGCCAACATCCGCATCATCCAGGCGACGGCAAAACGTCTCGACCTGCCCATGGAAAAGGTCATCCTGACCGTGCAGGACCATGGCAACACGTCGGCGGCGTCGGTGCCAATGGCGCTCGACGTCGGTATTCGCGACGGCCGCATCAAGCAAGGACAGCTGGTTCTCATGGAAGCTTTCGGTGGCGGGTTCACCTGGGGTTCTGTACTGATGCGCCTGTAGGCGGATGCTGTCGGTAAGCGTCTGATGACCCTGATAAGTGCCGACAACGATTTCGCCATCATGGCCGCGCTGTTCGTGATAGCCGGCGGCGCGTTTCTTGCCGAGAAGACGAAGATCGGCTCGCACCTGACCGGCGCCGTCATCGCGATCCTGGTCGCGATCGCGGCTGCTAACGCACGCATCATTCCGCACTCCGCGCCTGCGTACGATTTCGTGTTCAGTTTTTTCGTGCCCGTGCTGATTCCGCTGTTCCTGTTCAAGGCCAACCTGCGGCACATGATTTTCGAAACGACGCGCATGACCGGGGCGTTCCTGATCGCCAGCGCCGGCACGATCATCGGCGTCTTCATTGCGGTCAGCCTGCTCGACCTCGGGTCACTGGCCAGCGCCGCAGAGACACCGCCCGAGCTGCGCGAGGCAGCGATCGCGGGGTTGTTCACGTCGACCTATATCGGCGGGTCGGTCAACTACGCCGCGCTGGGTGAGATCACCGGCCTGCGCACCGACGCCTCGTTCTTCTCGGCCGCCACGGCCACGGACAATCTGTTCAGCGCGCTGTTCCTGAGCGTGCTTGCGTTCCTGCCCGGGTGGCAATGGCTGGCGAAGCGCTTCACGAGTTACGAACATGGCGAGGAGGAGATCGTGGCGCACGGGCCGGAACGCATTACGGCCACGAGCCTGACGCTGGCACTGGCGACCGCGATCGGATTCGTTGCCGTCGGCGACGCGCTAACCGGCCTCATCGGCATGCCGAGCCTGCGTTACGCCATGATCACGGCGCTGGTCGTCATTGCGGCGACCGCATTTCCGCACTGGATGGAGCGCCTGCACGGCGGCTTCGAAATTGGTGTGGGGCTGGCGTTCGTGTTTTTCACGGCAATTGCGGCCGGCGCGAACCTGCCGGCCATGATCCGGATAGCGCCGATACTGATCGTGCTGGTGGTCATCCTGCTCAGCGTGCATCTCGTCGTGCTGCTCGGTGTCGGCAGGCTTTTCAAACTCACGTTGCCGGAACTGGTTACGGCCTCCAATGCTGCGGTTCTCGGCGCTACGACGGCGCCAGCCCTGGCGGCCGCGCGCGGTTGGCACGATCTCGTAACGCCGGGTGTTCTTGTCGGCGTGCTCGGCTACGCGCTGGGGACGTTCGCGGGTACCGCGATCTTCCACCTGTGGGGCTGATCGGGTGAGACTGACCGCCTTGCTGATTGCCGCGCCGCTGGTGCTTTCCGCGCTCGTTCACGCTGACGAAACGGACCCGATGGCGATCCGCATTGCCGAGCAACAGATGGCGCCCGACCGCCACCAGTGGGACCAGCGGCGCGACGCGGCGCGCAGGCCTTACGACGTCTTTGTGTTCCTGGGCGTTGCGGAGGGCATGGTGGCGCTGGATGTAGGGGCGTATGCCGGCTACACGACCGAAATGCTGGCGGCGGCCGTCGGCCCCGAGGGCACGGTTTACGCACACAATACCGAGAAGGTGCTGAAGACGTACGCCGACGGCTATTACGACCGCACGATGACCGAACGCCTGGCCGATGACCGCTTGCCCAACGTGGTCATGCACCTGCGGGAGTACGACGATCTCGGGCTGGACAACCAGGTGGATGTCGCGTTCCTCGGCAACCTGCTCCACGATTTCTACCATCGCGATGGCGAGGAAAACGCAGTTGCGTTTCTTGCCAGCATCCACGCAGCGCTGAAACCCGGCGGCGTGCTGGGCGTGATGGACCATGTCGGTATCGACGGCGGGACCAACAAAGCGCTGCATCGCATGACGCCGCACACCGCGCGCGAGCTGCTGACGCAGGCCGGTTTCAGGATCGAGGCGGAATCCGACCTGTTCAGCAATCCCGATGACGACCATAGCCTCATGGTCTACAACGACGAGATTTACCTGAAGACCGATCGTTTCCTGATCCGGGCCAGGAAGCCCGAACAATAGGCGCCAGGGGCAGGGCGCCGTCAGTCGTCGTGTGACTTCAGGCGCTGCTCGCGCGTCAGCTCTTTCGGGTGCCGCGCCTTGCGCAGGCCGTCGAGCTTGTGCGTGATTGCCAGCCACGGGTGTCGCAGCAACATGCGCGGGCCCGAGTAGCGCATGATCCGCTTGACCTGTTCCCGCTGGGCGGGCTTGTAGCAATGGATCGGGCAGTTCGAGCAGGTTGGCTTGTCCTCACCGTAAGGGCATTTCTCGAGCCGGATCTCCGCATAGTCGAGAAACATGGCGCACTCGTCGCACAACGCGCCTTCGCCACCACCGTGATGATCGGCGCAATAGATGCCGACCATTTTCTGCATGGTCAGCCATTCACGTTCGACGTGCGTGCTCACCAGATTCCCGACTTGGTGCCGCGCTTCGAGCGCCGCGCCATGCGCTGGTGCAGCTGCTGCCGCCGTCGGTCCAGCCGATCGCGACGAATGGCGCCGTCGATGTCCTTGCCATGTTCCTCGTCGAACTCGCGCCGGAACCTGCGGAAATCATCGTAAGCGTCGCGTACGTGCTGCATCTCCCGCGTGACGAGCTCGATGATGATCACGTCGTCGAGGTAGCCGATCACCGGTATGTGATCGGGCAACAGGTCCTCGGGGTCGCTGAAATAGACGAACATCGCGAGCAGGCGCTCGCGATCGTCACCCGGCAAATGCCACTCGTCATCGGCCAGCATCTGGATCAGGAGGTCGAGTTGGGGCAGCCGCTGGGCGACGAAATCCGGCAGCGGCTCGTTGTCGCGAATTTCCTCGAGCACGTGCCGGACGGCGTCGACGATCTCCTGCTCTTCGGCATCGCGGACGGCTTCACGCGACTTTCGCAAGGACTCGCGAAAATAGTGCAGGTCCCGATCGGAGAGTTCGAATGAAAGTTTCAGCCCCATGCGAAATAGAGGCTACCGACCGCGCGGTGCAGGGTCAATCAGAATACCAACTAGCGCACGACGCAAGGCACATCAATGGTTTACCATACACACATGAAGCCCCAGCTTTACATTGGAAACAAGAATTATTCCACCTGGTCCCTGCGGGCCTGGCTGCTGCTGCGCGAAGCGGAAATCGACTTCGACGAGCACCGGATCCTGCTGGACGTCGAGACCACCGAGGCGGAGATCGCGGCTGTCAGCCCTGCCGGGATGGTGCCCGTCCTGAAGCTTGGCGATCTGACCGTCTGGGACACCATGGCCATCGCGGAAACGGTTGCCGAGCGCTGGCCGGAGAAGACGCTCTGGCCCGAGGACCCGGACACCCGGGCATTCGCGCGCAGCATCTCTGCCGAGATGCACTCGGGCTTTCACGTGCTGCGCGAGCAGATGCCAATGAACTGCCGCGCCATGGGGCGCAAGGTTCCGCTGCCCGACGAACTGACCGACGACATCGACCGCATCATCGCGATCTGGTCGGAGTGCCATAAGAAATATAGCGGCGACAGCGGCTGGCTATTCGGTCATTTCACGGTGGCCGACGCCATGTTCGCGCCGGTGGTCATCCGTTTCCGCACCTACGGCATCAACCTGCCGCAATCCGCGGGCTACTACCCGCACCGCGTGCTCGAGAGCGAAGCCATGCAGGACTGGCTGGCGGCCGCCGAGTGCGAGGTGGAAGTCATCGAGCGCGAGGAGAAAGGCCGGTGATTCGCGCGTTCGGCATCATCGCGGCCCTCGTGTGCCTGTTATCGGCAGCGCAGGCCCGCGCGGAGATCTACGAGTTGCCGCCCGAGGGCTACGACGTCATCGGGGCGGTCTCGACCGTGGTGGCGCGTCACGAAGACACGCTGGTGGATATTGCGCGGCGTCACGGGCTGGGCTACCAGGACATCGTTCGCGCCAATCCCGGCGTCAATATCTGGCTGCCGGGGGAGGGCACCGAGGTCGTGCTGCCGACGCAGTATGTCCTGCCGCCGGGGCCTCGCACGGGCATCGTGCTCAACCTGGCCGAGTACCGGCTGTATTACTACCCGGAGGCTGCGGACGGCGAGACGGCTTACGTGATGACCTACCCGATCAGTATCGGTCGCATGGACTGGGAGACGCCGCTCGGAAATACAACCGTGATCTCCAAGGTCAAGAACCCGAGCTGGTACGTGCCGCAATCGGTGCTCGCAGAACATGCGGCGGAGGGCCGGCCTCTGCCACGGATCGTGCCGCCGGGTCCCCAGAACCCGCTGGGCAAGTACGCGATGCGGCTCGGTCTGCCCGGCTACCTGATCCACGGCACGAACCGGCCGGCGGGTGTCGGCATGCGAGTTACCCACGGTTGCGTGCGGATGTTCCCGGAGGACATCGAGTTCCTGTTCGGCAAGATCGATCTGCAGACGCCGGTGCGTATCATCAACGAGCCGGTCAAGATGGGCTGGGTGGGTGACGAACTCGTCATGGAAGTGCACCCGGTTCTCGAGTCGCCGCCGGAGCCTGAAGAGAGCAGCGTGGAAGAGGTGAGCGGCGATCCGCTGGCCGGGCTGCCGGAGTTCAGGGATCCGCTCAGCTATGTCACGGCGCAGTTCATTGCAACCACGGCGGAAAGGGCCGGGCAGCTGGACTGGAACCTGGCCGAGGAATTGCTGGAGAGGTCGGACGGCATTCCCGTCACGGTTGGCGAGGGAATAAAAAACGCCGCGACAAGCGCGGCGTTCGAATAAGACGTTGCTGTGTCCCTTACTTGGACATCGACTTCTGGAACATGCGTTCCATGCTTTCGCGATTCGCTTCGCAGCAAGCCTGTGCTTCTGTAGCAGCCGACAGCGCCTGGTCTGCGGTGCTCTGAGCGGCAGCAGCAGCCTGGGAGGCACGATCAGCAGCAGCGCGAGCAGCTTCAGCAGCTGAAGCAGCAGCGGCAGCATCGGCGGCAGCCTTGTTGGCCGTCGCTTCGAGCTCTGCCGTGTTGGCGCAGCCAACCGTCAGTGCGCCAGCGAGCAGCAGTGCGCTAATTTTGAGTGCGGTCTTCTTCATTTCTCTAGAGTTCCTCTGTTGGGATTTAACTGCAGGCGCATTATTTCGTAAAGATGTCCTTGCCGCAACGGATATCCCTGTTTTTATTGTCGTTTGTCGTCACGAAGCGACAACGGTGACCGGTTGCGTTTCTACACTTCCGTAGCGCGATAGCAATCCCATCTGAAGGCACGGTAACGGCGGGCGGGGCATTGCTCGACCGAAGTAAAGCGCAGCGCAGCGAGCCATGAGGGAGAGTAATGTCCCGCCCGGCGGACCATGTATCTACTGCGGGCTTGCACTGAGCAAACTACTGTATATAATCACATGGACTGTAATTTTATACAGGACTGCTGAAATGCGCGAACTGACCCCCAGGCAAAGCCAAATTCTCGAGATGATTCAAGACTTTATCGCCGAAACCGGCATGCCGCCCACGCGTGCCGAGATCTCGCGCGAACTCGGTTTCAAGTCGGCCAACGCCGCCGAGGAGCATCTGCGGGCCCTGCAGAAAAAGGGCGTGCTCGAACTCGTGCCCGGCGCGTCGCGGGGCATCCAGCTCAAGGATGCGATACGCGAGCAGATCGGTTTGCCGCTCGTCGGCCGGGTCGCCGCCGGCAGCCCGATTCTTGCCGAGGAACACATCGAAGCGCATTACCGCCTCGATCCGGCGTTGTTCAACCCGAAACCGCATTACCTGCTGAGGGTCCATGGCATGAGTATGCGTGATGCCGGCATCCTCGATGGCGACCTCGTCGCCGTGCACCGCACACCGGAAGTTCGCAGCCGGCAGATCGTCGTCGCCCGTCTCGATGAGGAGGTCACGGTCAAGCGCTACCGGCAGAAGGGATCGCTGGTGGAGCTGCTGCCCGAGAATGACGAGTTCGAGCCCATCCGTGTCGACCTGACCGAAGAGACGATGGTCATCGAGGGAGTTGTCGTTGGCGTCATCCGCGATGGTATCCCGCTGCATTAAGCGTTTATGAGATGCAGCGCGATTCGTCCTCTTTAGACAAATTACTGGAAAACCCGCGAGTCTGGCGCGGTCACAACCAGGCACACGCACCCAACGGGCTGGCGAGCGGCTATGAAGCGCTCGATCGGCACCTGCCCGGCGGCGGCTGGCCGCAAAATGCCCTCACCGAAATCCTCGTCGAACACTACGGCATCGGTGAGCTGCGCCTGCTGATGCCGGCCCTGGCAACGTTGAGTACGGCCGACAACGGCATGGACTACAACGAACCGGGCTGGATTGCCTGGGTATCGCCGCCGTTTCAGCCATACCCGCCGGCGCTGCAGCAGTGGGGTGTCGATTTGTCGCGCATGCTGATTGTGCGGCCCAGGGACGCCAGCGAAATGCTCTGGTCGGCGGAACAGGCGTTATCGTCGGGCACCTGCGCGGCCGTGTTGCTGTGGTCCGACACACTCGACGACCAGGCCAGTCGCCGGTTACAGCTTGCCGCCGAAAAGGGCAACAGCTGGGCTATCGCGTTCCGGCCGCCGGCGGCGCGTCGCCAGCCATCGGCGGCTGCGCTGCGCATCGAGTTACTGCCTGGCCAGGAAGGCACGCGGGTATCCATCCTCAAGAGTCGGGGCGGTCGTCCCGCCGTATTGCATGACCTGTTGTAAGGCATGGGCACGGCGCGCCGACACCATCGCTCCACCCGGGAGCTGTTCGATCAGCGCTCCCTGGCGCTCGACGAAGTAGAACCAGGGCCACGTGTCGCACGGCCGCCGGTCATCCGGCGCCTGTGGTTCTGCGTATACCTGCCACAGTTGCCGCTCGAGGCCGCGGGCCCCGGCGATGGCGCTCGCGTCGTTGTCGAGGACAGGCAGGGTATTCACCGTGTGCTGCTGGCCTGCCCGAGGGCCGGGGCCGCGGGCATCATGCCGGGGCAGTCGGCCAATGCGGCGCTTGCGCTGTTACCGGGGTTGCTCATCGAAGAGCGCAGCGAGGTGGCCGAGCAACAGGCGCTTGAGCACCTGGCTGGCTGGCTGGAGCGGTTTTCCTCGATGGTCAACTTTGCCGGCCCTGACGTGTTGCTCGTCGAGATCGCGGGCAGCCTGCGGCTGTATGGCGGTCTGCTCAAACTGCGGCAGCAGATTGCGGCCGGCCTCGAACAGCAGGGCTTTACGGCGTCGCTGGCCATTGCGCCGACGCCACTGGCGGCAACCTGGCTTGCCAGGGGCGGACGCCGCGCGTGCGTTCGTGACTCGGCGAATATCGGTACTGCGCTGCGCGCGTTGTCGTTGTCCTGCCTCGACTGGCCGGCGGCTACCTGCGAGTCCCTGGCGGCAATGGGCGTCCGCAACATCGGCGAATGCCTGCGCTTGCCGCGCGAAGGTTTTGCGCGGCGCTTCGGGCCACAGCGGTTGCTGCAGCTCGACCGGGCCCTGGGGCGTTTGCCCGACCCGCGCACGAGCTGGCGCGCGCCCGAGCGGTTCTGCGCCGATCACGAGATGACCGAAGAGCAGAGCGACCGTGAACTGCTGCTCGCCATTTGCCGCGAGCTGTTGCAGTCGCACGAACGGTTTTTGCTCGCCCGGCAGCTCGGCGTGCAGTCCATCCAGTTCAGCTTTTTTCACTTGCGCAGTCCCGCCACGATCCTGCACCTGGGCTGTGTCGAAGCGGAACGTCGTGCCGATCGCTGGTTCGATTTGCTGCGCCTGCAGTCCGAGCAGCTGGTGCTGCCGGAGCCGGTTATCGCGGTGCGCCTGCAGGGCGGGCATACCCAGGCATTGCAGACCGAGTCCGGGCGCCTCGTGTTTCGCGGCAAGACCGCGGGCCGCGGCATGCGATTCTCGATCGCACAGCTGGCCGAGCGGCTCGTGGCGCGCGTCGGCCGGCAGTCGGTCGCGGGCGTAACGGCGGTTGCAGAGCACCGGCCACAACTGGCCTGGCGGCCGCGCAACCTGCTCAAGGAAAAATCCATGGCGCAGGTGTCAACGGCCAGGGGCAGGCTGCAACGGCCATTGTGGATGCTGCCCGAGCCGGCCCGCCTGCATGTCGACGAAGGGTATCCGCTGCACCAGGGCCGGCTGCAGATTCTCGACGGGCCGGAGCGGCTTGAAACGGGCTGGTGGGACGAGGACAGCATTGCGCGGGATTACTACACCGCCATCAACCCGCGCGGCATGCGGCTGTGGGTGTTTCGTACTCGCAACCGGGACGCCGACTGGTACCTGCACGGCTTTTTCGGGTGAGCTATGCCGAACTGCACGCGCTGAGCAATTTCACGTTCCTGCGCGGCGCATCCCATCCGGAAGAACTGGTCGAAACGGCGGCAGCACTCGGCTACGACGCGCTTGCCATTACCGACGAATGCACGATGTCGGGCATCGTGCGGGCGCACACGGCCGCAAAAGAGCACGGCCTGAAGCTCATCGTGGGTTCCGAGTTGCGCCTGCGGAGCGGGCGCAAGCTCGTGGCGTTGGCCCAGGATCGTCACGGCTACGCGGCGTTGTGCGAGTTGATCACCCGGGCACGGCGCGCGGCCGAGAAAGGGAGCTACGAACTGACCCGGCACGCGTTCGAAGATGGCCTCCCGGGGTGCCTGGTGCTGTGGGTGCCGGACGGCAGTTATGCACTTGACGTCGAGGACCACTGGATACGCGAGACCTTTCGCGACCGGCTCTGGATCGCGGTCGAGCTGCTGGCTGACGGCCGGCAGCGCGAGAAGCTGGCCCGGCTCGTCGAGGAAGGCCGGCGCCTGAAACTGCCGCTGGTCGCCTGCGGCGACGTGCACATGCACACCCGCGCGCGCCGCATCGTGCAGGATACGCTCACGGCGATTCGCCACGCGGTCACGGTCGACAACGCGGGCTTTGCGCTGTATCCCAATGGTGAGCGGCACCTGCGCTCGCTCGACGTGCTGCAACACGTTTACCCGCAGGCGCTGCTCGAGGAGACGCTGCACATTGCCCGGCGCATCGACTTCTCGCTCGACGAGCTTCGCTACGAGTATCCCGACGAGATCGTCCCGAGCGGTGAAACGCCGGCCAGCTACCTGCGCAGGCTGACCGAAGAGGGCATGCGAAAACGCTGGCCGGACGGCGTGCCGCGCAAGGTCGTCGACCTGGTCGAACACGAGCTGGCGCTGATTGCCGATCTCGGGTACGAGCCGTACTTCCTGACCGTGTACGACATCGTGGCTTATGCGCGCTCACAGGACATCCTGTGCCAGGGTCGTGGTTCGGCGGCCAACTCTGCGGTGTGTTATTGCCTCGGCATCACGGAGGTCGACCCGGGCCGCATGGCGATGCTCGTGGAGCGTTTCATCTCGAAAGAACGCAACGAGCCGCCGGACATCGATGTCGACTTCGAGCACGAGCGTCGCGAAGAGGTCATCCAGTACATCTATCGCAAATACGGCCGGGAGCGCGCAGCGCTGGCGGCAACCATCATTACCTACCGGCCGCGTAGCGCGCTGCGTGATGTCGGCAAGGCGCTGGGCCTGAGCGATCTCCAGGTCAGCCGGCTGGCGCGCTCGATGCAGTGGTGGGACGGGCAGCGGATCGATGACAGCCGGGTGCTCGAAGCCGGGCTCGATCCCGACAGTCCCATCGTCAAGCGACTGCTGTACCTGGTCCGCGAGATCCTCGGCTTCCCGCGGCACCTGTCACAGCACGTTGGCGGCTTCGTGATCTCCAACGGTCCCTTGTCGGAACTCGTGCCGGTCGAGAACGCGGCGATGCCTGATCGCACGGTGATCCAGTGGGAGAAAACCGACCTCGAGGATCTCGGCCTGCTCAAGGTCGACGTGCTCGGGCTGGGCATGCTCACTGCCATCCGCCGCAGTTTCGAGCTGTTGCACGAGTTCGACGGCCGCGAACTGACGCTGGCGACGGTGCCGGCCGAGGACCCGCTGGTCTATGACATGATTTGCGAGGGCGACACGATGGGCGTGTTCCAGATCGAGTCACGTGCGCAAATGGCCATGCTGCCGCGGCTGCGCCCGCGCTGTTACTACGACCTCGTCATCGAGGTGGCCATTATCCGCCCGGGCCCGATCCAGGGCGACATGGTGCACCCGTATCTGCGGCGGCGTAATGGCGAGGAGGCGGTCGACTATCCGAGCGACGACGTCAAGGGCGTGCTGCAGCGCACGCTCGGGGTACCGATTTTCCAGGAGCAGGTCATGCAACTGGCCGTGGTTGCGGCCGGTTTCACGCCGGGCGAGGCCGATCGCCTGCGGCGCGCCATGGCGGCCTGGAAGCGGCGCGGTGGCCTCGGGCCGTTCGAGGAAAAACTGATCAGGGGCATGCGCGAGCGCGGTTACGAAGAGGAGTTTGCGCGGCAGATTTTCCGCCAGATCGAGGGCTTCGGCGAATACGGTTTCCCGGAATCGCATTCAGCCAGCTTTGCCTTGCTCGTCTACGTGTCGTCGTGGTTGAAGCGCCACGAACCCGCCGCGTTTACGGCAGCGTTACTCAACAGCCAGCCGATGGGCTTTTACTCGGCGTCACAGCTCACCCGGGATGCGCGCCGCCACGGCGTCGAAGTGCGCACCGTGGACGTCAACCGCAGTGACTGGGACTGCACGCTCGAGGCTGGCGAAGATGGCGCCGCGGTCATGCGGCTCGGCCTGCGGATGGTGAAGGGCCTGTCCGAGGACAGCGGCCGCCTGATCGTCGAACGGCGGCACGCCGACGGCTACCGGGGCATCCAGCAGCTGGTCGAGGAGGTCGGCCTCGACCGGCGCGAGCTCGGCGTCCTGGCATCGGCGGGTGCGCTCGAGGTGCTCGAGGGTCACCGTCACCGTGCGCGGTGGGCCGTTGCCGGCGTAGAGGAGCCGACGCCATTGCTGACGTCGATGGATCGTTACGAGGCAACGCCGTTGCTCAGAAAGCCGACCGAGGGTCAGGACATCGTGGCCGATTACCAGAGCCTGGGGCTGACGCTGGGCCGGCACCCGGTGCAGCTGCTGCGGCACCGGCTGGATCGTTACCGGTACCTGCAGGCCGAGCGATTGCCCGGCCTTGCCAATGGCGCTGCTATCGGCGTCGCCGGCATCGTCATCACCAAGCAACGGCCGGGCACGGCGAGCGGCGTTATCTTCGTAACGCTCGAGGATGAGACCGGTTACGTCAACCTGGTTGTCTGGGCGCAAGTGGCGGAGCAGTACCGTGCGGCGCTGCTCAATTCAAAACTGATGGGTGTACAGGGAGAAGTGCAGATCGAGGGCGACGTCATCCACGTGATTGCGAAACGTCTCGTCGATCATTCGGAGATGCTGGGCAACCTCGTCGTGACGTCGAGAGATTTTCGTTAGCTTAACTCGTCGTCGAGATTGAAGTTATAGGTCGAGTCCAGCTCTTCCTCTTCGCGCTTTTTATCCGCGAGTTCCTCGAGCCGGCGGTGGACTTCTTTCTTGTGTTGCGCGTCGTCGGCCTTGTCCAGCTTCTCGACGATCTCCTCGACATTGAGTTCTGCAGTTTCGCCAACGTCGCCGATGTCCGCGAGATCTTCCGTGAGGACCACCGTATCATCAGGCGCCACGTTCTCTTCGACGTTTTCTACGTCATCGACGACAGTGGTGTCTTTTTCACCGTTCATTGCCTACACCCCGCAACAATCAGATCAACGGACAACAGGCCTTTCAGCCCGAAATTTCCGTTTGTATACCGCGAAAAAAAGGGGCACGCAAGGGACGGATTAGCGAATAAGGTTATTGATCTCGAAGATGGGCAAAAGGATCGCCAGAACGATGGTCAGGACAATGGCGCCCATCATCACGATGAGCAGCGGCTGCAGGATTCCGAGCAGCGTTGCGATCAGTCCGTCGACCTCTTTTTCCTGGTAGTTTGCCGTTCTCGTCAGCATCTCCTCGAGACGGCCGCCGGTCTCGCCGCTGGCGATGAGGTGAATCATCATTGGCGGGAACAGCTTGCTGGCAGCGAGCGAACGGCTGATGGATGCGCCCTCACGAACGCGAACCGTCGCCTCGTTCACGGCGTCCCGCATGGGCAGGTTCTCGATCACCTCCGCGGAAATCTTGAGCGCATCGAGGATCGGCACACCGCTGCCCGCGAGAATGCTGAAGGTCCGGGTGAACCGTGCTGTATTGATGCCCCGTGTCAGACGGCTCGTAATCGGCAGGCGCAGCAAGAGATGGTGAAAGCGTCGCTTCGGTCCGTCCCGCTGCAGCACCCACCAGATACCGTAGATCGCGGCCGCAATCCCGATAATCAGGAAGACCCAGTTGCCGCGAATGAAGTCGCTGGTCGCTATGAGCCAGCGGGTCAGGGCGGGCAGCTCCGCGGCCGAGTTCTCGAAGACGTTGACGATGCGCGGCACCACGGTCGCCAGCATGAAGCCGATGATCGCCACGGCCATCGCGACCAGTGCGATCGGGTAGATCATGGCGTTCGTGATGCGCTGGCGCAGCTCCTGGCGCGCCTCGGTGTAATCGGCAAGCCGTTCGAGTACGACGTCGAGGTGTCCGGACTGTTCGCCGGCCGCAACGGTCGCCCGATACAGCTCCGGAAACGCTTGCGGGTACTCACCGAGACCATCGGCCAGGGTATAGCCCTCCATGACGCGAGAGCGGACGCCCAACATGATGCTCTTGGTTCGCGGCAGGTCGTTCTGCTGGGCGACGGCAAGCAGCGCCTCTTCGAGCGGCAGGCCGGACTGCGACAGGGAGGCGAGCTGCCGGGTGACGATTGCGAGCTCCGACGGCGACATGCCGCTGCGCAGTGAAAAAGTGCGTTGCCGGCGGGCTTCCTTCTGCGCAACTTCGGTCACTTCGACCGGCAACATGTGGCGGTCGCGCAGGATCTGCCGAACGTGCTTCGCGGTATCGCCCTCGATCAGGCCCTTGGTTTCCTTGCCCGCCTGGTCGTACGCAACGTATTCGAACGCGCCCATGAGTCGCTGACTAGTCTTCGCGCGTTACGCGCAGCAGTTCTTCGATGGTCGTGCTGCCTTCGAGCACGCGGCGGCGGCCGTCTGCCCGGATGCTGGGACCCATGGTGCGGGCGTGTCGTTCGAGATCCTGTTCGCTTACGCCTTCATGAATCATGCTGCGCATTCTGTCGTCGACGGCGATGAGCTCGTAGATGCCCGTGCGCCCGGAAAACCCGCCATTCGGCCCTTCGCCGGGGTGGTACAGCGTGGGCGGGTTCGCGGGGTCGACCCCGAGGACTTCGCATTCGTATTCGCGGGCCGTATAAGGAATCTTGATCTCGTCATCGAGCACCCGCACGAGCCGCTGCGCGAGCACGCCGATGAGACTCGACGATAGCAGGAAGGGTTCGACGCCCATGTCGCGTAATCGCGTGACCGCGCCTGCCGCCGTGTTCGTATGCAGGGTCGACAGCACGAGGTGACCGGTCAGGCTGGCCTGCACCGCGATTTCCGCGGTCTCGAGGTCGCGGATTTCACCGACCATCACGACGTCCGGGTCCTGGCGAAGGATGGCACGCAGCCCGCGCGCGAAGGTCATTTCGACCTTGGTGTTGACCTGCGACTGGCCGATGCCGTCGATGAAATACTCGATCGGGTCCTCGACCGTCATGATGTTACGGCTGTTGTCGTTGATGCGTTCGAGCGCAGCGTACAGCGTTGTGGTCTTACCGGATCCGGTGGGGCCCGTGACCAGGATAATGCCGTGCGGCTTGTGAATCAGGTTGTCGACGGTCTTCTGGGTCTGGTCGGCCATGCCGAGCGAGGTAAGTTCGAGCCGACCAGCCTGCTTGTCGAGCAGACGCAGCACAACGCGCTCACCGTGACCCGACGGCATCGTGGATACCCGCACGTCGACGGCGCGACCGGCAATCCTGAGCGATATGCGGCCGTCCTGCGGGAGACGCTTCTCGGCGATATCGAGTTTCGACATGACCTTGATACGGGATACGACGAGCGGCGCGAGCGCGCGCCGCGTTTCGAGCACCTCGCGCAACACGCCGTCGACCCGGAAGCGGACGCCCAGCCGGTTCTCGTAGGGCTCGATGTGAACGTCCGAGGCATTGTCCTTCACGGCTTCGGTAAGGACCGCGTTGATGAAGCGAATGATCGGCGCGTCGTCATCGCTTTCGAGCAGGTCGGACGGTTCCTGCAGCTCCTGGGCGACCTGTGTCAGGTCCATGTGATCGCCGAGGCCGTCGACCATCTGCATGGCCTTG
>JASJBB010000042.1 GCA_030066735.1 Woeseiaceae bacterium | reverse complement strand
GTCGAATATTTCAGGATCGTCGAGCCCGCAACCAGCCTGTGGCGGATCTCGATGTGGACTTCATTGATGTTGCTGCTGGCGGGGCTGGTCATCCATTTCCGCAGGCCTTACAAGCCCTACTAGAGCGATGGCGCCTTCGTGCGGCGCGAGTTGAGCGAGATCGGGGTGGACTTGTGTTCGGGCTTGCGGGTCGGCCGGCCGACGAAGAACCCCTGCGCCAGGTCCACGCCCAGTTCGGCCAGCAATGCCATGCTCTCGGCGTTTTGCACGTACTCGGCGATCGTCTCCATGCCCGCCTCTGCGCCAATCTCGGCAATCAGGCGAATCATCTTCTGGTCAACGGGGTTGTTCAGCAGATCCTCGACGAACGTGCCGTCGATCTTGATGTAGTCGAATTGCAGCTTTTGCAGGTAGCTGAACGAACTGTAGCCCGTGCCGAAGTCGTCGAGCGCAAGCCGGCAACCCATGTCGCGCAACGCGGCAATCTGGCGCTCGACGTGCATGGGATGCCGCACCGCGAGGCTTTCGGTGATCTCGAAGATGATATCGCCCGGATCGACACTGTACTTCTCGAAGCAGCGGTTAATGTGATCCACGAGATCGTCGTTTTCGAAGGCATTGGCCGACAGGTTGATCGAAAATCGCAGGCTGCGCGCCGGCACCGAATATTCGGCGTACGCCTTGGTGGCGTTTTCGATCATCCAGAAATCGATCTCTGTCATCAGGCCGAAGCGCATGGCCGAGGGCAGAAAGGCGTCGGGTGACACAATGGTGTTGTCTTCGCCACGCAGGCGAATCAGCACTTCGTGATGCGTGGTTTCGCCGGTGTGAATACGATTGATCGGCTGGAAGCGCAATTCGAACTCATCGTTGTCCACGGCGCGCCGCAGCCGGTTCATCCAGCCGACGTCGGCATTGTCCTCGGCACTCGCGCTCTTGGTGTACTCGTAAACCGACAGGCGGTTGCGGCCGGCCGACTTGGCTTCCCGGCACGCGATATCGGCCTGGTTGATGACTTCGTCGTAGTGCAGGTTTTCACCGGTGATCATCGCCATGCCGATGCTGCAGTGAACATGGAACACCTGCTCTTCCTCGATGTGCGCCATGCGCCGCATGTTCGACAGGATAGTCTCGGCGGACGACGTCGCACCGTGGATGTCGGTGCGCCGTACGAGTACCGCGAACTCGTCACCGCCGAAGCGCGCCACGACGTCATCGCGGCGCACGCTGCGGCTCAGCTCATCGGCGACCTTGCGGATCAGGCGGTCGCCCGCCGGATGCCCGCAGGCGTCGTTGATGTACTTGAACTGGTCGAGATCGACAAACAGCAGTGCGCTCGTGTGACCCTTGCGCATCACGCTGATGATTTCTTTCTTGAGTTCCTCGGTGAAGCGGCGGCGATTGAACAGGCCCGTCAGGCTGTCGTGGTTGGCCATTTCCAGCAGCTTGGCGTCGCGCTCACTCAGCGCACTGGCCGTGGTTTCCAGCGCTTCGACGATGTCCGAGATCTCGCGATGCTCGGCCGGGTTGAACTTCACGCCCAGGTTGCCCTTGGCCAGCTCCTTGATGGGCTCCTGCAGGTCCGAGATGGATGCCAGGGCGCGCTGCAGTGCCCGGCGGCCATAGGCAGCGAAACCGATCAGCAGGATCAGCAGGACCAGGATCGCCCCCTTGATGTTGGCAAGCAGCCGGTCGTGGAAAATCACGAAGTCGAGGTTGATCCCGACGAACCCCAGCAACTCGGTTTTCGTCTCTCCGGCAAGGTCGGCGGGCTCGAAGTCGAACAGCCCGTCGCCCACCAGCGACTCGGTCCATACTGGCGCGAGGATCTCGAACTGGCGCGGGTTGAGCAGGTTACTGTCCATGATGTACGGCTTTTTCTCGCCGATTACGGCGGTCGCATCGGCGAGCTTCGCTGTGGTGAGCGCCTGCACGGGCTCGCCGAGATCGGCGTTGTGCACCGAAAACAGGGCCGTGCCATCTTCGTCGTAGTACGACACGCGGTCGATCTCGGGATAGCGCTCGACGAAGCTCTCCAGCCGGATCAGCGCCTCACCGTCATCGCTCAGGTACAACGGCGAGCCGAGTTCATTGAGTTCTTCGGTCCACTGCAGCGCCCAGCGGCCATAGTTGTCCTGCAGGACCCACTGGCCACCCCAGTACAGACTGGCAATGGCCAGCCCGCCGAACAGGGCCGCGCTGAGGACCTGGATGGACAAAATTTCGTGCACGAGCACCCGTTTGGCGCCGTTGCCATTGGTCGTATCGCGGCCGAGCCGGTTGCGCAGGGCCTCGACGCGGTCGAACACCCATTGCCGGGCGGTGTCGATGGCCTCCCTCACCGGCCGACGACCTGGATGGCGCCGCTGGTCAGGACCCGGATTTCGGAGAGCTGGGTGATCGGAGGCAGGGTTTCGAAATTGCCCGACTGGACCTCACGAATCACTCGCACGATCGTCCGGGCAATATCGGCGGCCACCGTCGAGATGCTCAACGTGGCGCCGAGTTCGAGCATCGACTCGCTGGGAACCGTGACCGGCACCTGCTGCCGGTTGGCGTCGGCCAGCATTTCCTGCAGGACACGGCCGCTCAGAATCCTGTTGTCGGGGAACAGCCAGAAGCCGTCAATATCGCGGATCATGCGGCGAAAGAAATACAGCGTCTCCTGGTCGGACGTCGTCACCTGCACGCGCAGTTCGACGCCGTGCCTGTCGGCGGCCTGCTGCGCCTGCTCGATCAGGTCCTCGTGCCCCTCGCCGATGATCACCCCGATCCGAACGACGGTCGGATCGATCTTTTTCCAGGCCGCTAACTGGGCGTCGAGCGGCGCTATGGCCGCGACGCCGCGGCTGTTGTCCGTCAGCAGTTCGTGCTCCGCATGGTTGAACACCTGGCTGAAGATGACCGGCTTCTGCGACATGGCAACGGACGAGCGCGCCGCGCGCAGCCCGATGGCAACGACAACGCTCGAATTCGAGTCGTTGACGCGCCGCAATACGTTGATGGGCGGCTCGCTGTTACCGCCGAGGTCGTAGACCTCGTAGTTGTCGAGGCGCTCGGCCAGCTCAACGGCGACGTCGGCGTAGGCGGGCTGGCTGTTGGTCAGAACGATCGCGACGCCGGGCAGCTCGAAATTCCACGGCTGCCGGCTCAGCGGTCTCACCGTTATCGGCTCGATCGGGGTGCGATCCGGCTCGGCGGCGACCGGCTCGGGCGCGGGCTCTTCGGGAGGTGGGTCGCCGGGGAACAGGCTGGCGCAGCCGGACAGCAGAAACATTGCGAACAATGTCGCATAACTTACTGATTTTGGTATACGTGAGCCGATCCGTGGCATCGCGTTGTCCCTTATGTCACATCGCCCGCAACCGGGCGCTGTGCTGACTGCCAGTGTCCTCCCTGTTTACCCTATTTGCAGGCCGATTTCTGTGCGCCAGGTCGCTGCAACCGGCGCGAACCCGTAGCCGTGAAATTCGGCCCCCGGATCAGGCCAGCTGGTCGCCGATCGGCAGCCGCCGGATACGCTTGCCGGACGCGGCGAAAATGGCGTTGGTCAGGGCCGGCGCGGCCGATGGCAGACCAATCTCGCCGACCCCGGTCGGCACGTCGTCCCAGTTCAGGATGTGGGTCTCGAATCGGGCCGGAAACGCCGCAATCCGCGCCACCGGGTAGTCGTGGAAATTGCTCTGCTGGACCTGGCCGTCTTTGACCGTAATCTCGAGCCCGAGCGCTGTACTCAGCCCGTCGATCGTGCCGCCCTGCAACTGCGCGTCCACGGCATTCGGATGCACGGCATAACCGCAGTCGATGGCCGCGACGATGCGCTCGATGGACAGTTCGCCGCCGGCGACCGTGACCTCGATGGCGTGCGCCGCGTAGCCGCCGAACGTGAAATGGGCGGCAAGACCGATGCCCCGCCCCTGCGGCAGCTCCTTGCCGTAGCCGATTGTCTCCGCCACGAACTTCAGCAGGCGGGCCGACCGGCCCGGATTGTAGGTCGGGCCGCCGTGGCCCGAATACTCGATCTCGCGCGACTCGCCGAGCAGGTCGAGCTGCAACTGCAGCGGATCCTGCCCGGTCTCGTGCGCAATCTCGTCGATGAAACTCTGGATGACGAATGCATTGACCGTGTGTGCCGGCGCGCGCCACGACCCGCGCGGCAACCCGATGGCGTTGTGAAAATACTCCATGCGCAGGTTGTCGACGATGCGGCGCGGGAAATCATCGACATACAGCTCCGCCCGATACAGGTTCTCATCCGGCATGTTGGGCCGCCGATAGTATTTGCTGCCGCTGGCAAGCCGTTGAGCCCAGGCAGTGACCTTGCCATCGGCGTCGAGACCGGCATGCATTTCGTGCGTCCCGCCAGGCCGGTAAAAGTCGTTCCTGACGTCGTCCTCGCGCGACCAGACGAGCTGGATCGGCCAGCCGGTCCGCATTGAGACCATCGCGGCCTCGGCCACGTAGTCGTTGGTCAGCCGGCGCCCGAAACCGCCGCCGACGCGCGTCATCTCGACGCGAATGTTCTCGCGCGCGATGCCCGTAACGGCCGCAGCAGCCCGCGATGCGCCGCTCGGCATCTGCGTCGGCGCAATGATGTGGCAGGAGTCTGCTTTGACATACGCGTAACAGTTCTGCGGTTCGAGCGGCGCATGGTTGACGAACGGGACGCGGTACTGCCGCACGACCGTCGTCTCAGCCGCCGCCATCGCGGCATCGAAGTCGCCGTCGTCGAGCACGACCTGCCCGGCGTCCTTGAGCATCTCGTCGTTCTCACGCCAGAAACGCTCACTGCTGTCGTTCGCATTCGGGCTGGCTTCCCACTCGATCTCGAGGGCTTCGCGGCCTTTCAGCGCCGCCCAGGTCGAGGTCGCGACCACGGCCACGCCGCTTGCCAGTATCTGGTACGGCTCGCCCGGGTTGGGGCCATTGATCCTGAATACCTCGAGCACGCCGTCGACTTCGCGAGCCGCCGCCGCATCGAACGAGGCCACCTTGGCATTGAGAACGGGGGCACGTGCGATCACGGCGTAGCGCATGTGCGGCTGCTCGGTATCGAAGCCGTATTTGGCCCTGCCAGTCACGATGTCGTGCGCGTCGATCGTATTGCGGCGCGTCCCGATGATGCGGTGGTCCTCGATGGCCTTGAGCGGCGTCGTATCCTCCGGCATCGGCAGCGCAGCCGCTTCGACGACGAGGTCGCTGTAAGGAATGCGCGCGCCAAGGGACGTGCAAACGACGACTCCGGGTTCGGTACGGCACTGCGACTCGTCAGTGCCCAGGCGGTTCGCCGCCGCGCGAATCAGCTGGCGGCGCGCATCCGCGCCGGCCTGGCGCATCAGTTGCCAGTTGCTCGTGAGGCCGGTGCTGCCACCAACGCCCTGCCCGCCGCCGTATTTCCAGGTATAGCCGTCCGCGGTCTTGACGATGCCCAGCGGCATCTGGCGGATGCTGACCTTGTCCCACTCGACGTCGAGTTCCTCTGCAACCATCATCGGCAGCGCCGTGCGCAGCCCCTGCCCGATCTCGGGCTCCTTCGCGCCGATGACGACACCGCCATCCGGGTTGATCTGCACGAACCAGCCGATGGTGCGTTCGCCTTCGCCCTCGCTGGCCAATGCCGGCAAGCCGACGACGAAGCTGCCGGCAAGCCCTGCACCGGCTACGAGTACCTGGCGGCGGGTGACGCGGGTTTTCTCGAGAACGGCGCTCATGACTCTTCTCCTGCCGTCAGCTCGGCTGCGCGATGGATGGCCTTGCGAATGCGAACGTAGGTTCCGCAGCGGCAGATATTCGTGACGTTGGCGTCGATCTGCGCGTCGGTGGGGTTCGGGAAGCGCTGCAGGAAGTCGGCCGTGGCCATGATCTGGCCGGCCTGGCAGTAGCCACACTGCGGCACATCGTGCTCGAGCCAGGCCTGCTGCACGGGGTGCAGGCCGGCGTCGGACGGCGCCAGCCCTTCGATCGTGGTGACGCTGCGGCCGGCGATGCCGGAAACCGGCGTCATGCAGGAACGCTGCGCCACGCCGTCGACGTGCACCGTACAGGCGCCGCACTGGCCGACGCCGCAGCCATACTTGGTGCCGGTCAGGCGCAGGTGGTCGCGGATGACCCACAGCAAGGGCGTATCGCTGTCGCCCTCGAACGAAACTTCTTCGAAATTGATCTTGAACGACACCACGGCTTGCCCCCTCCCCGTACTCGGTTTCCCCGGATACCGATGAGACCAGAATTGCGACGAATGATGCCCGTCGATACGATGAATGGATGCATCTGAACGATGAATCGTTGCATGACCCTCAGAATACGCCAGTTCCGCGACGGTGACGAAGCGGCGCTGCTGGCGCTGTTTCGCAATACGATTCGCAACGTCAACCGGCGCGACTACTCGGCGGAGCAGGTGCGCGCGTGGGCGCCCGACGATATCGATCCGCAGCACTGGCAGCGTCGGATCCGCGGTATCGACCCGTTCGTTTGCGAATCAGATGGCCGGATCGTCGGGTACGCCGACGTCCAGGACAACGGCTATATCGACCACTTCTTCGTGCATCACGAGACCCAGGGACAGGGCGTCGGCAAGACGCTGTTCGCGGCAATCACGCAAAAGGCCGGCGAACTGGGGATCGCCGAACTGACGTCCGAGGTCAGTATCACGGCGCGGCCGTTCTTCGAGCACATGGGGTTCGACGTCGTCCGGTCGCAGGTTGTCACGATGAACGACGTCGAACTGACGAACTTCCGGATGCGCAAGGCCCTGTAGGCCCCGGCAGATTTACATCTGCTGCTTCGCGATCCAGCGATCGACCTCGGCCTCGAGCACGAACAGCGGCAAGGCGCCGTTGGTCAGCACGAGGTCGTGGTAGGCGCGCACGTCGAACCGGTCCCCGAGCGCTTCCTCGGCCTTGTTGCGCAGCTCGCGGATCTTGAGCTGGCCGATCTTGTAGGCCAGCGCCTGCGAGGGAATCGCGATGTAGCGCTCGACCTCGGCGACCACGTCGGTGTCGGTTATCGGCGAGTTGGCAGCCATGTATTCGATCGCCTCCTCGCGGCTCCAGCCGAGGGCGTGCATGCCCGTATCGACAACCAGCCGGTTGGCGCGCCAGATGTCGCCGAACAGCATGCCGAAGTACTGCAGCGGGTCGGTATACATGCCGAGTTCCTTGCCCAGCGACTCCGCGTACAGGCCCCAGCCCTCGTTGTAGGCCGTGTAACCGCCGAAGCGGCGGAACGCCGGCAGGTCTTGGACTTCCTGAGCCACCGAGATCTGGAAGTGGTGGCCCGGGTTCGCCTCGTGGATCGACAACGCCTCCATGAACCATTTCGGCCGCGCCGGCAGGTCGTAGGTATTCACGTAGAAGATACCGGGACGCGAGCCATCGGGCGTTCCAGGGAAATACTGCGCCGCCGCCATCGACTCCGCGCGGAACGGTTCGACCGCCTTGATGATGTAAGGCGCCTCCGCGAGCTTGCCGAACAGTTTCGGCAGCTTCGGATCGATCTCGTTACGCAGGTCGTCGTAAGCCTGCAGGATGTCTTCTTCGGTCTCGAAGTGGAACTGCGGGTCGTTGCGCAGGAACTCGAAGAATTCCGGCATCGTCCCTTCGAAACCGACCTCGTCCCTGACGCCTTCCATCTCGGCGTAGATGCGTTCCGCTTCGCGCTTGCCGATTTCGTGAATCTCTTCGGGCGTGTAACCCGTGGTCGTCGACTCGCGCACCATGAACGCGTAGTAATCGGCGCCACCCGGGCTGTCCGCCTGCCCTACCGTGTCGCGCGTGTGCTGCATGTATTCGTTCGCGATGTAGTCGTGCAGTTTTGCGTAAGCAGGAACCATCGTATTCATGATGTGATCTTCATACGCTGCCGTAAGGCGCTCCCGATCTTCGTCGGAGAACGACTCGGGCATGCGCGCGATCGGGCCGTAAAACGCACTCTTCTCGGGGCTGTCGACGACCTGCGCCTCGAGCTGCGGCAAGGTCTTTTCCATCAGCACCCGCGGCTGCACCACGCCGAGTTCAACGCCTTCGCGCATCTTGGCGATCGACAGGTCGACGTTCTGCACGAAGAAACCGGAGCGCTTGATCCAGTCATCGTAGTGCTGCGGCGTCTGGAACGGCTGCCCCACCGAGCCCGAGCCCAGCATGGGCAGGATGTTTGCCACGCTGAAGAACTGGCTAACCGGAGTGAGAGCCTCGTAGTCGTTGTAGCCCAGTTCTTCGCGCTCGATCGCGTTCTGGCGGTCGAACTGGAAGATCTCGTAGTTCAGCCGATCCTGTCCATCGAGCTGCTCGGGATCGTACTCGTGCAGGCGCGCCAGGTAGCGCGAGTGCAATTCGTACATCGCCTCGCCGTACTCGTCCGAGAGAAAATCGTAAGGCCCGAACGTGTCGTTGAACCTGTGGTCGCCGCGGAACGTCGCCGCAACAGGATTGAGCGCGAGCATTTCCTCGTCGAACTCGTGGTAGAGCTGGCTCAGTTCCGCAACTGCGTCTATGGCCGGCTCTTGCGCGGCGGGCGGTGCGCTCTCTGGCGCCCTTTCGCAGCCGGCACCCACCAGTGCCATCGCCAGGACGCCCGCTTGAATCAGGGACTTGCGAATCATGTTCTTATCCTTGTCGATTCGTTGATCAGGGCGGAGGATATTACCGGTACCCGACCCCGATTGCAGTATGATGACGCCATGGCAAGCCACCGTGACGTTCCGATCCTGCTCTGGCCGTTCTACGCGATCTGGCGACTGCTGACGTTCGTGGTCCAGGTCATCGGCCGGTTGTTTTGCGGAGTTCTCGGTCTCGGCCTGATGGTTGCCGGCGTCGCCATCTCGATCACGGTGCTGGCCGCGCCCGTCGGCATCCCGCTGGCGGCGATCGGGTTCCTGCTGCTCGTCCGGGCGATCTTCTAGTCAGTCGTCGCCAAAAATGGCGTCGATCGCGGCCATGACCTCGGGCGTGAACGCGTCGACGAACTCGAGCGCCTTCATGTTCTCCCCGACCTGTTCGAGACTCGTGGCGCCCGTGATGACGGAACTCACGTAGGGATTCTGCAGGCACCAGGCCAGTGCGAACTGCGCCAGCGTAGCGCCCATTTCGCCGGCCAGCGGCTCCAATGCGCGGACCTTGGCAATGCGCGCCTGGTCGGTCAGTTGTTCCTCCAGCCAGTCGTACTTCGACACGTCGCCACGGCTGCCGGCCGGAATGCCCGCGTTGTACTTGCCGGTCAGCAGGCCCGATGCCAGCGGGCTCCAGGTCGTCGAACCGTAGCCATAGTCCTCGTAGACCGTGTCGTACTCGGGACCGAAGCGGTGCCGCTCGAACAGGTTGTAGATCGGCTGCTCGACGACCGGCTTGTGCAGGTGATGCGTCTCGGCGACCTGGATCGCACTCAGGATCTCGGCGGCGGACCACTCCGACGTGCCCCAGTAAAGGGCTTTGCCGCGCTCGATGATGTTGTGCATGGCCCAGACGGTTTCCTCGATGGGCGTCGCCGGATCTGCGCGGTGGCAGTAGACGATGTCGACATAATCCATGTCGAGGCGGCGGAGCGAGCCGTCGATGCCCTCCAGCAGGTACTTGCGATTCAGCGTATTGGTCTCGTTGGGGCCATCGTTGAGCCCCCAGAACAGCTTGGTCGATACGAGGTAACTGCCGCGCCGCCAGCCGAGTTTCCGAATGGCCGCTCCCATGACCTCTTCGGACACGCCGTGCGCGTAAGCCTCGGCGTTGTCGAAGAAATTTACGCCGGCATCATAGGCCGCCGCCATGAGCTGCGCCGCCGTATCGACGCCGAAACGCGTCTGGAATGTGATCCAGGACCCCAGCGACAGCTCGCTGACCTGGATGCCCGCCTTACCTAAGTGCCTGTATTTCATGCAGCAAATATGCCATTTATTGCGGTTGAGTACATCGCTTAATAAGCGTAGTCTGAGGTTATCGTTGAGAGGAGATTGCGATGCGACAACAACTCATAGAAGCGCTTATATATCCCCGCCTGCTACTCCAGCAAGTCATCGACGACCACAACTATCACCACAAGAACATGTTTGAAGCCACCGGCGAACGGTGCAATCACTGCACGGGTGAGGGTTGCGGTTGGGATACGTGCATGCAGGATTTCAGGCACTTCGACGACATGACCGACGAAGAACTGAGCGTTTCTTTGCGTGAGGGCATCAAGTTCGTGGAGGCGCTGCACAAGCACCTGCGCCACGATGAAACCACGAGCACCTTCGAATACTGCAACTGGATTCGCAACGCCGAGCACCTGCTCGAGGAGATGGAGCATCATCTCCCACACGTCGAAGCCGCGGCGGCGCACCCCGAGCACTGATTCCAAAAAAACCCCGCTCTTGCGGGGTTTTTCTTGCGTAATCCGACATTACGTAAACTCGGCTATCCTGATATTTATCAGGAGGTTATGGGATTTACCTGAAATTCATCGAGATTAGGCTTTCCAACGCCGCCGGCCCTGTATAAGAATAGGTCCCTGACGAGCGATAGGGCCGGCCTCGGGCCGGGAGATAACAACAATAACAAGGGGTTGGCGTGGCTCGGACGCAAGAAAGCCCTGCACCCAAACCGGATTACCTCGACTACTTCGGGTTAACCGACCAGCCGTTCGCGCGGCTGGGCGATCCTGCGTGCATCTTTCCTGCCGAGCAGTACGGCCTGCTGATGTCGCACCTCGCCAGCGCGACGGCCGAGACCGACTGCCTCGTGGTCCTGCAGGGCAACGACGGCTCGGGCAAGACGACCCTGCTCAACGCCTACCTGAGCGAACTCGGCGACGAGACCTTTTTCGCCACGATCGACAACAACTGCCGCACCGCGAACGACTTCTACGGCACGTTCCTGACCCAGCTCGGCTTCAAAGACATCACGGGCACGCTGAAAGAGCTGCGGCGGATTACGGAACGGTTCCTGCAACACCAGGCCTCGCGCGGCAACACCGTGCTGCTGGTGATCGACAACGTGCAAACGGTGCGCGCGGTCGTGCTGGAGCAACTGCGTCACGTTGCGGAGGTCACTTACCGGGGTCGCCGCGCGCTGAGTGCGGTCATTGCCGGAAATTCGGACCTGACCCGGGTGCTCGAGTCGCCGGCCATGAGCCAGCTCAATTTCCGGAGCCACGTCGACTTTCACATTCGCATGTTCGACGAACGCGAGACGGCCGAGTACGTTTGCCACCGCCTGGCGCAGGCCGGCGTCGGCAACGTGCAGTTCGATGCGGGGGCTCTCGACCTGGTGCACCGGTTTACCGGCGGCTGCCCTGCGCCGGTTAACGAGCTATGCCATGCGCTGCTGATGGCGGCATGCGACGAAGACTCGCCCAGCATTTCCGAGCACATGGTGCGAACGGTTGCATCGAATCTCGACCTGCTGCCGCACGTCGTGCCGCCACACCGCCGCCGCCGGCGCAGCAGCGACAACGAGCGGATCAGTCCACGTGCCACGTCGTCGCGCCCGGCGCGCGACATTCCGGCGCCCGAAAAGGACTACACGATCGCCGAGCTCAAGGAAGCGCTGGACGAATTGCGCGCGGCATTGCGGCGCAGCGAGAGCGACCGCAAGGCCATGGTTGCGAAGCTCAAGAAAGAACAGCGAGCCCTGAATCGCGCACTGGCCGACGTGAACAAGGGCAAAGCGGAGTACGCGAAACTCGAGGAAACCTGCAACGCGCTGCAGGCTTCAATCACTGAGCTGGAGCGCTAGCCTCCCGACGGCTCCCCAGGGCTCAGCACCTCCGTGTCGTCCACGACTTCCTGCTCTGCCGCCTCATCAGGCCCTGCGGCAGGTTCGTCAGCTGGCGCCGTGGCGTCGCCGGCACCGCAATCCCAACCCCAGCCTTCGAGTTTGGCAATGAACTCGGCCGCCTTCTGTTCGCAGTAGCCTTCCTGGGCCTGCGCGCTCCACAGTACCTCCGATTCGCCGGGCGCCTCGGTGTCCTTGAAGTAGTGCACTTCACAGGGCACGGCCACCCCCGGCTCCGTGAAGATCTCCACACGCCGCACGAGGTCGCCGTGCGTGCATTGGTATTTGCCAGTGTCCTGGGACAGCGCAACGGCGGGCGCTGCCAGGGCGAACAACAAGAGTGCCTGTCCAAGCTTCATTTTTGCTCCTCCCGGTTTCCCATCATCATCGCGATCAGGGCCGACGCAACGCCCAGCACCACGATCGCTCCGCCAAACTTGAGCATGTTCCAGAGGAAAGTCTCGCCGCTCATCATGCCGAATATCGTCAGCACGCCCATGATGGCGGCCATGATGACCAGCAGGAATGCACAGATGATCGCAATCTTCTTCATAGTGCTGCTAACTCCCTATTACTCAATGGCTTTTTCCGCCTCGCGACGCACATAGTGCCTGATCGCCAGTAACTCGTCATCCGACAGGTGCTCAAAGATCGGCATGCCGTTTACCTGCAGGCTGCCGTCTCGCACCACGCTCGCGAACGCCTCTTGCGACGCCAGGATCGGCGATGCCCGCAAGTCCGGCGCCATGCCCGCCGATATCGCATTCCAGCCGTGGCAGACGGTGCAACGAACGCCGTACTCGTATGCGCCCTGGTCGGCCATCGCGGCGTCGATCTCGAACTGCAGCATCTCGATCGGTTGCGCTTCGGCCGCCGGCGGCTGCGCCGGCAACGTCGTTTCGCCGTCCAGCGAGAACGCGACGAGACGGCGGTCGTGCACGCCATAGGCCCAGCCGTTCGCTGTCGAGATATCGCCACCCAACCCGGCAGCCCCGCCGCCCCAGCCGACGAGCACCGCGATGTACTGCCTGCCGTCGACCGAGTAGGTGACCGGCGGCGCCGAAATGCCGAGGCCGAGGTCTTGCGACCAGAGCTCTTCGCCGGTCGTCGCGTTGTAGGCGCGCAGCGTGCCGTCGACGCGCCCCTGGAGAACCAGGTTGCCGGCGGTCGTCATGGTTCCGGCATTGCCGATGCCGTACATCGGCACCTCCCATGCAACCGTGTTCGTGACCGGGTCACGCGCCTGCAACGAGCCCGCAACGTGCGTCCGGTCCTCGATGATGCGCCAGCCGACCGCCGTCGTGTCGCCTTCGAAGATCGCCGATTGCCACGAGTCGGGATCGATTCCTTCGTCGTTGTAGATCGCGGAGATCTGCAGGACCGGAATGTAGGCAAGCCCGGTCATCGGGTTGTAGGACATTGCGTGCCAGCTGTGCGCGCCGGCCGGTGTCGGCGAGATGCGCTCCTCGCCGTCTTCATAGCGCGCGCCAGGCCGTTCCACCGGGCGCCCGGTTTCCATGTCGACGTGAGTGGCCCAGTTGATCTCGGCGTAGGTCTCCGCGGAGAGCAACTTGCGGTTCTCGCGGTCGTGCACGTAGAAGAAACCGTTCTTCGGCGCCTGCATCATGGCCTTGACGGTTTTGCCGTCGATCTCGAGGTCGGCCAGGATGATGTCCATGTTCGAGTTATAGTCCCAGGTCTCGCCGGGCGTGTTCTGGTAGTGCCACAGATACTCGCCGGTGTCGGGATCGAGCGCGACGATCGAGTCGAGAAACAGGTTGTCGCCGCCGCCCGGGCTGCGCACCTTCCGGTTCCAGGGCGCGCCGTTACCGGTGCCGATGTAGACGACGTCGAGATCGGCGTCATAGGTGAAGCCGTGCCAGGCATTGCCGCCGCCTCCGTACTTCCACCATTCGCCGGTCCAGGTCCTGGCTGCCATCTCCATGGCCTCGTTCTCGAAGCCGTCGGCGGGGTTGCCGGGCACGATGTAGAACTTCCACAGGAACTCGCCGGTCTCCGCATCGTGCGCCACGACATAGCCGCGGTTGGGCCCGGACTCGGTCCCGCCAGAGCCAATCATGACTTTGCCCTTGAAGATCTTCGGCGCGCCCGTGTTGTAGAGCGGCATGCCCTGGTCGTATATGCGCTGGCTCCACACCTGCGTGCCGTTTGCCCGGTCGATTGCGATCAGGCGCCCGTCCCACGTGGCCTGGTAGACCTTGTCCTTCCAGATACCGATGCCGCGGTTGTGCTCCCAGCCGATGCGCATGTCAGAGTTCTCGTAGACCTTCGGGTCCCACGTCCAAAGTTCTTCGCCCGACGAGGCGTCGACAGCCCGGATGCGATTCATGCTCTCGACGAAGTACATCGTGCCGTCGACGACCAGCGGCGTGGACACGAGGCCGCGCGCATTGGGCAGATCGAGATACCAGTCCACGCCCAGCGACGCGACGTTGCCGGCGTTGACCTGGTCGAGTGGACTGAAACGCTGCTCGGAATAGGTGCGGCCGAATGCCAGCCAATTCTCGCTGGCCGACTCATCGCTCATCGCCGCGTCGTCGACGACCGTTGCCTGGTTGGCAGGCGCCGCCGGCTCGGTCTGCGGCTCGGGCGCGGGGTCTTTGGAGCATCCCGACAGCACGAACAGCAAGACCCAGATACCCCCTGAAACCGGTATTTTCATTGGTGTTCTCCCGGTGAATGTCGCGGCTAGTTTACCTGCTCGATCCAACCCTGCCCAAAACCGAGAAAATCCGTTACCTGACTGCGGCTTATGCCTATTTCAAACGGTTGTCGATGGGTTCAAATTCCACAGGTACAGGTACAGCTCCAGGCGTTTTTCGCGCCACCCTGTTTGCATTTCGCTGATTGCCAAAAAAATCCTCTCATTTTCAGTTCGTTACGGACCAAAAAGGTACACGGGAAGAATCATGCATAAAACGGACTCTGCCGCCGACAACAGATACCTGTTCAAACGGAATAACACCTGGTGGGTCAAGGTCGCCGTTCCGCGGCCGCTGCGCAAGACTCTCGGTTACGACCTGCGGCGCTCGTTGCACACCCAGGACATCGAAGCGGCGCGCGAGGCGCGCTGGCCCGCTGTCGAACAACTTCGCAGCAAGATCGACGAACTGCGCGCGGACCCCGGGGGCCAGGCGGCTACGGCCGCTCCAGCCGCGGACACTGCAGACGACGCGACCCGGCAAGTGAACCAGGGCTATGAGCAGGTCAACCAGCACATCGTCGAGATTGTCAGCGACTCGGGTGAAGGCGCGCAGAAATGCGGGCAGATCCTGGGACTGGTCAGCGGCAAGATGGGCAACGGCGTGTGGACCGTCGAGATCATCCCGGCCGAGATCCAGCCGCC